>NZ_LR215042.1:0-322086 GCF_900660695.1 Mycoplasmopsis meleagridis | reverse complement strand
CTTCTTTTAACTCTAATCTATCAACTACTATATCTATTGTATGCTTGATATTTTTTTCGAGAATTATGTTATCGTCTAATCTCTTAATTTCTCCATCTACTTTAATTCTTATAAAATTATCTTTTCTTAATTTTTCAATCAAGTTGGCAAATGTACCTTTTTCTCCAGCAACAATAGGAGAAAGAATGTAAAATTTTGTTCCTTCTTTCATTTTGAAAATGGTATTTATAATGTCTTTATTAGTTTGAGTAGCAATAGGAATTTTATGATTAGAACAATAGGGAATACCAATTCTTGCGAAAAGTAATCTAAAATAATCATAAATTTCAGTTACTGTCCCTACTGTTGATCTTGGATTATTATGTGTTGTTTTTTGTTCAATAGAAATTGAAGGGCTTAAGCCTTCAATTGAATCTACATCTGGTTTACTTGTTCCTCCTAAAAACATTCTTGCATAACTTCCTAAACTATCAATATATCTTCTGCGTCCTTCTTCATAAATCGTATTGAAAGCCAAAGAAGATTTACCGCTTCCAGAAAGACCTGTGAAAACTACTAGTTTATTTTTAGGTATAGATAAAGAAATATTTTTCAAATTATTCTCTCTAGCACCTTTTATTTTAATTTCATCTTTATTAGACATATATCCTCTTATTCTATTTTACTAATAAGCCTTTTTTATAGGTTATTTAGTTTCTCTTAATTCAAAAATCATATCTCTTAATTCAATAGCTTTTTCATAGTCTAAAACTCTAGTAGCTTCTTGCATTTGTTTAGTTAGTTCGGCTATTAATTCTTTTTTAGTTAAGGTTGTTTTTTCTTTTTTATCTTTAGCATTTAAAAATTGTTGAACGTTATTAATTAGTTGATTATTACCATTAATTAACTCAGGAATTGGTTTTTGAATTGTTTTTGGAATAATATTATGTTCTCTATTATATGAGATTTGTAAACTACGTTTGTATAAATTATCTTCTATACATTCTTTCATACTATTAGTTAAATTATCAGCATAAAATATAACTCTACCATTAGCATTTCTAGCTGCTCTACCGGCTATTTGTATTAAGCTCTTAGTAGATCTTAAAAATCCTTCTTTATCTGCATCTAAAACAATAATTAAACTTACTTCGGGAAGATCAATGCCTTCTCTAAGCAGATTTATTCCTATAACAGTATCATAAGTTCCTGTTCTTAGTTTTCTTAAAATATTATTTCTTTCAAAAGTTTTATGTTCTGAATGAATATAGGCTACTTTTTCATTTCTTTCTAAAAAATATCTAGTTAATTCCTCTGCTAATCTTTTAGTAGTTGTGAGAATTAATGTTCTTTCATTTTTTATTTTTTGTTTTTGAATTTCATCGTAAATATTTTCAACTTGATTTTCAGATTTTCTCACTTCAATTACTGGATCTAATAAACCTGTCGGTCTAACATACAAAGGTATAATTACGCCTTCAGTTTTATTTAATTCATAATCAGCGGGAGTTGCTGATATATATATGGTTTGAAAATCAAAATATTTTTCAAATTCCTCTAATTGTAAGGGTCTATTATCTAGTGCGCTAGGCAATCTAAAACCATATTCTACTAAAGTTTTTTTTCTTGCGTGATCACCGCGATACATTGCTGCTAATTGTGGTATCATCATGTGAGATTCATCAATTATCAAGAGAGGATTTTTATCTTTAAAATAATCTAATAACGTATAAGGTCTTTGACCTGGCAATCTTTTATCCATATATAAGGCATAATTTTCAATTCCAGAGCAAATGCCAAATTCTTCTAATGAATCAATATCTTTTTCGGTTCTTTCTTTTATTCTCTGAGCTTCTAATAAACGATTATTATTTTCAAAATATTTGATTCTTTCTTTCATTTCATGATAGATTTTTTCACAAGCTTCTTTTATTATGTCTCTAGAAACAGTATATGCTTGTCCGGGAAAAATAATTTGTTTTTCTACCTTTTTTATAGGGTTTTTAGTAATAGGATCAATTAAAGTTATATCTTCAATTTCATCTCCAAAAAATTCAACTCTAACAATAAAATTTTCATTTGAGGAAAAATTAATAAATACGTTATCGCCTTTTGAACTAAATGTTCCTCATCCTAAATCTATTTCATTTCTTTGATATTGAAGAATAATTAATCTTCTTAAAAATTCTTCTCTTTTTATTTTCATTCCTATATGTATTTCTCAAAAATTATCTTGATATTCTTCAGGATTTAAAGCACCATAAATAGCAGAAACTGATGCAACAATTATAGTATCGTTTCTTGTTAACAAGGAATTAACAGAAGACATTCTCATTGCATCTAATTCAGCATTATTTTGAGAAACTTTTTCACTATAAGAATCACTAGCTACGTGATAGTATTCTGGACGATAATAGTCAAAATATGAGACAAAATACTCAACTTTATTATTTGGGAAAAATCCTTTTAATTCCGTATAAAGTTGAGAAGCTAAGGTTTTATTATGCGAAAGAACTAATACTGGTCTATTAAATTCTTTTATTACATTTGCAATAGTAAATGTTTTTCCAGAACCAGTAATTCCTTCAAGAACTTGATATTTGACGCCATTTTTTATATTATTAACTAATTCATTAATTGCTTTAGGCTGGTCTCCGGCAGGTTGATAGCTTGAAACTAACTCATATTTATTCATGTTTTTTATTATAGAAAAATAATCAATATTAATGATTAATAAAATAAAAGTTAAATATTGAAAAAGTTAATTTTTATCAATTTTAAAGGCCATAATTTAACTTTATTAAGTCTATTATGAATTAGATATTTAATTAAATTAATAGAAATTATTGTAAAAGTTGATATTCATACATAAGAAAAAGCTTTGTTTAAATCTAAAAATTTTTCATTTAAAAAATAACTAATTTTAGAACCTAATACTAATTCATTTTGTGAATAAATACTGTACGTTAATAAATTTCTAAAATTAATTTCTAAATAAAAAATAAATATAGAAATTAATTCATGTTTTATTGAAGGAATTAAAAATAAAAAGTATATCTTGCTTTTACTGTATCCTTGTATTTTTAAATTATGATAATCATTTTTATTAAATTTATCTATCATTTCGCTAAATAACTTAGTTAGTACTGTTATTTGATGAAAAGTTAAAATTAGTAATAGTAAAGTTAAAGGCGAAAAAAATAAAGTATTTAGTATAAAAAAGAAAATTATTACCGGTATTATTCTTAAAAACGTCATTATTATCTTATTGAATAAAACATAGTATTTATTAAATAACAATCTACTAAACAATGGAAGAAAAGTAATTGTTAATATTAAAGATAACAAACTTATAAAAGTTGAAAAAAGAATAGTTTGTAGTATTTGTAAAAATGGATTCAAGTTAATATCTTTTGATAGAGCATCAAAAACTGATCAATCAGGATTGAAAAAAGAAACAAAAATATTTTTGGATGAATAAAGATTTAAAGAAGTATAGTCAATTGTTATTAAAACGTAAATTGTTAATATCAATGGCATTAATAAAAGCAACAAATTAAAATAAAATTTTCAACTACATATATATTTTGTTTTATTAACACTATTTAAATATCTTTTTTGTGTATAAAAAGCAGATTTATTTCTCAAAATAAAATTTAAAAAAATAAAATTAAATAATTCTAAAAAAACTATAAAAATGAACAAAATAACAAATGGTATTCCTAATTCATTTAATCTAAAAGATGAGTAGGAACCATAATAAATTAGTGTCCCTATTCCTCCTAGCCCTAGTGTAGCTAATATTGATGATCATCTAATGTTTGATTCAAAAGAATATAAAAATTGTGCGATTATCCTATTGCTAATTCTTGGCCAAATATAATTAAAAAAAATTTTAAAGTTATTATTGCCTAATTTTTTCAAAAGATATATTTCTTTATAGTTAAGAGAATTAAACATTTCTAAATAATATTTATGAAGCCATAATCAAGAGAATCAAAAGAAAACTAAAACTATTGCTAAATAACTATTAAATGAGTTAGTAAATATAGTTATAAAAACTAGTTCAGGAATAGATCTTAAAAAGATAATAATGATGGAAAAAGGAATTCTTAAAAAATTTTTTAAATTATTTTTACTGGTGATATAGCTAGTTGTTAATGCTATAATGAAACCTAAAAAAGAACCAACTAATGTATATTTGATAGTAATTCATAAATAATTGATAGATAAAATTCATAAATTGGAATTTTCATTACCTAAAATATATGAACTTTTCTCACTAAATTTAAAAATATTTACCAAATTATTTTTAAATACATTTAATCCAAATTCATTAATATTTAAACTTAAATTTAACAAAGAAATAGTTGTTATTAAAATAAAAATTGCCAAAATAATTAATAAATGTTTTAATAATATTTTTGATTTTAAATATGTAACATTATTTTTACTAATATATCTATAAAATAGGTGTTTTTGTAAAAACAGTTTAATTTTTAAATACATTTTTTAATCTCATCTATATCTATATTTTCTTTGTCAAAAATACCATTTATTTGTTTATTTTTAAAAACTACTACTTTATCAAAATTTTCATCTATCAAACTTAAATCATGAATGTTTAGTAATATTGTTTTTTTATATTCATGTTTAATTTTTAAAAATAAATTTATTACATCTCTTGAAGAAAAATAATCTAAATTAGCAGTAGGTTCGTCAGCTAGAAGTATTTCACTATTTCTAATTAAAGCTTTAATTATTTCTACTCTTTGTTTTTGTCCGCCACTTAATTCATCCACTATAGTAAAAGCCTTTTCAATAAGATTTAATTTATCTAATAATTCAAAAATTTTTAATTTAATATTTTTAGGATGAATTCTAAAAAAAGAACAAAATTTATTTTTAAAAATTATATTAGCTTTAAGTATATTGTTAAAAACATTCTCATGATTAATAAGAATAGGATTTTGGTTCAAATAAGACATATTTTTCAAAATTTTTTTTCATTCTTTTTTATCTAATTCGTAAATATTTTTATTGAAAATTTCTATTTTTCCTTTTACTATTTCTAAATCTTTCAACAGAGAATGGAAAAAAGAAGTTTTTCCAACTCCAGATTCTCCTACAAAAGCGACTATTGAGCCCTTTTCAATGTTTAAATTTATATTTTCAAAAGTATTATTTTTATTATTTTTATATTTGATAGTTAAATCTTTTATCTCTATTAAGTTATTGTTTTTGTGCATTGTTTTGCATTTCTACATATTTTTTAAAAGTTTCAAAATTAATACTTTTTACTTTATTGTACCCTGTATAATTTCCAAAAGTATTTTCTTCTTTAGTTAATGAATCAAATACTTTAATTAATATATCTTTTTGATAATCATTAATATTACTTCTTGCAACTAATATATCATAAGGAGCAGGATTAGTAAAAGTTAATAATCTAACAACATTATTTATTTCACTTTGATAATTATTTTCTTCACTTTCGATATATCCATAAGGTTTAAAATATAAATTATTTGATCTAGTTCAATTGAAAACGCCTTCATTTTCAAATGCAATATGTTTAATATTGCCATTACTATCAACTTTGCCTAGTTGATTTCTAGCTTTTTGACCTTTTAAAATATTTTTATTATCTTCTTTAAAGATATTATCCAATTCTGCTAGACTAATACCAAAATGTTTTGATAGTATACTTAATGGGTATTTATATTTTGTTCCACTATCATAATCGCCTATAATTATGCCGAATTCGAGAAATTTATCTCAGTTTTTATTATCTCATGCTTCTATTATTTGATTTCTAGTTTTCTTATCTCCAGAAATAAGAATTGCTCCATGTAACAAAGGCGTATAATCATTTTTTTTATAAAAAACATTGTATATAGAATTATTATAATCTAGTTCTTTTTCCTTATTAACCCATGAAGGGTATTCTCCGTGTTCTTTAAATTGTTTTAAATTTTCTTCCTCTGCCATTTTTCTTAATGGATCATCTTCTAATCCATTAATGTAATGAATATTATCATCATTATCATTCGATCACGTAAATTGTAGTACATAGGATTGACCTATTATTTTTAAAGGAAATGATTCAACGTTATTTATATAATGATTAGCAAAACGACTATAACTAATAAAAGCTAAATCTACATTTTTTTTACCAGCTTTTAAATCGTCAAAAAGTAATTCTTTTTGCTCGTTCACACCTATTTTAAATTTAACATTTTCAAATTTTGCAGTTTGACTATTTTCGTTTTTTATTTTGTTAAATCTATTTTCTAATAAATTTAAGAAATTTTTTTCTTTATCTGTATTAGCAAAACCATCATTTAATTGAGATACAAAAATAGTTATTTCATTATCTCAAGAAAAATTTTCATTATTTTTTGTATTTTGACAACTAACTGACAAAAAAGATATTGGAATTAAAGATAAAAATTTTATAAAAAAGTTAAATATTTTCTTGTTCATTTATCCTCACAAAACAGGGATAAAACAAAATAAAACTAAGTAACGCAAGAATTACCTTGATCTACTTATAGGTATAATCTCAGCCATATTTAATTAAATATAGCACCCCTGTTGTTTAATATTATATTTAAAACTTATTTATAAAAGTATTATTTAATAAATAATCTATTCCTTTAGTTGTAATTATTCTTCCCCTAGGACTTTTTCTGATTAATTTATGATTAATTAATAAAGGTTCTATTTCGTAAATTAAATTTTCTTTTTGAAAATTCAATAATGCTGCTATTGAATCTATCGAGGCATAATTGCAATCGAAAATATTTTTCAACGTTTCTAAATATTCTATGTGGTCTTTATTTAGACCTAAATCATATATTTCTAATCTTTTAAAAGTTTCGTAAACTATTTTATTATCTAAAATATCTTGATTTTTTGCAATAGCAAAATCATTAACTCTTTTAATTAAATGTAAAGCTACTCTAGGAGTTTGTTTTGAATATCTAGCAATTAAACTAATTGCACTATTTTCGGCCTTAATTAGAAATTTATCTTGTGCAATTCCTAAAATTTTTTCTATATCTTTATTTTCATATAAATTAATTTTAGCTTTTAGACCAAAACGATCTTTTAATGGCTGACTAAGTAAATTAATTTTAGTTGTTGCACCAATTAAAGTAAATGGTTTTAAATTCATACGCATTACTTTAGTGTTTCCTTCTGGTCCGATTATAATATCGATTTTGTAATCTTCCATAGCAGAATAAATTAATTCTTCTACATTTTTATTAATACTATGGATTTCGTCAATAAAAATAATATCTTTTTCATTAAGAGACGAAAAAACTGACAAAATATCAGCTTTTTTCTCTAATAATGAACCTTGTAAGTAATGTATTTTAGTCTTTAGTTCATTGCCTATAATTGTTGCTAAAGTTGTTTTTCCAGTTCCAGGCGGGCCATAAAAAAGTATATGATCAAGAACTTCATTACGAAACAAAGATCCTTTAATCATGGTCTTTAATGTAAAAATTAAATTTTCTTGTCCAATAAATTCATTAAAGTTATTAGGTCGTAATATTTGCTGTTTTATCATAAGAATTTGAAATTAGTCTAATAGCTTCTTCAACCATTATTTCTACATCATTGTTAGGTGTTAAGTTAGGAATAACTTTATCAATTTGTGCTATTTTAAAACCTAACATTTTTAAAGTTTCCTTAACTTCATTCAAATTATTGTTATTATTTGCGTTTTTACTAATTTCTTTATTATTATCGACTAATTTAGATCATTTAGATTGTAATTCCATAATAATATTTTTAGCCAATTTGTTATTAACGTATTGAATTTTAGCTAATTCTTCATAATTACCTTTTGCTATTAATAGTGCTGTATTTTCTCAGCCATTATTTAGTAAATTGAATGAAGCTCTAGGTCCTATTCCAGGAACTGAAATTAAATCAATAAATAATAATCTTTCTTTAAAATCTTTAAATGCATAAGATGATTCATAGTATTCATTTTTAATTTCATAGACATAAAATTTTAATTTAGTCTTTACTTCAAATCTTTTTATATCAGGAACAATGAAGTTATAACCTATTCCTTGACTTTCAAAAATTAAATTATTATTGTTTTTATAAATTATTTCACCGATACGATAAAGTACCATTTTTCTCCTCCTGTACTACTTAATTACTTATAAAAAGAAAAAAGTTAATAAACAGAAAAAATACGGAATTTTTGCTGTTTATTCTATTATTTGTTTCGTTAATTAAAAAAACTAGCCTAAGCTAGTTTGATGTTATTACATATGGTGCGCAAGGAGGGATTTGAACCCTCACGCGTAAGCACTAGAGCCTAAATCTAGCGTGTCTGCCAATTCCACCACATGCGCATATGCTTACAAAAGGACTCGAACCTTTTAATTCCAATTAAGCATCTGGTGCCGCCTATAGGACTCGAACCTACGACCTACTGATTACAAGTCAGTTGCTCTACCAACTGAGCTAAGGCGGCAATTACTTACTAATTATATTAAAAAAGAAAATTAATAAGTAAATTTTTTTATATGTACTAATAATAAAAATAAAAAGCATGATGCTTTTTATTTATTGATATTATAGAAAGATTTAAGACCTTTAAATTGTGCTGAAGAATCTAATTCTTCCTCAATTTGTAATAATCTATTATATTTAGCAATTCTATCGCTTCTTGAAAGAGAACCAGTTTTAATTTGACCAGTATTTAAAGCAACTGCTAAATCTGCTATTGTTGAATCTTCAGTTTCTCCTGATCTGTGAGAAACAATAGCTGTCATATTATTAACTTGAGCTAATTGAATAGCATCAATAGTTTCAGTTAGAGTACCAATTTGATTTAATTTGATTAAAATAGAATTCATTGCTTTTTTATCTATGGCTTTTTGTAATAATTTTGGATTTGTAACAGTTAAATCATCACCTACTATTTGGATTTTATCGCCAAATTCGGCTGTAAATTTTTCAAAACCTTTTCAATCGTTTTCAGCAAAACCATCTTCAATAGAAATAATTGGATATTTAGCAATTAAATTTTCATAGTATTTTAGTAATTCAGCACTGGTAAATTCTAATTTTACGTTACTTAACTTCTCAAAGCCATTTCTTTTTTCGTCAATTGCCTTTTTAAGTTTTTTAAATGTATAAAGCTTTTTGCTTTCATCATAAAATTCACTTGAAGCTGCATCTATTGCAATAGCAATTGCCTTATTGCCTTTAGTAGCAGGAACATAATTAGCTTTTTTTATTGCTTCAATTAGATAGTCTAAAACTTCTTCGTGACTTTTGGCATTGGGAGCAAAACCGCCCTCATCACCTACTTGAGTACCATGACCATTAGCTTTTAGAATTTTTGCTAAATTATGAAAAACATGATTAGCCATTTGTAAGGCTTCTTTGAAAGTTTTTGCTCCAACTGGCATAATCATAAATTCTTGAAAATCAACTGTATTAGAAGCATGAGCTCCACCATTTAAAACATTAAGCATTGGCAAAGGCAATAAAGAAGCATTTACACCTCCTAAATATCTATAAAGAGGTAAACCTATTTCGCTAGCTGAAGCATGTGCATTAGCAAGTGAAATACCTAACAAAGCATTCGCCCCATATTTATCTTTATTTGCAGTACCATCTAGTTTAATTAATAAATTATCTAATTCTCTTTGGTTCAATGATTCTAGGCCAATTAATTGAGGTGCTAAATGTAAGTTGATATTATCAACGGCAGTCATTACCCCCTTACCACCGAATCAATTCTTTTCATATTTAGTTCCTTTATCTCTTAATTCTAATGCTTCTTTTGAACCTGTTGAAGCTCCTGAAGGTACATTAGCAATACCATAGCCGCCATTTTCAGTTCACAATTCTACTTGGACAGTAGGATTGCCTCTTGAATCTAAAATTTCTCTAGCGATTATTTGTTTAATTGCAGACATTTATTCCTCCTTAAAAATATCATCGAAATTATAAACTTTTGCAATAACTTTAAACATAAAATTATGTCTTTTAAAAAATTTTTATTAATAAGAAGAAAATAAAATTTTGCTTTTATTGGTTTATAATTGCCTTTATGAATAAAAAAATTAAAGCCTTTTTTGTTGATTTAGACGGAACTTTTTTAGATCAAATTGATAATACTTTTTCGCCTGTTTCACAGGCTAATTTAGAAAAAGCTAAAGAAGTTAATAAAGAGAGAAATTTTATTATTTCCACAGGAAGATCTAATTCAGAATTCGTATTAAATTTAGCTAGAGAAATTAATTCTAAGTATATTGTTTGTCAAAATGGAGCCGTAATAGTTGATAGAGATAATAATATTTTAGTGAATAATTTAATCGAAAATGAAACTGCAAAATCTTTAAAAGAATTTTTAGAACGAAAGAATTTAAATTACACAATTAACGGTGATCCAATAATTTATACTAATAATGAAAAAAATGTTACTTTAGATCGTCCTTGAGCAAAAGAATTTGTTAAAAAAAGTTATAAAGAGGCTAATTTAGAACAAAATATTAACCGTATGTTAGCTTTTGGTTTAAATTCTAAAGAACTTACTAAAAAATTATCTAATGAAATATTAGCTAAATTCCCAAATTTAAGAACACATATTGTTTCTAAGGGCCTTTCTTTAGAAATTACAAATAAAAATTCTACTAAAGGCATAGGTAATTTATTCATTTGTAATTTACTAAATATAAAAGTTGATGAAGCATGACATATAGGCGATTCTGGGAATGATATTTGTGTTAAAGAACAAGGCTTTAAACTTGCAATAATGGCTAATGCTATAGAAGAAATTAAAAATGAAGCTAACTTTTTATCTATAGAAAATATTAACTCTGGTGTTGCTAAAACTATTGATTTATTGGATAATATAGCTAAATAAAAATCAAGAATAACTATTCTTGATTTTTATTTTTTCTGCTTTTTATTTCTCTATAGTCAATAATTTTACCTACTATTATGTTTACTATTAAAGCTGAAAGAAGAGTAATGAAAATCACAGTAATTAATCTAGCATATAAAGGGTATGATTCAATATAAGAAGTAGGAATTAAAAATCAAAAAACACATAAAATGGGTACTGTTATATTAACTATTCTTAGAGTTAAAAATTTATAGTAAATAAATAAAATATTTATTAATAGAGCTATTAAACCTATTAGATAAGTTAAAAAAAAGTTTAATCAATAAGGTTTTATTAATATTTGACCTAAATCTTTTGTTCCAATAATATATAAAATTGCTTGCGGTAAGATAATAAAAATAGCAATAAATAATCAGTTATAAAAAGCTTGATAAGGATTTCTTTTTTGCTCTTGAGCTATTTTTTTATTATTCATAGTTTGATTTTCTTTTATTAAGCATAATTATGAAATTTTCTAAAGTAGTATTTATTGTTTCGTTTTTGCCATATTCGCGATAGGATATGGTGTTTGTATTAGTTTCATTCGCTCCTAAAATAACTTGGTATTTAACTTTATTAATTTGTGCTTCTCTTATTTTTTTATTTAATCTCTCACTTCTAGAATCTAATTTAGCTCTAAAATTATTATCAATTAGTTTTTCAAAAACTTCTTTTGCATAAGGTAAATTTTCCTCGTTATTTACGGGAATAACACTAATTTGTCTTGGAGCTAATCAAAACGGTAAATTACCTTTAGTTTGTTCTAGCAAAATAGCTACAAATCTTTCGTAAGTACCAATTAAACCACGGTGAATCATAACAGGTCTTTCTTCTTGACCATTTTTATTGATAAAAGAAATATTGAAATTTTTAGGTTGTAAAAAATCTAGTTGAATTGTTGAAACGGTAATTTCATGACCTAAGGCCGTATCGATTTGAATATCAATTTTGGGACCATAAAAAGCAGCTTCACCTTCTACTATTTCATATTTAACTTGCATATCATCTAAAGCTTTTTTTAGCATAGATTCAGCATAATTTCACATTCTTTCGTCATTAAAATATTTTGTTTGATCCTTTTTATCTCTTAGAGAAAGAGAAACATAACTTATGTCTATTTTAAAAATTTTTAAAATCTTACTTATTAATTCATACATTAACTTAATTTCTTCTTCAATTTGATCTTCTCTAACAAATAAATGCCCTTCAGTTAAAAGCATGCCTCTAACTCTTTCTAAACCAGTTAAAGCGCCTGATTTTTCATATCTATAAAGTTGGCTTTGTTCTGAATATCTAATTGGTAAATCACGATATGATCTTTTTTCTAAGTTATAACAAATAATGTGATGAGGACATGTCATAGGACGAGGAATTAATCTTTCTTTTTCAACTATTAAAGGACTAAACATATCATCTTTATAATGTTCTAAATGACCGCTAATTTTATAAAGTTCCTCGTTACCAAAATGGGGCGTTAAAACTTCGCTAAAGCCATATTTTTTATCCATTTTTAAAACTAAATTTTTAATTTCATTGTGAATATACATTCCATTTTCAAGTCAAATGGGAAAACCTTGTCCACTTAAATAATTAAAAGCAAAAATTTGCATTTCTTTACCAATTTTACGATGATCTCTTTCTTTTCTTTCTTCTAATAAGGAAAGAAAATTATCTAATTGTTCCTTATTTTCTCAGGCAGTACCATAAATTCTAGTTAGTTGAATATTATCGCTATTACCTCTTCAATAAGCACCAGCTAGAGAAAGTAATTTAAAATTTTTTAAATTTTTAGTACTTTCAATATGTCCTCCAGCGCAAAGATCTTTAAAAATAATTTCATTTTTCAAAGGATCTTTTAAAGCATAGAAAGTTATTTCTTCATTTTTGGCTTTCAATTCCTCATAAAGTTCTTTTTTATAAGGTTTGTTACTAAAATCATATTCACTTATAGGAATTTGAATAGTTATTAAATTTCTTGCTGCTAATTTCTTCATTAACTTTTCAATTTTATTTAACTCTTCCACACTTAGAGGTTTTTTAAATTCAAAATCATAATAAAAACCTTCTTCAGTAGCTGGGCCAAAGCCTAATTTTACATCATCATAAAGCATTTCTACTGCAGCAGCTAATAAATGGCTACAAGTATGATTTAAATGTTTATCTGCTTTTAATTTCATAATTCTCCTAGTTAAACCCCATTTTATCTTTTCATTCTTTTAAATTCTCTTGAGCTATTTTTTTAGCATTAGTTAAACCATTTAAAGCTACTTCTTTAACGATTAATTTAGCCTCTTGATAATTTTTTTGTAATTTAATTAATTCCTCTTTAACAACTAAAGCAACTTCTTTTTTAAATTCGGCATAATTAGCTTTTTCAAAAATTAATGCTGCTTCTTCTAAGGTTATACTTTTTAAAGCGGCATAAATATTTAAAAGATTGTATATTCCTTTTTTTTCTTCAGAAAGATAAATTTTATTTTCTGAATCTGTAACGGCTTTTAAAATTTTTTCATAAGCTAAATCGGGATTGTCAGTTAAATAAATAGTAGCTTTAAGACTTTTTTCGCTTTTTGACATTTTTATGTCAGGATTAGTTAATGATTTAATTCTAGAACCAATTTTTGGAATGATTCCTTGAGGAATATTAAGATTAATATGATAGTGTTTTTTTAATTTTTGAGCAATATTTTTAGTTAATTCTAAATGTTGTTTTTGATCTTCGCCAATAGGAACAAAATCAGGATTATAAATTAAAATATCAGCTGCCATTAAGACAGGATACATTAATAAACCAGCTGGAATTTTTTCGGTTTTATTTTCTTGTTTGCTTATTTTTTTAGCTTTGTCTTTAAACTGTGTCATTCTTTTTAGATCACCAATAGCTACTTCACTAGTTAAAAGTCATTGCGCCTCTGCGTGTTCACTTAAATCGCTTTGAAAAAAAATATTACATTTTTTAGGATCTAAACCACAAGCTAAATATCAAGCTATAGTTTCATATCTAGAATTATAAAGTTCATCTTTATTAACTTTGCCAGTTGTTAAAGCATGTAAATCAGCTACAAAAAAATATGAATCATAATCATCTTGTAATTTAACGAAATTTTTTAAAGCACCAATGTAATTACCTAATGTCAAATTACCTGTTGGTTTAATGCCACTAACTAATCTTTTTTTCATTTTGCTCCTTAAAAACGTTAAATAGGATAACATCAAAATTTTACTTAATATTTGAGTTAATATATAATTAAAATTATGAATTGTAAAGATAAACTATTAGTTTCATTCCTAACGATTATAACGTTTGGACTTTGCTGAGTTTATTGAAAGAAAAAGAATCAAAAGCAACAAAATCTATATAAAGGCAAAGTAGAATTAGATAAAAAAATTAATTTAGAAGAATTAGTGCTTTTTTTAGGTAAAAAAGACAATATTACCAATATTGAATCTAGTGCTTCTAAAGTTACTATTTTCTTTCAAAATAAAGCTTTAATTGATATTAATAGTATTAAAAAAATTAAATACATCACGGGCATGATGATTAATAATAATAAAATCACTTTAATTGTTGGCGAATATGCTTTAAGTATAGCTAATGAATTAAGAAAAAGATTTGATTTAAGTTAGTTATTTTCAAAAAATTAAATAATAAAAGGCTTTTTCAATAAAGCCTTTTTATTTTTAAAATCCATTAGGGAATAAAGCGGTTTTTTTAGTACCGTCTTCAAATCCTTTAGGGAAAAGTTTTTCTAAGTTAGAACGATATGAATCCTTTTGTTTAGGATATTTATTTGTGTCAGTTCCATCTATTAGATTATATGCATAACTGGTAAAACTATTACTTAAATCGCTAATATCAGTTGATTGCAATAATGGAGCAAAACCTGCCTTGCCTAATAGATCATTTGAATCTTCTCTGTTTGTGCTTACTGAATCATAAACACCCACAATCTGACCAAAATCGTTATATACTACTGACCCTGAAGCACCGTAATTAAGCGATGAAAAACTAATATTATAGTGCACCCCATAAGGACCTGCTAAAGGTTTATTTCATGCTTTATTTATTCTAAAACTACCTGATTGAATTTCATGATCATTTGATTGATAGGCAAATAAATCTTTGTATTTAGTTCCATATCAATCAGCTAAAGTTTCGCTGTTACGTTCAGTAGGATTATTATGAGCAAATTTAGTTGTATCAGCCTTAGGATAACCGGCTATATAAAGATTTTTTGCACTATCCAAAGCATATTCATAATCTCCATCGTGTTTATTAGGATTTAAATATTTTGATACATAATCTAAAGTTTGCATGTATGAAGAAACGTTCTTATTTTGGTTTGGCAAATTATTTGCATCTTTAAGTCTTTTTAAATAATTATCTACAGCGGTTGTAGAATCATTTACTCATTTTTTTAATTTATCATTTGCTTGTGATAAATCAATATCTACTGAAAAAACGGCAAAATCAACATAAACATGAGGTTTTTTGCCTTCAGTTTTTCATGTCTTATAGTATTCTGCATTTGGATCTTTACTTGATAACGTTTCATCAATACGAGCGCTTATTTTATCTTTATAAGCTTCGAGAGCTTCTTCTTTCATAAAATCAACAGCAGCAAATATTAATGTAGGTTTGCCAATTGCTTTAGTATAAGTAGTTGCTCAATAAGTATTTCTATTTCCAGTTGCTTGTTGAGTTAGTTTTTCATTATTTGTAAAGTAAGATAAATTACCACTAGTTTGACTTGTTTTATTTGGTAATGTTTCAAATTTAGGATTTTCAGCTCTACCAAGAGCAATACCAGAAACAGTATTTCCAGTAGGATCACTGTATTGTGGAAATAATGAAGTAGCAATTTTAGTATCCATTGTATTAGAAAAATCACCTAAAACGTGCACGTTAGTAGCTAAAAATAGCTTAACTTTATTTTGATCATTACTACTTTTATGATAGTCTAAAACCCAAGCAGTACCTTGATCTATTTGTACATCAGTATTTTCAGCTTTAACGTGTGTATAAATTTGTACTGAAAAAGTACGGTCATATATCTCTTTATAAATATCTTCCGCCTTAACGGGCGTGTATCTAGAAGCATAATCTGGATATTTGTTGAATTTTGTTCTATCCTGTTTAAAGAAATTAGGAAAGTTAGGAGGAATTGGAGGAACTTGTTCACCACTAGGATTGTCAGTTCCTGTATTACCATTTTTATAATTTTCTGCTTCTTTTAAAACTTTATCAATAAGCGCAATATCAGAATCAATTTCACTTTGAGAAGCATTTTCATTGTCGTAGAGATTTTGCGATTTATTAGCCTTATCAATTATTTTGCTATGTAGACTATGATTTTTTTGAATTTCACTATCAACTTTATATTCATTAAGTTTATCTATTTTAGTTTTTAAAACACTTTTATCAATTCTGTTTGATGGATTTTGATTTTCTGAAGGTTGAGAATCATTATTATTTGTATTATTTCTTGAAATAAATGCATTAAATTCATCAATTATTCCTGTTAATTGATCAATTTCTTGCATAAATTGACTATTTGTTCCATTTGTATTATTTAAAAGTTCAGTTGATGAACTAATTGAATTTTCTACTTTTTCTTTCAACGCAGAATCATTATTTAATGTCTCTGCGTTATTTATTTGTAAATTTTTTAATTCATTTAACTTATTTGACAGTTTATTTTTATTTTCTTCTGTAGGTTGATCACTATTACATGAAGCGGCCAAAATGCTTAAACTTGTAATAGAAATTGGAGAAAAAACGCCAAAAAGTTTTATCAATTTCTTTGTTTTCATACAGTTATATTATTATATTTTTCTAGAAAATAAAAAAAGAAATCCTTGAGTGCTTATCAAAATAATTATGTCTTAAGTGTTAAAATTGGATTATGGATAAACAAATCTCTTTTCTTTCCACTTACAATTTCACTAAATTTAACTTTTCAAACCTAAAAAAAGGCAAAGAGAAATTTGATTTAATTTATGATTCAAAAAATTTCTATATTCAAATAATTTATTCTAAAAAAGTTAATTCTTCTTGAATGAAAAATGATACTATCGAAAATGTTTTTTTGCTTAAAGGAAAAGCTATTTTAGAAGACGAAAATAAAAATATTATAAAAATGAAAAAAGGCGATTTTTTAACAATCAAAGAAGAGTTAAAACACAAAATTAATTGATCATCTAGAAAATGTATTTGAATTGCATTGCACCATAAATAGGAGAAATATGAAAAAAAATATTATGTCTTTATTTTTTGTGTTAACTCCTTTTTTCTCTTTTACTACTCTATCTTGTAGCACGAATGAAGAAATTAACAAAACTCAAATTAATAAAAATGCTTCGCAACTAAGTATTGATATAAAAAATATAGACCAGTTAGGTAAAGAAAATAAAATAGTTAAGGAAAAAATAATTCCTAATTTAGAATTTAAAAATCTCAATAGTAAATATGAAATAACTATTGATGAGTTTTTAAATCTTTTTGAAGGAGCTAATCAAATAGTTAAAATCAATTATTTTTTAACTGACAAGGTTAGTAAAATTAAATCTAATTTGTATCAAAAAACCTTTAAAATAGGTGAAAAAAGAAAAATGTTAGGATTAATAAATGATGATTTAAATAATCCAAATACTAATAATTTAGAAGAAGAAAAGAATCAAAACAATAGTCCTTTAACTATTCGTATAGGCAATTGAAACGTTTTAAATTTTAGTTTATCTGAGAAAAATGAAAATTTGGTAAAAAATACTAAAATCTTTGCTCTAAGTCATCTCATTAATCATTTAAAAATTGATGTTCAAGGAATTATTGAATTAGATAATGAAGAAGCAATTATAGCTTTAGTTAATTCATTAAATAATTTAGATCCTAATGCTAAGTGAACATACACTATAAGCGATAATTCAGAAAATGGAAATGGTAAAAATAAAAAAATTCCTTCTGATTCTAAGCAACATGAATTAGCAGCTATTTTATATAAAAGTTCAATATTAAAAGCAAAAGAATTCACAAATAACAAAATTTCTGAATCATATGATAATAGCACTTTTTCACCATACTATGAAAAAAGTAATGTTTTAGGTTATGTAAGACCTCCTTATGCATTATTTCTAGAAACTTTAGGTAATATTAAAAATGACTTTACGCTTGTAATTGATCATTTTGATTCTCCAGGGGCTAAAAAAAATGGTGAAAGTAAAGTAAATCCTGATAGTAAAAATAATTTAAAAGCAGCCTTAGGAGCACAAGAAGCAGATGAAGCCTACAACCTAGTAAATGTCATGAACTATTTTGATAAATTAGACGGGAAAAATGATGATTTAATTTTTATGGGCGATACAAATATTGCTAGGGGAAATTTAAATACATTTAAACCATTAATATCTGAAGGCTATAAAAATTTAATAAACGAAAATATTAACACTTCTTTAGGTCTTAAAATTGATAGATATTCTAATCCTTATGACAAAATTTTTTATAAAGGTACTTTAGAAACTAATAATGCTAAAACATATGATCTTTACAATATTATTAATGATAAAGTTTTACCAAATGTAAATTCATTAGAAGAGTGAAAAAAATTAGTTGATTCCTATAAAAGTACGTCTTTTAGTAATGACTATGCCTACATAAGAAGCGTAATTTCTGATCACAACCCCATATATTTTGATTTGATTTTAAATGCCAACGATGTTAATTAAATCTTATTAACAATCAATATTTCATTAAAAAACCATGTATTTAACGGTTTTATAGGTTAATGCATGGTTTTATTATTTTTTTAGTCACATTTAAACATCAAAAAAAGCCTTAAAAAGATTAAAAATTAAAAACTTATTATTAAATTATGAAAACTTTACATGAGTCAAATAATTTAATAATATTACCAATTTTAAAGCCCATTAAATTAAGTAAAAATTTTATTAACAAACTAGGAGGAAAATTATTATCAAACGTAGTATTAATTGTGGCTTTGGAGGAACATAATGTATATTTCTTATCTTGTTTTAAAGCGTCTAACGAGAATGAAGAAAATCAAGAGTTTATACAAATTAACATTCATGAAGGAGTTAAAGAAAACGGAGAATTGGACATTATTAAACTAACTTCCGCAGTAAGCTTAGATAATATTTATAAAATTAATATAAATGATTTTAAAAATTATTTAGAAAATGATTATGAAACTTTACCTTACTTAGGTATTAAAGACCAAATTAATATTATTACTAAATTAACTAACAAATTTGAAGAAAATAACCAACCCAAATTAATTTTTATTAAAAAGAGAAAAATTGAAAAAACTAATCAAAATATAAAATCAGAAAATATTTAAAAATGCAACAAAAGTTGCATTTTTTTATCAGATATTAACTCTTTTTTCTTTAGGAAGATACATTTTATCTTCTTCTTTAATATCATATGTTTTATAGAATTCTTCTAAATTTTTAACTTGTAAATTAGCTCTTAAAATATTAGGAGCATGCACATCTATTTTTAGGAGCATTTTAGCATAATTTTCACTGCTAATTTGTCTTCAAATTGTTGCTCATGATTCAAAAAAGTCTTTTGATGAATGTTTTTCTTCGCTCATTGAAGCTTCTAATGCACAAGAAATTCCCCCGCCATCAGCAATATTTTCAGATAAAGTTAATTCACCATCACAAGGTCCAAAACCGCTTTCTTCGCCATTAAAAAGTTCTACCATTTTTTTACCTAAGTCAGTAAATTTAGCAAAATCTTCATCTGTTCATCACATTTTTTTATTACCATTTTCATCAAATTGTGCGCCATGATTATCAAAAGCATGACTAATTTCATGTGCAATAACTCCACCAATTCCGCCATAATTTGCTGAAGATGATTGTTTTAATGAATAAAAGGGTTTATCTAAAATACCAGCAGGAAAAACAATATGATTCATTGTAGGAGAATAATATGCATTTACTAGAGCAGGAGACATTGATCAATGATTTTTGTTAACTAATTGATTATATTGACTAAAATCATAGGCAATTTTAACTTTATGTATAGCAAAAACATTATCAAGTAAAGTAAATCCTTCACTATAATTTTTTACTTCATACGAAGCATAATAAGGTTGAATAACATTAGGATAACCAATGTGAACTCCTAAATTTTTAAGTTTTAAAAGTGCCTTTTCAATGGTAGGTTTTGATAGTCAAGTATTATTTTTTAATCTTTTAGCATAAACATTAATCATTTTATTAACTTTATTTTCAACATCCTTTTTAGCATCTTGACCAAAATATTTTTTGGCATAATATGTACCAAAAGGAATTGTAAAATAGTTATATGCTAAGTTAAAAGCAGCTTTTGATTTAATTGATGATTTTTTAATTCCTGATAAAACTTTGTTAAATTCATTACCAATTAATCTAGTTTCATTATCTAGGTATGCTGTTGAATTTTCTATTAATTTAACTAACATTCAAGCTTTATAATTTTCAAAATTATCTGCATTTAAAATGATGTCAAAATTTTCTAAAAATCTTGGATAAGTAACTGATAAGCTTTCTACTTTATTTTTAACTAAAGTTTCTGCTATTAATTTAAAATTAAAATTTTTCGAATAAGAATTAACTTTATCAATGTCGTAGAGATTATACATTTTTATATAATCTGCTCTTTCTAAATTAGATGGATAATATTTAGCTAATAATTCATCAAAAGCAAGCATTTTTTCTATTATTTGTTCACTTTTTTTATCTTTATAACCTAATTTAGTAAGCAGTTTAAACATCATTTTTTGATATGCTTGAATTAAAATTGCTTTTTGTGGATTTTTTTCATCATAATAGGAAATATCAGGAAGTAATATGCTAGCATGAGATAAATATAAAATTTGATTTTTTGAATTAGCAAAATCACTATAGACAAAAAAATCTAAAACTGAAGGATATCCATCTAAAATTAGTTCTGGTAATTTTTCTATATAATCCTTTAAACTAGTTATATTAGTAATTCTTTCCAAATATTTTTTCAATGGTTTTAAACCTAATTTATCTCTTTTTTCATAGTCAGTTGTTTGCTTATACAACTTAGCAAAATTTATTAATGTTTGATCCTCAATTTTATTGTAATTTGTAAGTAAATCTCTAGCTAATTTCATTAACCTTTTATTATTTCTCTTACTTATTTCCGAAAAAGCTCCATATGAACTTTTATCACTTGGAATTTTTGCTTCTTTCAGTCATTTTTCATTAACTGCTTTATAAAAATTATCTTTTAATAGTTTTTTATTCATCTTAAATTTCCTTTATATTGCTAAGCATAAATAAACAAGCAGTTTCAGCTCTTAAAATTCTCTTACCTAAATTTACTATTTTTGCCTTATTTATAGTAGCAAAAGTTATTTCTTCGTCGCTAAAACCACCCTCAGGACCAACTAAAATCAAACAGTTAGTTTCTAAAAAATTTATTTTATTTTCTGCTTCTTTTTCATGTGCTATATAAATATTTTTATCGTTATATTTATTAATTATATCTTTAAATTGCATAGGCTTTTCAAAAGATGGAATTATGTTTCTAAATGATTGTTCAGCTGCATTTTTTATAATTTCTAAAAATCTTTTATATTTTCTTTCTAAATCATACTTAACCAAATTACCATTAGTATATTTACTAATTAAAGGAATAATTTTAGTAGCTCCTAATTCTACTGCTTTTTGAATTAATCATTCAAATCTTTCGATTTTAATAATTGGTGCTGCTAAAATAATTTCGTTTTTAAATTCGTTGTTGATATTTTTTTTCCTAATTATTTTAGCTTTTTGATTTTCAAAAACACATTCGTAAAATTCATTTAAATAATTGCATAGAAAAATATCTTTTTCTAATCTAGCTACTTTTATATGGTTAATTAACTTATCGTCCAATTCAAAATAATTATTTTCAATTTTTTTATTCACAAAAAATCTATGCATTATTTATTCCTCTTTTTCATAAGTATTTTAGTTGAATATTTATTAAAAATAACATAAAAAAGAGATCACTGAAATCTCTTTTTTATGTTATTTATGCTTTATGATTTTATCGAATCAACTCATTTTTTTACTTTTAGGTTGATAATTAGAATAATTTACTTGCTTTTTTTCAAATGCTTGTTCAAATTCATTACTTTCTTCATTTTCTTCATCATTTTCTAGATCATCAAAGCCATTAAAAACATCATTTTCGTTAAGATTAATTTCACCAGTTTTAGCAAAAATTGGACTATTTTGACTTAATTCTTCAATATTTTTTTCTGCTAATTCTTCTTTATAAGCTTCTGTAACTGTTTTTATTTTATTTTCTAAATTTTCATTTTCATTAAATCCAGTTGCAATAATACTTATTTCAATAAAATTATCTCTGCTATTGACATTATTTTTGCCGCTAATATTATTTTTATCGTTGAAATTATCTTTACTATTGGCATTATTATCTTCATCTTGGCAACCAGTGAAAACTTCTAAATCATCATCTTCAACTTTGAATTTTTCTGCTATTTTATGTTTGATTTCAGCTATATCTTTAATCGAACCATTTTTCATTTTGACTAAGTAAAGCATCTTTTTAGGAGCAATTATTTTTTCGTCCATTGATATATTATTAAAAATATATTCAACAATTCTATCGCTAATTGTCATTTCATTATTATTATTATTATTGAAATGACTCACTTTACCAATAGCTACAAAAGTTCTCTTTCCATCTTTTAAAATACTTCTTAAATCATTAAAATCAACATTCATAAAATAATTTTTACTTATTATGTTATTTACTGCAATAACTGTGTCTTTCAATGAGGAATTAAGTAATTTAAAAGCTTGATTTGAAGGTAAATTACTATGCGATTTAAAGATTTTTTCATTATCAATTACAACATAAGAATCACTTGCTTCTTTAATTTTGTCAAGACCTTCTTGAGCTAAATTTAATTTCTTTTTGCCTTCATAAGCAAATGGCATAAAAACTATAGAAAGTGTAATTATATTCGCA
Organism: Mycoplasmopsis meleagridis; assembly: GCF_900660695.1. Classification (GTDB taxonomy): domain Bacteria; phylum Bacillota_I; class Bacilli_A; order Mycoplasmatales; family Metamycoplasmataceae; genus Mycoplasmopsis; species Mycoplasmopsis meleagridis. The sequence goes on along the minus strand of NZ_LR215042.1, from coordinate 299,155 downwards.
TCTTTAGCTTTTTTAGCTATAACTGGTGCGGCCCCTGTTCCAGTTCCTCCACCTAGTCCTGCAACTAAAATTATTAAATCTGCTCCTTCAATTGCTTTTTCTATTTCTTTTTTGCTAGCTTCTGCAGCACTCTCACCAACAGTATTATCGCCTCCAGCTCCTCAGCCTTTAGTTTCTCCTGTTAGATGAATTTTATTTTTACATATACTATTATCTAAATCACTATAATCAGTGTTAGCAACATAATATTCTATATTCGGAAATTGAAGATTTTCATTTATAAGAAAATTAATGGCATTATTCCCAGCTCCGCCTATTCCAATTACCTTAATTTTAATTGTTTTGTAATTAAAATTTTCCATTATGCCTTTCTATTTAGATTGAATATATTTTTTAAAAATTTAGAAAAGAAATTCTTCTTATTAGGTATGACAATATTATTAATGGTGTTATCTTGATTAATTTCAACTTCATTATTATTTAGATATTTAACAATCCCCTGCATGCAGTAGGATAAATTAGAATAACTTTTAGAAGTATTAAAATTATCAAATTTAATTTTCAAGTGTTTAATTTTATGGGTAAAAGTACATGTACTTTCATCTAAAATGACTATTTTATAGCCTTTATTAGCGATTGAAATGATTGTTTTTTCTATTGAATTTCAAAATTCCGTAATTATGGATTCTATAAATTCAAATGCAAATTTTTGTTTTTCATTTAAACTGTCAAAGTAATTTTTATTAGTGTAGTGAATATAATTTTTTAATAAAGCATCTATTAGAAGATCAACTTCTCAAGAACTAATTGCAAATTTATTTTGAATAACTTTTTTTGCTACATTTAAATCAATTATTTCTTTTTTATTACTAATAACGATTTTATTAATAGCAGTTGCTAATGTGATACTTTTTTGTGACATTTGTAAAAATAAAACTTGTGAATGATTATTTTTATCAGCCTTTAAAATACTATTAACGTTTGTATTTATTAAATCTAAATAAATTTTATTAGCTAAAAAGAGTTCTTTAACCTTGGCTAATAAAGAATTTTTTTCTACAAGAAGAAAATTTTTTTTAACTGAAATTTTATTAGCTACTTTATTAAGCGGAAAAGTATGATATGTTTTTAACTCACCTATTTTATTGTAGGTTTGGTAAAAAACATTATCTGCTCTTAAAATAATAAAATTCTTATCAATTGAATTATCAACTTTTTTTTCTAATTCAATTTTATGTTGTTTAGTTATCAAGTTACTCTTAGCTAAAATTTCTGCTTGATAATTTTTCAACATATAGTAATTGGATAAACTTTCGTCAATAATTAAACTATGATAAATTTGACCATCTTTTTTTACTTTAATTCTTTTTTCAAAATTTTTGACTGTTTTAATTACCTTATCTAGGTTACTTAAATGTTGATCAAAAGGAAGTGAAAATTCATAAATTAAATTAACTTTATCGTCTTTTTGACAAATTACATTAGCCTCAAAAACGGTATCACTTAATAAGTAATTTATGTAATACATTTCAACCTCCTTTATGTAAGTTTTGTTAAAACTCTTAATTTTGCACTTCTAGAACGATTATTAATAGATAATTCTTCTCTACTTGGATAGTAGGTTTTAACTATAAAATTTTTAATTTCATTAACGGGCATTTTAACTGGCAATTTATTTTTTGTTAAAGAGCCAAAAAAATGTTTGACTATTGAATCTTCTAGAGAATGAAAAGTAATTATTGCTAATGATGCATTTTTTTTAAGCAAATTAATAGCGTCAAAAAGCATATTTCTAAGTGAATCAAGTTCATTATTAACTTCAATGCGCAGAGCTTGGAAAATTGCTTTATTTGGATTTTTCAAAGAAACAATTTTGCTTGGTAAGCTTTCTCTAACAACATTTGCTAATTCTAAAGTGGTATTTATTGGCCTTTTACTAACAATAGCCTTCGCAATTTGTTTTGCAAACTTTACCTCGGCGTTTTTGTAAAAAATATTTGCCAATTGTTCTATAGAATAGTTATTTACTATAAAATTAGCATCTAGTTTTTGTTCTTGATTCATACGCATATCGAGGCGTGCATTTTTACTATATGAAAAACCTCTTTCTGCGTTGTCTATTTGTGGCGAAGAAATACCTAAATCAGCGATAATTCCATCAACTTGGTATATTTCCAATTTTGCTAATTCAGCTTTAATATTTTTAAAGTCAGCATGAATTAAATGGAAATTATTATTAATTTTAATTAATCTTTTGTAACTTTCTTCTATTGCAAAAAGATCTTTATCAAAACTAATTAATTTACCTTTAGGAATTCTTTTTAAAATAGCTTCAGAATGTCCTCCCATACCTAAAGTTAGATCTATATAGACACCATTTTCTTTAAGTTTAAGAGAATCTAAACATTCTTTCAAAAGAACTGAATTATGTTTATTTATCATCTTTAGATACTAAAAATTTAGCTGAATTCAATAATTCTTCTTCACTAATTTGTTGCGAATAATTTTCATAGGTTTGGTTATTTCATAATTCAACCATGTCACCTACTCCAATTAAAAGCGCGTCTTTTTGAATAGCGGCTTTATCTAAATAAATTTTTGGAATAACGAAACGACTTTGACTATCAAGCTCAATTTCTTGACTATTACCTAGTCAAAATCTTTTGAGTTTTCTAGCATTTAAATCGAAATTGCTTTGCATATTGAAAATGTCAATTAACTTATTGAACTCTTTTTCGCTTCTTAGCTCTACAATTCCTTCCATGCCAATAGTAATATAAAACTTATTACCTAAGGCTTCTCTTACTTTAGGAGGAAGAATAATTCTTTTTCTATCATCCAAAGTTCGAGGATACTTACCATAAATGTTTCCCATATTCCTCCACTATTCACCATTATTTTACATTTAAATTTATTTAAGGGCAAAAAAATAATTTAAAAAATAAAAATACTCCACCTGATAAATGGAATATTTTGTGGATAACTCTTCTTAAAAGGCCTATTTTTCATTAAAAATGCTTATAGCATTATTAACATCGCTAACCTTGCCAATAATTGTTAATAAATCGTTAGGTAAAATAGTGGTAAAGCCATTAGGCAAAATAAATTGTGTTTCTCTTTTAATTAAAACAACAGAAATACCTAAGTCATTAAATTTTAAATCTTTAATTTCTTTATTTAAAATTTGATTATTAGTTACATATGTTGTGCCCATAACAAAACCATTAGCTATTTCTTGTAAATTTTTAGAATATTTAATAAAGTTTGAATTAGCAGCCAAAATAGCTGTTCTTATTCCTGCTTCATATTCAGGTTGAATAATTACGTTAACACCAATTTGTTTTAAAACTAAAGCATGTCTTTTGCTAGTTGCTCTTGCAATAATATTAGAAACTTTTAATTCTAATAAAGAAGCCACTATTTCAATATTATCTGAAATAGATACTACAACTGTATCCATATTTTTAATATTGAGAGCTTTTAAAGTTTTTATATCCGCAGCATCACCTATAACAATTTTTTCAACTTGATTTGTATAATTTTTTAAAACTTCTTCATTTTTATCAATTATCATAATTGATGAATCCATTTTAATTAATTGTGAAATTACAGCCGAACCAAAACGGCCAGCGCCTATTACACAAATATCTTCATTTTTCTTTTTATTAAGCATAGCATTTACCTCTATTTAATGAATTATAAGAAATATGAGATAAAAAACATTTAAATATTAATAATTAACGTAATTATTAAAATTAATAAACTTTTTTTATATTATATATATCGATATGTGAAAATGAAAGTTTAGTCGCTGATTAAGCAATAATATTTTTGCCAAAATTTTTGCAAAATTCAAAGCGCACAGAAAACATAGTAATAAAATCAGGCTTATTTTTTTAACTTATTTGATTATTGTTATAGTAAGTTCTCTTTTATTAATGTCGCCTATTACTCATCAAAAGATAAATAGTTCTTGAGGAAATGTTAATTTTATTGATGCTCTTTTTACTGCTTCATCCGCTTTTAGCGACACTGGCTTAACAAGTTTAAACACATATAAAACTTGAAATATATTTGGCCAAAGTTTAATTTCTATTTTGATTTTAATTGGTGGTTTAGGAGTTTTTGCCTTAAAAATTTATATTATTAACATTCTTTTTTTTGGAAAGTTAAAAATTTCCTTAAATGCCTTAAATATAGTTGATTCTGAACGCAGTAGCAATGATATTGGTAAAGGCACTCGAGAAGTAATTATTGATTCTATATCTACTCTTTTAATAATTATGTTAATAGGAGCGGTTGGACTTTCATTTTATTTTTATCTTGCCGAACCTAGAAATTTATTCATTTCACAAACTAAAATAATTGATCCAGAAACTAATCTTAGTTTATCAAAATCTTTATACTACAACTTTGTAGGAGATTTTATTAATCCTAAAGGTAATTGATCTTTAAGTTTTCGCTTTGGCTTTTTTCACGCCATTTCTGCTCTTAATAATGCTGGTTTTGACATTATTGGAAATAGTTCTCTAATGCCTTATTATCACAATATTGAATTACAATTTTTCTTTTTAATTCTCTTTTTTATCGGGGGAATTGGCTATCCAGTAATTCACGATATTATTAATTTTTTCCGTTTTAAAATTAAACATCCATCGAGAAAATATCATTGAAAATTACTTACAAAACTTAGCTTAATTTCTTATCTTTTAGCTTCTTTAATTGGTGCTATACTAGTAGTTACTTTTGAAATATTAGCTAAAAACGGTTTTTGATGAACTAATAGTAATGAGATTAATAAAATAACTGAAGAAAGATTTTTTGGAAACAATGCAGAAAAAACATGAGCTTTAATTTTTTCTGTTTTTTCAACAAGAAGTGCTGGTTTTGCTACTATTCCAATTAATCATCTTAGTGATAGTTCATTAGTTGTTTTATCTATTTTAATGTTTATAGGTGCTGGACCTTCATCTACTGGAGGAGGAATTAGAACTACTACTTTTGCCATTATTACAATTAGTATTTTTTCAAGAATTTTAGGACGTCCTTCAGTAAGAGCTTTTCATAGAAAAATAGATAATAATACCGTAAAAAATAGTTATACAGTCTTTTTAACGGGAATAGTTCTTTTAATCATTACTTCTTTAGTTATTTCTTCTTCTTCAGCTAATTATTTTGGAAATGTACCTGCAAATACGCATTTTAGTAACTATCTTTTTGAAGCCTCTTCAGCTTTTGGAACAACGGGAATAACAGCAGGAATTTCTGCTAATAGCAACATTTTAAGTAAAATCTTTTTAATTATTATCATGTTTATTGGACAATTGGGAATTTCTTCAACAATTCTAATATGAGGAAAGAGAAGAAATTATTCCTACAAATATGAATATGTTCCTGAAAATGTGCCTATAGGATAAAAAACCTATAGGTTTTTATTAAAAATTTTTATTTTGGCTAAAAATTTATATAATTTTTAATATACTATTAAAAATTATGGAAAAGAAAGACATAGAAATTACTTACAAAGAATATTTAAATTCTTTTATTAGTCAGCCCTTTTTTATTTGAGAAAAAAATTATCTTAATAAAGAAACAGGCGAAATCAATTTACCTAATGAAGATATTAACGGTTTTAAATTAAAAAATAATTGTGATGATAATTCTTATTTAAATAGTGAATATGATGAAGACGAAATAATTTATGACGACGATGATAGATTAGATTTTATTACTTGAAATTTAATTATTGAAAAAGCAGAACAAAAAAGTACTGATAAATTAAAAAATATTATCAATAATGAAAATAGAATAAGAAATTGAATTAATAATAATATCGAAATGCAAGTTCATAATTATTTATTGAACGATTTATTTAAAAATTATAAGTATCAAATTCTGCCAAAGAATAAAACAAATGAAGAAAGTATTATAAATTTAAAAAATGCTTTAGCTAATAATGAAGTTGATTTAATAATTAATGTTAATTTAATTCACAAAATACAAGAAAAAAAGAATATTTATTTAAAGGCTTCTTTCTTAGCTTATGATAAAAAAGAAAAAAAATGTATTTTCATAAAATATAAAAATTCAACTAATAATAATGATTATCTATTAGCTAATTGAATTTACCAAATAGCTTGTAAAATAGATCTAGAAGTTAAAGAAATTGGAGTTATTCTCTTTGATTCAAGTAATGAAAATGTTGAAAAAAATAAACTTAAATTTATATATAGTAAAGCCGCAAATAATAGAAAAAATAAAATTCCTAAATATAAAAATGTAAATAATAAAGATAAAAAATATGAATCTTTTTGTAATAGAATAACCTCTTTAATTAATAATGGTTTAATTTATCAAGAATTAACAAAATTAAATATAAATAATAGAAATTTAACTTTTATTGATAGCATTAAACACGATAGACCTTTAGGTAATATAAAAAAGAATCATTCTAACAAAGACGAAGAAGAGATTTTACCAAGTTATTCCTTAATAAGTGAATTTGAAGAAAATGAATCAAGCGTATTTAATAATGCTAATTTTGATCAAATAATTCAAAAAATAATTGATGCTTATTATTTAAATAAACCTCTCTATTCAAATAATTTAATTGATTTAAATTTAGAAAAAGACATAAATGCTTACTATGGTAAAAATAAAATTTTACTTAGTTATTTTCTCAGCTACACACTTGGTAAAAAATATGAATATAGTACAGGTGTTAAGCCCTTAAAAAACGAATTAAATCAAGCATATATTGATGATTTAAAAAAAGTTATAGATAACTTAAGAAAAAAACCTAACTATTTTAGTGAAAATTTTATTGAAGAATTAAGCAAATATTTGATCAAAGATAAAAGATATATTTGATATGACTACGAAGGTGTTTCATCAATTACTCCAATTATTGACTATGTAAATTCATATTATCAAATACCTTTTCAAGTTTCTATAGTTGAAACAGTTAATGGTGAAATAGTACCTAAAAATAATAATATTAGTTTAAATATTGTTAAAGATCCAGCAAATATTTCTTTAATTGATGTAGTTGATAATATTATTAGTGTTTATTCAAATAAAGCTGATTTTTATATCGTTTATAACAAAGGCTACGAAAATACAAGAAATAAAGAAATTGCTATTATTGTGAAAAAAAGTTTTGAAGATAACAAAATCGAATTTATTAAAGAAATGAAAAAAAGAAATCTAAATCAATTTAGTGACTTTGAAAATATTGTCGAACACATTAATAGTCACACTTTAGATTTAAGAGACTTTCTTGCACAAAATGATTTTGAAAGTTTATATGTTTTTCCCATAAAAAATGTTAACTTAGATAATAGATTAGAAGAAGAATTAAGTTTTAATTTAAATTTATTAGAAATTAATAAAACAAACGAATATCAAAAAAAATGCAATTATCTAAAAGAATATAGTATTAAAAGCAAAAGCACATTTTTTAAAAACAGCTATATTTATGAACTAAAAGGTAAAACTAGTATTAAAAAAATAGAAAAATTAATCACTGCTAATAAATTAAACTTAAAATATAAAGAACATTTTAAAGAATATAAAAATTTAGAGATAAAAAATGGTTCAATGGCTATGCAAGTAGCTATTAATAGATATATTCAAGCAATTGGCGATAATGAATGAAAAGAGAAAGAAAAGGAACTAAAAAAGTATTGCCAAAATGATGTTATTGCAATGTTAGTTAGTTTTAGTTTTTTTAAAAATATGGTTGAATTAATTTTTCCTATAATTAATAAATTAGCCTATAAAATAGAATTAAACGAAGAAATATATTTTGACAAAGAATCAAAAAATTTAAATATAAGAGAAAAAAATTATCTACCATTATAAAAACAATAAGGAATTTAAATATGGCTAAATTAACAAAAAGACAATATTACAATGGTATCCATTATGAAGTCGACGAAATTAATCAAGTAGTGAAATTAAAAGAAAATTTCCATAAACAACTTCTAGAAAATGAAAATAATAAATTCAAAAGTTTTAAAAAATTCGGTGGTTCATCAATAGGTGATGTATTTGAAACCGATTCCTTTAAAAGCCAATTTAATGCTTTTTGTTTTATTTCTAGAATTAAAATGCCTCCTTTGCAATATAAATATATTAACGCTGGTATTTATTTAGAGCCAAAAGTAATAGACTATTTACAAAGAAAATATCCAGAAATAAAAATTGAGCACATTATTTCTGAAGAAGTTGATTACGATTATTTTAAAAGTGATCCAATTATAGGCGGAGTTCCAGATGGTTTAATTAAAGAAAAGAAAACCGTTTTAGAATTGAAAGCTGTTGGTGATAAAAATCTTTTAAAATGATCTAATAATAAAATTCCCGAAGATTATTTAAAACAAGCACAATTGTACGCTTATTTACTAGGCTATAAATATTTTGCTATGGTAGGAACATTTTTAAAAAATGAAGATTATGATAATTTAGACAATGTGAATTTTGATTTGCAAACTAAAATCAAAGGCTATAAAGTTGATGAAGCAATTGCGAAAGATGACATTAAAAAAGTCAAAGATTTTTGACTATATTACACAAAAAAAGGTATCTCTCCTAAATATAAACTAGGAAGAGACGATGATCAATTAGCTTATTTAAAATGCCATAATGAAAAAGAGTGAAAAGATCTTTTTGATGAATGAAAAAAAATAGGCAAAATTGATTCTGATATTGAATTTAACTAAAAATAATTTTCTTATTTTTTGCTATCAATATTAGTTTTGAGAATATTTAAAAAAGCCTCTTGAGGAACTTCTACTGTTCCGAGCATTTTCATTCTTTTTTTACCTTCTTTTTGTTTTTTTAATAATTTTTGTCTTCTAGTTACATCCCCGCCATAAAGTTTTGCTGTAACATCCTTGCGGTATGCTTTAATAGTTTCTCTAGCAATAACTTTATTTCCAATAACAGCTTGTACTGGAACTTCAAAATTCTGTCTTGGTATTTCTTTTTTTAGCTTCTCACAAAGATCTCTAGCTCTTGGATAGGCTAAATCCTTTTGTGTAATAATTGAAAAAGCATCAACTTTATCTCCATTTAACAAAATATCAACTTTTACTAAATCGCTTTGTTTATAACCTATTAGATCATATTCAAAAGATGCATAACCTTTTGATAAACTCTTTAATCTATCAAAAAAATCTAAAACAATTTCTGCTAAAGGCATTTCATATATTAATTTGGCTCTGTTATCATCAATGTATTCTAGATTTTTATAAATGCCTCTTTTATTTTGACAAAGCTCCATAACATTACCTATATAAGAAGAGGGTAAAATCAAAGTTGCCAAAATATAAGGTTCTTCAATTAATTTAATAAAAGTTCTATCTGGCAATAATGAAGGATTAGAAATCATTTCTATTTTTTCGTTAGTTAAATGAACTTTGTATTCAACTGAAGGAGAAGTTGCAATAATTCCAATGTGATATTCCCTATTAAGTCTCTCTTGTAAAATTTCCATGTGTAACATACCCAAAAAGCCTACTCTAAAACCAAAACCTAGAGCTTTAGATGTTTCTTGTTCTCATGTTATTGAAGAATCGCTTAAAGCAATTTTTTCAAGAGATTCTTTTAATTCCATATAGTCTCTTGTATCTACTGGATAAAACCCAGTAAAAACTACAGGTTGTTTTTTCTTATAACCTGGTCATGGCTCGCTTGCTGGATTATCGATAGTAGTAATAGTATCACCTACATTAACTTCTCTAGCATCTCTTATAGTAGCAGCTACTCAACCCACTTCACCAGCTTCTAAATATGATTTTTTAGTTTCTTTAGGATTTCTTACCCCTAATTCAGCTACATGATATTCTTTATCATTAGACATAAATTTGAATTTTTCGCCTGTTTTAAGCTTACCTTCGAAAATTCTCACTAACAAAATAACGCCTCGATATTCGTCAAAATATGAATCAAAAATTAAAGCCCTTAGAGGCTTATTATCATCTGCATATCTAGGCATTGGAACATATTTTTCAATTGCTTCTAAAACTGCTTCACAATTTAATCCTGTTTTTGCAGAAATAGCTACAGCATTATCAGTAGGAAGGCCAATAATTTCTTCAATTTCTTTTTTAGTTCTTTCAATGTCAGCCGAAGGAAGATCAATTTTATTAATAATTGGAATAATTTCTAAATTATTTTCTAAAGCCAAATATACATTGGCTAAAGTTTGAGCTTCAATTCCTTGTGTGGCATCAACTAGTAACAGCGCACCTTCAGAAGCTGCTAAGGAGCGTGAAACTTCGTAGGTAAAATCAACGTGTCCAGGAGTATCAATTAAATGAAAAATATAGTCTTTATATTTTATTTGAACTGCATTAAGTTTAATAGTAATTCCTCTTTCTCTTTCTAAGTCCATTTGATCTAAAAATTGATCATCCATATCATGTGCACTAACAGTATTAGTTAATTCCAAAATTCTATCTGCTAAAGTGCTTTTACCATGATCAATATGAGCTATGATTGAAAAATTTCTAATTTTACTTTTATCCATTAATGCGCTCCCTATTTATAATATATTCTAATATTATAAAGGACAGAATGAAACAAAGAATAACAAAAGGATATACCAATAAAAGTTATTACAAAAATAATATTTTTTGGCAAAAGAAAATCATCAATGGCTTTAATCATAAAATCAAATATAAAATTTTAAAAAAATTGCCATTTTTACCTAAATTATTAAGTAATAATAGAATAACTATAAAGTGATCTTACATAGATGGTTTGCAACCTGAATTAAACAAAGAAAATTTAAAAATTTTAGCTAGGGAATTAAATTATTTACATAATTCCTCTTTGTCTTTTCCAAAAGCAAATTATGCGCAAAGAATTAATTTTTATCTTTCTATAATGCAAAAAAGAAATATTAAAATAGCAACCATAGAAAAAATAAATAAATTAATAAAAGAAATATTATCAAATAATTCTTACTCATTTCCTTTACATAATGATTTAAGAATGAGTAATTTTATTAAAAAGGATGAAAAAATTTATATTGTAGATTGAGAATATGCTTCTATGGGAGATAACCATTTTGACTTAGCATATTTAATTGAAGCAAATTTTTTAAATAATGAGCAAGAAAACTATTTTATAGAACAATATGGAAAAATTGACTATAAAAAATTAATTGAAAATAAAATCTTAGTTAATTATTTAATTATTCTTTGAGTAAATGCTCAAAAAAAATTAGTTTTTGCTTATGATTATTTCATTGATAAGATTGAAAAAGAACTTCATATATTAGAAAAATTAAAAAATACTCCTTAAAAGAGTATTTTTTAATTCCTAACTTTCATAATTAATTTTAACAAAGTTAGTGGCTTCATCTGTATTATATTTATCAATTGATCATTTCAATGGATATGAATTATCAATTCCATCATTCGTATTTAAAGCATTTGCATAATTGATAATTGTATCGGCAATTGAATCACCTTCGAATTCTTTTTCAATAGTAGGATTTTTGATAAGATCGATCATTGAATATTGATCACCTCCTACTACTAAATAATCATTAGTTACTAAGTAATAGTTTTTATTATCATCAATATCTTTGTTATTGATTTTTAATGTTCCTTCTTTAATTGAATAAGTTGCTCTTCCATCTGCTCCTTTAGTTGACACAATTTCAAACGAAACATTATGAGATCATTGAGCATAACCACCTGATTTAATTTTTTTAGCGCCATGAGCAAAAACTTCTTTAAGAACAGAACCTTTTATCTTAATAGCTGTAATTCTATTACCGAAAGGACTAATTTTAACAATGTCACCTCTTTTTACAGTGCCTGCAGGTAAATCTGCTCTTAAGCCTCCACCATTGGTTAATCCTACAGTATTGTCGGCTGTAATAGCATTATCCCCCGTTAATCTAGCATTATTTTCTTTATAGAAAGTTCAAACGTTAGCATCTGAAGCAAAAGTTCCTAAATTAGTTTGTGCAACACGACCTAATCAGAAATTTTCGCTTCCTACTTGTTTAGAAACTACGTGGGTAAAATTAATTTTGTTTTGGAAAACAACCTTATCATTTACTGCACTATAACTTTTTTGTAAAGCTTTAATCAAATTGTCAACTTCTTCTTCTCTTTGTCCACTTCTTACTACTTGAATTTGATCTATATCTCTCAATTCTTCATGGAATTTAATAATTTTACCTGTTTCTGTATCAAATCTAATAGTGATATCACCTAAATATGTGGTATAAGCTTGTGTTTGAGAAATATAAGTATCGGTTGTACCATCAATTTTTTCACCAAGAATTTTAGTATGTGAATGTCCATCTAAAATCAAATCAGTATCATCTTGAGTTTCTCTTCCTAAATAAAGAGATTCTCACTTTGGATTATTGACTCCTACTCCCAAATGAGTAGCAGCAATAACAAAATTAACGCCTTGTTTTTTCAAATCTTCATTGACTGCTTTCATAGCTGTAACTGGATCTAGAAAATTAACGTCAACAGAATTTTTAGGATTTGAAGTATAAGCGCTATCAGGAGTAGTAATACCTACAACTGCTATTTTGGTACCATTAATATCAAAAATTTTATATCTGTCAAAAACAAAATTGCCTGCAGTATGTCCATCTTTTGTTTCCTTTCAAACAACATTTGCCGAAAGAAATGGCATACCTTTTGCTTTAGTTAAATCATTTAATTTGCGAATTCAATCTAAACCATAGTCAAATTCATGGTTTCCTATAGTTACTAAATCATATTTGGCATTGACTACTAACTTAGCAATGGTTTCTCCTTTATCACTATCAGATAAAGGTAATCCTTGAACTAAATCTCCAGCAGAGAGAAGAATATCTCTAGGCATACCATCCATATATTGAATAATGCCTTCAATTCCACTATATCTATTATATTTACCATCGTCTAATAAAATACGTCCATGTTCATCATTAGTGTGATAAATTTTAAAAGTTTTATATCTACTATCTTTTTCTACCTTTTTTAAAGTGTCAAAAACTTCTCTATATTGAGCTTTAATATTTGCAAATTCTGTTCTAGTTTTTGCTAATCATTCATTTAATTTATCTTGTGCTGCTTTTTTAGCAGCTGCTTCATTATCATTTGAAGAAGGCATATTATCCACTGCTGCTTTGGTTTGAGCATATTCTTTTGCTTTTTCTTTGATAGTTGTATTGTATGAATCTTCAAATTTATCAAATTTTTCTTGAGCTTGTTGAATATCTGCTTCACTATATTGAACATTAGTTTTTTTGTCATTATTACATGCAGTAGCAATTAGAGCAATAGGGCTAATAGCAGTAATTAAAGCTAAAGCTCCGCTTTTATAAAAAATTTTTTTAATTCTCATATTAATGTATTCTCCAAAAAATTATATTTTTATTATATAACTTTTGACAAGTTAAAAATCTTACTTTCACTTAATAAGCTATTTTATAGTGCTAAATAAAAATTTATTATGCTAAAAATTTTTTTAATTTGTAAAAAAAATAAATCCTATTTTCAAGATTTATTTTTTTATGAAAAATTCAAAAATTAATTTAACTTTTCACTTAAAGAAATAATTTTATCTTTGAATTCCTCAATAATTTCTTCTTGACTCATAGCATTTCTTGGCGCAACTTTTGTTCCGTCAATTACTAAACTATGAATTTCTTTAACACCTAAAAAATTAAAAATTCCTTCTAAATTTGAAACATAATTAGCAAATGGGTATCATCCTTCTGGAGAGCCTTGAGTAAAAATTAAAATTACTTTTAAATTGTTTATCAAACCTATAGCATCCCCTTTTTTTGAATATTTGTATGAAAAAGTTTTATTAGCTACAGAAATAGCATCTATAAAACTTTTAACTAAAATTGAATAAGAAAAATTATTCATTGGTGTATTTAAAACTAACAAATCACTTTTCTTTAATAAATCAATGTAATAATCAGAATCAACATCATTTCAATAAGAACTAATGTTATTAGAATTCAATATATTGTTTGCTAATTTAGTTTTATTTAAATCTATAGTTGTAATATCACAATCATATTTTTTATTTAGTAAATCAACTAGGGTTTGATTAACTTTTCAAGATAGTGAATTTATACTTGAAGAACCATTAACAGCAATAATATTAATTTTTCTATTATTCATATGAACCTCTTTTGTTATTCATAAAATAAAAACATTTATAATAAATTTTATGGATAATGCAAATATTATACAAGAAATAAATAATGGCATCATTGCAGGATCAATATTAATGTTTATTTTGATAGTTTTAGTTCTTACTTTAACAATTGTTTATTACAAAAATAAGACTAAAAAACATAACGCTGGTTTTCAATTTGAAAAAAGTGTAGAGCAAAAAATTAAAGAATATGCTAAAAGAAATAATTTTAAATTTATTGGTCCTAGTTTATTTAGTTACAATGAAAAATATTTTTTCGAAATTGATGGTTTATTAATTACTCCCAAAGTTGTTTTTATAATAGAAAGTAAATATTATGAAGGAAGAATTAAAGGTAATGCTTTAAGCAATGATATTGAATTAATTAATAAAAAATTTAGAAGAAAATTCAAAAATCCTATTCAACAAAATTTTAACCATATACAACATTTTTATAGGATGGTTGGTCAAAAATTCAATATGTTTTCTTTAGTTATTTTTCCTAATAAGAGTGTAGTTGAATTAGAAAATTTAAAAAATTGAAATATTATTGCAAACTTGGATAATATTGAAATTACATTAAACGAAGTTCTAAGCAATAAAAATATTAATGAACTTGAAAATATTGAGAAAGATATTATCAAAACTATCAACAGCTGTATAAAAGAAAATCGCAATAAGAAAGTTCCTAAGTTTAAAAATAATGCTAAAAAATAATTATCAAAATTATCCATCTATAAAAGTAAAAATTGATAATAATGAAATAATTGTTTACTTGATTTTAAAACCTAACATTAAAAAATTAAAACTTTTTAAAAAAGATAATAGTTGGTTTTTAATATGTCATAAATTTTTAACAGAAAAAGACATAAAAAACTATGAAATAGGCTTAAAGATCAAAAAATTATTAATTAATTCGTCATATTATGCATTATCATTTCCTATAAATGTTGTTCAATTCAATTTAGATAACGAATTTTTTTACTTATTTGGTGATGAAAACCAAAAAATAAAAATTTTATGAAATATTATTGAAAAAGAAAAATCTAAAATTGAACTAATTGCTCAAAATAGCATAGTAATTATAAAAATCAATAAAGAAAAATTTAAAAATATAAATGTAAGAAAAGAGCTTATTTATAAAGCTTTAAGTCAAATTTTATTGGCAAAATTGACTATTATGACTCATGAAATAAGCAAGAAATTAAATACGTTTACTCCTGATATTAAAATAAAAAATATGATAAGCAAATGAGGTTATAACAAAATTGAAAAGAATAATAAAAGGAGTATAACTTACAATTTTAAATTATTTACTTTACCAGAAAAAATAGTTGAATATGTTGTTATTCATGAATTAACGCATAATATCCATATGAATCATTCAAAAAATTTTTATATTTATGCGGAAAAATTTTTTCCTAATTTTAGAGAATTGGATAAGAAATTAAAAACTTATCAAGTGTTTTTAAATTAACATTCAAGCTTTTAATTCATGTTAGTTTTAAATTTAAAATAAAATAACAATAAGAGGTTTAAATTAAGATGAAAAAAAAGAAAAAAATATTAATTTCTTCAATAGCTGCATTAACTATTTTAGCTATTCCATCGACAATTTTTGGAATTATTGAAACTAATAAAAAGCAAAAAGCTAAAACTATTGAATATTTAAAAAATAACGAAATTAGTATTAATTATCCTAACAAAGAAAATATTTCAATTGGAGATGCAAATTTTAAAAATATTTTGTTTAAAACAAACGATTCGGATATTTTAATTTCTGATGTAAAAATAATTAGCAGAAATTGAGAAAATGGATCAATCGAAATCCAATATGTTATTTCTAAAGATAAAAATAGCGTTCAAAAAACAAAAATTATTAATGGTTTTAGTAAAGAAAGCAAAAATGATTGAATAAACAAAGAAAAAAATAAATTAAATAACATCAATGTTGTTTTTAATTATCGAAATAAAGAAACATTTTTGCCTTCCAATGCGATATTAGAAAAAATTAATTACGAAATTAAAGAAAAAAATAATGTTCGATTAAAGGATTTAAAAATTCTTCGCGTTAATGACAGCGAAGGAGAACTTTTTATTTCTTATTCTCTTAATTTAAACTTTGAAAACGAAACAATAAAAGTAGAAAAAACACAAGTAATAAGTGGTTTTAAAAGAAATTTAAAAACTGTTTTATCTTCGCAAGATACAAAAGAATTAGAAATAGAAAAAATACAAAATGTAGCAAATTCAATCAAGTTAGATTATCAAAATAAAATAAATATTTTAGCTTCTAAAGCTAAAGATAAAACAAAAATTATTTTTATGATAAGTGACAATGATTTTGAAATTGATAACAAATCAATAATTATTAGTAATTATGATGATAGATACGGCAAATTAAATGTCACTTACAAAGTAAAATCAAAAAAATATGACGATGTTTTTATTGTTGTAAATGAAGAGAATAACAATATAACAAATAATACAATTACAGGTTTTAAAACTGAAAAGCAAAGATTAGATCAAATTAGCAACTTAGAAATAAATTATGAAAATAAGGAAACTTTGCTTCCTTCAGAAGTTGATAAGAATAATTTTAAATTTATTTTTGAAGAAAATACTGATGCTAAAGTTAAAAATCTTGAAATTACAAATACAGATGACGAAAACGGTATTACTACAATTTCTTTTTTTCTCTCTTCCGGAAAAGAAGGTCTTGAAGATATAATTTCTAGTCAAAAGCAAATTAAACTTATTGATGGCTTTGATTCATGAAAGAAAAGAAAAAATATTGAAATAAAAAGATTAAATAATCTTGTTAAAAACAATAGTTCAAATGTAGTTATAAATACAAAAATCAATAAAAGCGAAATTACTCCTCAAGAAGTAAATAAAAATAATTTGGAAGTTGTTCTTGATAATAACTTTCAAGAAGCAACTATTTCAAATCTAGTTATTTCTCAAACTAATAATGAAGAAGGATGAATATTAGTTAAATTTTATTTATCCTCGAAAAAAGAGCATTTTCAAAATGTGGAATCAACTGACTTTTTTGAAATAAAATTATCTGGTTTTAAAAAAATAAATAATTATGATAATGAATTGAAAAAATTAAACGAAACTAAGTGAATTTTAGACTATCCTAATAAAGAAAATCTTGAAGCAGAAGCAGCAATAGAAAAAAATATCATTTTAACAAATGGTAAGGAAAATAACGTTGAAATTGCTTATATTCAAATCACTCAAAAAAATAATTTGGATAGATCAATTACAGTTTCTTATAAAGTTAAAAGCAATGAAAGAGAAAATGTAATTTCTAATATTTTTGAAGCAACAATAAATAATTTCAAAAAAGTTAAAACTAATGAAGAAATAGAAAAAGAAATTAAGCTAAATTTAGATAATTTAAATCCTAATTATAGTTATAAAAATAAAGAAAATGTTCTAGTTGATAACACTAATAAAGAAGATATTATTTTTTCTTTAGATAATCAAAAAATTAATGCAGTAAATATTGAAATAACAGAAAAAAATACAACTAATAACTTAATAAAATTTAAATATCAATTACAAGAAATTGCTCCAAGTGGAAAAATTATTATTTCAAATTGAAAAACGGGACAAATAGAAAAATTTAAAGAAATTAAATTATCTGCTGAAGAAGAAAAATTAAAAAATGATTTAGATTTATATTACAAAGCTGAGTATAGTTCTTTATTAAAAGAAAATCCTAACATTCATATTTTTTCAAAAAGTGTTAATACTAAAAATGCTAAATATTTATTGAATTTAGATACAAAAGAAGCTAAAGCTAAATTAGAAGTTTTAGAAGTTGAAATTGATAAAAATAATTTGGATAATTTTAAAGTTCTCTTTAAAGCATCAAGAGAAGGAATTTCTATTAATTATGTAAAAACTTTTACTGCTATTGATAAAATCAATACTCTTTATGAAAATATTAAATATAGTCAACTTGATGAACTTTATGATATTGATTATCAAAGACTTTATAAAACAGATTTTGATTTGATAAAAAATAATAAAGAATTACAAAATGAGCTTTTTAAACCTAAATTCAAAAATTTAAATGGTTTTTTAGATTATGAAATCGATTTTAACTCCTTTAAAACTAACATAAAAAGAGTAAATAAAAGTGCAACAAATATTTTCGGTATCAAACAGCAAACCAATGTTTTTGAAGCCAAAATACAAGCTAATATTTTAATTTTTTTTAGTGGTAAAAAAGTTAGAACAATAGATAATCTAATTTCTAAAGAAGAAGTAATTATTCCTTCTTTAAATAATTTAGGAATTAAATATAAACCTAGTGAACATTTTAAAAATAGCGGCTATTTTAAAGATAATTTAGACATTCAAGACTATTTAAATAAAGAAGTAGAAAGAGTTGCTAAAAAACAAGGTTATAAGGGTAATTTAGCTAAAATTTGAAATAGTACAGAAAGTGTCATAGTTTCAAGATCAAAAGTATTATATGAAGTAATTAATGATAATTTTGACTTCGAATTTAACGGTTATAAATTGCAACAATACGATATT
This sequence comes from Mycoplasmopsis meleagridis, assembly GCF_900660695.1. Taxonomy (GTDB): domain Bacteria; phylum Bacillota_I; class Bacilli_A; order Mycoplasmatales; family Metamycoplasmataceae; genus Mycoplasmopsis; species Mycoplasmopsis meleagridis. Next base: position 280,417 of record NZ_LR215042.1, on the reverse strand, counting down.
CTTGAATTTTGAGCAGATTCAAACAAAGGTTATGGTTTTTATATTATTAATAAAAATAAGAATAAAAATTCCGTTGATTTTATTTTAAATTTCCTTAAAGACAAACAAAAATATGAAATTCCTTTTAGTTTTCAAGTAACACATTTAATAAATGATTTTCAAGATGAAAAAATTTATTCAATGGTAACTAATAACCAATTTAGTGAAATTCTTAGTCATTTAAAGGTTAAAAACAAAAATCAAACCCATAACAATATTATTGCTTCAAAAATTTACGATGAATTTAATAATTTATATGAACTTCCTTCTAGTTTAAATTACTCTATAAAATTTTTAAAGCCAGAAATTAATAACCAAGAACTTTATGATGATAATAAAGGCTGAGCTAAAATTCAATTTGAACTTTACAAAAATAATTCCCCTACTGGTATAAAAAGTAAAATCTTTACTTTAAACAATTTTAAACCTCTTTCACGTTATGACTTTGTTCCTGCTAATAGATGATTTAATGAAAGTGATTTTTATAACTCTAATAGTAGTTTAATTCCGGATGAAAATACAAGAAAATTAATGGACGAAATTAATGCTACTGACTTTACCTACAATTATGCTCAAGATTCTAAAAGAGTAGTTGATGTTAGTGCTATTCTTAGTCAAAAAGCATATGATAAATTAAATTATCTATTCAAATTTACTGGTCCAGTTAATTTAACTGATGAAGAAAAGAAAAATGCTGAAATAAATAAAAAATTATTTGAAAAAAATGAAAATAATTTTGAAAAACCTCCTGCACCAATTGAAATTCCAAACGATAAAGGTATTTTATATACAAAAGGAACTGAACAAACTTCCGTAAATGTCAATGATTTAGCAAAAAATTGATATATTTATTTCTTTGATGTTACAGGTGGATTAGATAGAAAAGGTTCTGGTGGCATATTAAAATTTAAATTAGGTTTTATCAATAAGAAAAATCCTAGAATTAGATGATTTAAAAATGCATCTAAAAACGATAATTATTCTAAATTCATTACTTTAAATTTCTTACAAAATGACTATGCTTTAGAAAATATTGGTCTAAATGCAATTAATAATATTAAGAGAAGTGATTTTGATTTTTTTAGAGACTACAATTTTTATAAAAATTATGCTCTTAGTGATAATGAAAAAAGTGAATATTTGTATAACAAAATCACTGCTCAAAAATTTGCTGAAGAAGTTAAAAATATTAATAGTAAGTGACATAAAATTTTTAATTTTATAAATATTCCTTCTTATGGAAATAGTAGAATTAAAGTTCAAAGAAATAATACTAATGATATTGTTGATTTTAATATTAAAGTAGCTGAAACAAAATTCGTTGATGATAGAAATGGTTCTTTATTTCTAAGATTTAAATATTCGCCTTCTGGTTTTACTAATCAAGATAAAGATGTTTATGAAAGCGATACTTGATTTGAAGTAAGCGGTTTTAAGAAAAATACTTCTGCAAGTTCAATAAATAAAAAAACAATGGAAGAAATGCTTAAAGAAGTTAGTGCAAAATATGGCATGAAAAAAATTGTTTTGGAAAATAAAGATATTTATCGTCAAAGACGCATTGAAATGAGAAAACAAGATAATTTTTTTACAAAAAGCAATGATTCTCGTTTAGTTAGTTGAAAATTCAAAAAAGAATATTACAAACCATTGTTAAGTGAAAATATTACTAATGGTAAAATTAATTTTCACTTTTACACTAATTTCATTTTGTTAGATGATTCTAGAGCGAAAAGAATTTTTGAACCTAACCAAGGATTAAATATCACAATTGATTGAGATGAATTAAAAAAATCAAAAAAAATAGAAAAAACTTATTCTAGTGAGAAATTTAGACCTAATAATAGTAGTGAAGAAAAGCAAATTCAATTCAAAACTATTTTTGAATTAAAGGAAGATGGAATTTATTTTAGCTATCAAATTCTTGGTAATAATAACTATAAAATAATTGATGATGAAGGCTATAAAGAACTCTTTTTAGGACAAAATAATTTTAATTTTACTAATAATTTTGATCCTTCTAAAGCTGTCTATTTTCAAGCCTATTTAGGAGCTAAAGTTACTATTAGTTATAAAAATAAAACAGAAATGGAAACATTTTCAAAATCTAAAACTAACATACTTAACTATAATAAAATGTCTTTTACAGCTGAAAATCAACCAATTGTTTTATATAACGAAAAGTATGATAATGAAAAAATTTTTGAATATGATCCAAACCAAAATTTACCTTATAAATTTAATGAGGGTTATAAAGTAGACTATGAATATTTACATTTTTCATATAAAAATGAAAAATTAAAGGAAACATTTAAACGTAGTTTTGCTTTTAATAATGGTACTGGTTTTATGCTCGGAAAACTAAATGACGATCCTAAAAATGGTTTATTTATAGGTATAACTAATAATCACGTTGTAAATAATAACAGTACTAATTCTGATCCCTCAAAAGGTAAATGAATTAACGTTACTTTTACTAGACCTGGTGATAAATATGCTAATGCTGTTGATGAAGGATTTAGTTATTGATCTGGTTTATATACTACAAAAGTCAAAATTTTTCCATTTTGAACTGGTGTCAACCAAGTTAGTGATGATAGAAAAACTACTAAGTCAGTAGATTTAACAATGTTTTTAATTGATGTAAATGATTTAATTAAAAACGCTAAAAATGAAGGCAAATATGAAACAGCCTTTTGATACGAAGAATGGTTTAAATTAAAAAGATTAAATCTTAATAGTAGAGCAGAATATGTAGATAATAAATTACTTGAATACATAAATAGCCAAAATCATCTTAACTGAGAAAATCAAGCAGAATTTTCTAGCGGTAGATTATTTAATGGCTGGCCTTATGGCAAGCAAAGCTCTTATATAGTGAATAGAAATAGTAATGATTCTACAGGCGAAAATTTCTCTAAACCAAGGGAAAATAATAATAATAATTATGTTCCTATTTTTTGAAATGCAGGTAATAGTGGAACAGGCGTTTTCGATGGAGAAAATACATATGTAAGCACTATTAATTCTGGTTCACCACTTAAATTCCTTAAATCTTGATATGGTATTAGTAAGCCATATAATAACAATGATTATTCAAGATTTAATTATTTTGGCTTTATCGAGAATAATCAAAATATATTATCTTTACCTAATAAAGATTCTGCTTCACTTAATTTATTTAAACTAAGTACAGTAAATGAAAATTATGATCTTCCCTATTGAATTAAAAATGAATTAAACAAATAAAAAAATAAGCTTCTTGCTTATTTTTTTATTTGTTATCGTTAAGAATTAAATCAATCGTTTCTAATGAACCAGTTTTTAAAAATTCAAGCGTAGCACCACCGCCAGTAGAAACATGACTAAATAAATTTTCTTTATTTTGTTGTTCAACAAAAGCAGCACTATCTCCTCCTCCAACTACTGTGAAAGCATTTTTCAATTTAGAAATTCCTTCCATTAAACCTAATGTACCTTTTCTAAAGTTTTCAAATTCAATTACTCCTGCTGGTCCATTTCAAACCACAGTTTTTGCTTTTTTCATAGCTTTTTGGAATTTTTTAACAGTTTTAGGACCTATGTCAAGACCCATTTTACCATCTGGAATATTATTTTCATAAATTGTTGGTTTTTGGTCTACAAAATCATCAACTACAGCATAATCAATTGGTAAAAATACTTTTTCTTCACCGTGTTTTTCTAAAAAGTCTCTAGCGAAATCTAAATTATTTTCATCAAATAGCGATGTTCCTATAGTTCTGCCTTTTGCAACTTCAAAAGTATATGCCATACCGCCAACTATAAATAATCTATCAACTTGTTCAACTAAACTATTTAAAATTTCTATTTTATCACTAACTTTGCTTCCCCCTACAATAGCCATATATGGTCTTTCGGGATCATTTGTTAATTTTGATAAAGCTTCAATTTCCTTTTCAACTAAATAGCCAACTGCCGTTTTTTTAGCATACTTAGCAATACCATAATTTGAAGCATGTTTTCTATGTGCTGTACCAAAAGCATCATTTACAAAGAATGTACCTAATGAAGCTCAATATTTTGCTAATTCATCACTATTTTTACTTTCGGCCTTACCATTTAAATCTTCATAACGGGTATTTTGAACTAAAACAATGTCTCCTCATTTCATTTCATTAATAGCTTTTTCTAGTAAAGAGCCTCTTGTTTCATTTACAAAAGTAACTTTTTTGCCTAATAATCTAGAAAGTTCTACTGCTACAGGAAATAAAGATTTACTTTTTAAATCTTTTTCTTCTTTTACTCTGCCTAAGTGAGAAAAAAGAACTAGCTTAGCATTATCGTTAATAATTTTTTTAATTGATTCTAAAGAAGAAACAATTCTTTTGTTAGACATAATTACACCGTTTTCAAGTGGTACATTTAAATCCACTCTCATGATAACTATTTCGCCTCTAAAGTCAATGTCATCAATATATTTATTGTGCATTTCTCTCCTCAATATTTAAATAAGCTTACTTAAATTATTTTTATTATATATAGTTTATGAAAAATTATTAATCTATTTCGCAAGTAGTTATTTCTAAAAATTCTTTAGGATTTAAAGAAGCAGTACCTATTAAAAAGCCATCAATATATTCTTGTGAAGCTAATTTATCCACGTTTTTGATGTTAACGCTCCCTCCATAAAGTACTTTACATTTGTTAGAGGTTATTTTTTTAATAAATTTACAAATTTCATTAGCTTGATCAGGAATTGCGGCGTGAGAACCAACTGCTCAAGTAGGTTCATAGGAAATAATTAATTTTTCATAATCTAAATCTTTAATGGCATTTAAAATTTGTTTTTCAATAATTTGCTTAGTTTTTTCGGTTTTATTTTCTTCTTCACTTTCGCCTACACAAATAATAGGAATCATATTTGCATTAATAACGTTTTTAACTTTTTTATAAACTAATTCGTCATCTTCTTTACAATGTTTTCTTCTTTCACAATGTCCAACAATAACATATTTAACATCTAAGGCATGTAACATCTCAGCACATACTTCTCCAGTATAAGGTCCATAACCATAAGCAGAGACATTTTGTGCTCCTAATTCTAAATTTGGTATTTTAGGAATTAAAGGGGATTTAAATACTCCCAAAGAAACTAATGATGGAGCAATAACTATTTCATTGTTATTGAATATTAATTCTTTATCTGTGTTTTTAACTAATTCTTTGTACAACTTATCAAATTCTTTCATAAATTCAATAGTTTTAGCAGTGTTAATATTACATTTTCAATTAGCCATAAAAAATAATTTTTTCATTATTGCTCCTTGCTAATAAGTAAATTAAATTCTTCTTCATTAATAATTTTTATTTTTAATTCTTTTGCTTTTAAAAGCTTGCTTCCAGCATCTTCACCTGCCAATAAATAGGAAGTTTTTGAACTTAGTGAATTGCTAACTTTACCTCCGTGACTAAGTATTAGATTTTGAAAATAATCTCTATTTTTGCTTAATTTACCAGTAATAGCGAATGATAAATTAAACAAATTATTAGATAAAGACATCTTATTAGTTTCGAAATAATTTAAATATGATTCTAATTTTAGAAGGAAAAGCTTATTCTCATCGTCATTAATATAGTTTTTTAACGATTCAATTGTTTTAGGGCCTATATTAGTTAAATTAGTAATTTTTTCTAATTCTTTATCATTTAACAATTCAGCAAAATTATTATAATTATTGGCTAAAATTTTAGAAGCTCTCTCACCTAAGTGTTTAATTCCTAAAGCAAATAAAATATCGCTAAATTTGCATTTTTTTCTCTCATTAATACTATCAATAATATTTTTGTATTTTAATGATCCAAAATTAGGTAAATTTTGAATTATTTCTTTTTTTTCTTCCAGTGAAAAAATGTCTAAAATGTTTCTAAGAATATTATTTTTAAAAAATTCTCTTATTGTATTTTCACCTAATCCTGCTATATTTAAAGCTTTTCTAGAACAAAAGTGAATTAAAGAATTAATCATTTTCTCTTCGCAAAATTTATTCAAACAATATTGATCAACATTTCCTTCAATTTCTTTTAATTCATAATTACATGAAGGGCAAAAGAGAACTTTGTGATAATTTGTTGCTGATTTTTTATTAACTGTATCTAAAATTTTAGGAATTATTTCGCCTGCTTTAATAATAATTACTTCATCTCCTATATCAATGTTATGAAGCTTTATAAAATTATAATTATGTAAAGTTGCATTTTGAACTATTGTTTGATTCAATTCAACAGGAGTCAAATTAGCTACATAAGTAATTTTGCCAGTTCTTCCTACTGTAGCTTTTATGTCTAAAATAGTTGAAATTGCTTGTTCAACATCATATTTAAAAGCAATTGAATGTTTAGGAAACTTGGCAGTTTTGCCTAATTTTTCTCAATAGGTTAAATTATTTAATTTAATAACTAAACCATCTGTATCGTAAGCTAAATTATTTTTTATTTCAGCAAAATTATTAATCTCTTCTTCCAAATCTTCTATTTCAACAACTTTAAATAAATTATTCACTGGTAGATTTAATTCTTTTATAAATTTGATAGCATCTTTTTGAGTATTAATATTATGTTTATTAGGCTCAACTAATTCATATAAAAAAGCTGATAAATTTCTTTCTAAAACTACTTTATTATCAAGTTGTCTTAGTGTTCCACTAGCTGCATTTCTAGGATTGGCAAAACCTTTTTCGCCTTTTTTATGAAAAGATTCGTTTAAAATTTTAAAATTTTCTTTCGATAAAAAAATTTCTCCTCTTACTTCTAAACTATTTTCATAATTAATTATTTTAGGAATAGAATCAATTACTTTTATATTATCTGTAACATCTTCTCCTTCTTTGCCATCTCCTCTTGTTAGAGCTCTTATTAAATAACCATTTTTATAATGCAAACTAATAGATAAACCATCAATTTTAGGTTCTAAGCTAAAATTAATCTTTTCAATAGGTACAATTTTTTTAATATTTTCAATGAATTTAGTAATTTCATCATAGTTATAAGCTTTACTTAAAGAAAGCATTTCTTTATCATGCAAAACTTTTTGAAATTTATTGTTTAAATAACCTCCAACATTTTGTGTCGGCGAATTAGGATTAATATCTAAAGGATATTTTTTTTCTAATTCTTCTAGTTCTAATAGAGCTTTGTCATATACTAAATCACTTACACTAGGGTTATTATCTAGGAAATATTCTTTATTTCACTGATTAATTTTTTGCACTAAATCTAACATATGTTTTTTAATTTCTATTGATGCTTTTAACATAGTTACTAAATTTTATATTTTAATGCTAGGATGATAAACAAAAAGTGACCTTAGGCCACTTTTATAGTAAAAGAAAGCAAATAATATAATAAAGTTAAAATTTTATAAAAGTTTAGATTTGAAAAAACATTTTATATAAATGCAAAAACATAAAAAAATTACTTATTATTTTTAGATAAACAAATCTAAAAGAAGTATAAAAAACATACAATAAGAGTATGGTGTTTTTTAAAAGTACACAAATATTGTATTCTCGAAAGAATAAAAATTTATAAAATAGAAATAATTAACTTTATTATAAAGCTCATCTTTAATAACGCGATTTTAGAGGTTAATATGAAAAAATTTTTTTTACTCTCTTTACCAATTCTAATCATTCCTTTAGGCGCTTCATGCACAAATAATAGTCAAGTAATTAATGAAGCAAATAAAACGCTTTTAAATTTAATTAAAAACTATCAGAATAGATTGAACGAAGATAGAGATAATTTTTTCTTTTTGGAAGAAAATAATTCCAATCCTAAATACCAAATTGCAGACAACAGTATTAATAAAAATAATTTAAATTTCCTTAAAAATGATTTTCTTTTAATTTTTTTAAGCGATGAAAATGTTTATAAACAAACCATTTTTGGTCAAAAAAATAATATAAATATCTATGATTTATACAAAAAAATACTAAATAATAATTTGATAAATGATTATCAAGATGATTTAAATAAAATGAATTTAAATCTTGGTTCATTATTCGATAATTCACTAAATTCTTTGGATTCATTAGGAAAAGACTTAGTTAATCAGCTATATAACAATTCAATTAATTTTCAAAATTTTCAAGATTTAAATAATCCTTCTGTAAGTTTAGTTTTAAAAAATCTTGACAAAGTAGATAAAGGACAAAAACAACTAAAAGAAAATTGACAAAGATGATTATCAACCGATTATAATGCTTTAAGTAATATTTTTGCTAATAAAAAAAGTTATGTTTGAACTAAAAATTTTCATGATGAAGATGAGATATATTCTGAAGATAATTCTTCAGAGCATAATCATTCTCATTCGTTGGGAAATATGATTTATGAAAACTATTTAATTTTTGAAAAAGTAAAAGAACATTTAAAATCATGGATTCAAAATTGAAATAATTTGAAAAATAAAATAATGTCAACTAATAATAAAAATTCAAATGCTTTAATAGAAGATATTGATAAATTAATTAATAAACTTAATTTATTGAATAATATTGACTCTGATAAATTAGAAAAAATTGCTTTTATTTATCTTAACGAAATTAATTATTTAGTTGATTTAATGAAAAATATTGCTAAAGAAATAGATTTTAGTAATGAAGAAATAGATTTTATTTTTAAATAAAAAGCCGCAATGGCTTTTTATAAAATTCCTAATTCCTTTAGAGCTAAATATGATCCATCTTGTTCAACAGGTTTGGCATTCATTTTTGTTATTTTTTTAATATTAGGATCATGCTCTCCTAATCCTACACTATAGGCCGCATTAATTAACATTTCATAATCGTTAGTGCTATCACCAAAAGCAATTAAATTTTTCTTAGCATCTAAATTTAATTTTTTAGCTAATAATTCAAGGGCATGAAATTTTGTAACGTTTTTAGGGGTAATAAAAACTCCTTTATTTCATTTTGAATTTACTTCGAGAGGTAAATTATTTTTAGCAATTATTTTTTTTACATATTTTTCAAGTCTATTTGTTGCTTCTTGATTATAGGAACCCAAAGTAATAATATGAATATGATTTTTGTCGATTATATCAAAATCCATGGGTTTTAATTTAGCATGATGAGGGCTTAAAAACCATGTATTTTTGTTAATATTAGGTGAATGATAGCACCAATTTAAATCCGTTACTGTCAAACTTTCTAAATCCGGAAATTTATTAATTTTTTCATATTCGCCAGTTAAAGCTTCTTTGCCAAACAAAGCAACGTAGAGGATTTTTAAGTCATTTAATTCAATAGGATTTTCATAAACAAAACTTTTATTTTGTACATCATAAATAAACATTCCGTTCGCTCCTATAAAATAATTAACTTCCGGTAATTGTTCTAAAAAATTACCTATAGTCACAAATTCTCTGGCAGTAGATAAAATTGAATAAATGCCTTTTGACTTTAATTCTCTAAACATCTGTTTAATACCATCGCTAAAAATTGGTTGGCCAAAAGGCATAATTGTTCCATCAATATCAAAAGCAGCCATTTTGATATTTTCTTGTAATTTACTTTTTAAATCTTTCATAAATTCCTTAGTAACTATTTAATTTATTGCCAAATAATTTTTTTGATCGAATTTTATTATTATCTACCTCTATAATTCCTAAAATTTCGTTTTTATTACTAATATCAACTAATAAATATTCATTGTTTTCTAATTTTTGTTCGTTAATTAATTCTAAACCGTTTTTTAATTTACTAATATTTTCTTTAGACAAGTAAATTTTGGATTTAGTAAATAAAAGTCCGTCATTTATTTTAACAAAATCATTATTTTTTAATAAAGAAATATTTAATTTAGAAATTGTTATTCTCTCTAAATTTTCTAAATAGGCAAAAGTATTAAAAAAAATCGCACAATCATTAAATAAAGAACGAATATAAGTTCCATTTGAAACAGTAATTTCTATTTTTAAAAGTTGATTAATAAAATCAAAACTTAAAATTTTAGCATCATAAATTTTGATACTTTGTTTTTTTAAAGAAAAAGTTTTATTTTGTCTTGCTAATTCATAAGCTTTATAACCATTTATTTTTTTAGCACTATAAATAGGAGGAATTTGGTCAACTTGATCTTTTAATCAAGTAATAATTTGAGTTAAATTTTCTTCTTTAATCAATATATTAGAAGTATTAATAATTTTTCCTTCTACATCGTATGTATCTGTTTGATAACCAAATTTAACTTCAGCAATATACGTTTTATCTTTATTTTCTATATACGAAATTAATTTAGTATCTTCATCAGTAGCAACTAGTAAAAGTCCTTTGGCAAAAGGATCTAAGGTGCCAGTATGACCTATTTTTTTAATGTTATTGTTTAAAGCAAAATTTCTAATGGTTTTAAATGAAGAAATATTTTTATTTTTTTTTAATAAATAAAACATAATACCTTTAGTTTATAAAAACACATCTTATATGATGTGTTTATTTTATTATTTAAAATTTATTTACTTGAATAATCTTTCATAAATTTCATCATAATTTTTAACAGGAATAAATTCAATTGCATCTTTTACTTCTTCAGCAATATCAACTAAATTTTTAGCATTATCATGAGGAATAAATACTTTTTTAACTCCCTTTTTATAGGCAGCAAAGGTTTTTTCTTTTAACCCTCCAATTGGCAATACTTTGCCTCTTAAAGTTATTTCTCCTGTCATTGCAACTTTTTTGGAAACTGGCTTGTTAGATAATGCAGAAATTAAAGCTGTTGTAAAAGTAATTCCTGCACTTGGACCATCTTTTGGAACTGCACCTTCAGGAACATGAATGTGAATTTCATTAGTTTCAAAATCAAAATCTTTGATATCAAACTTCTCTGCATTTGCTTTCACATATGTTAAAGCAATATTTGCTGATTCTTTCATAACATCTTTAAGTGAACCAGTTAGTCTAATACCACCATTTTTACTTTTATAGGTTGTAACTTCTATTTGTAATGTGGTTCCTCCATAAGCAGTATAAGCTAAACCATTAACAACTCCTATTTCTGGTTTTTGATCTTCTGCATTATCATCGAATTTTTGCACACCTAAAAAATCTAAAATAACATCTTTAGTAATTTTAAATTCTTCAATTTTTTCTCCAGCAACAATTTTTGTAACTATTTTTCTAGCAATTTTATCTAATTCTCTCTTTAAACCTCTAACTCCAGCTTCAATTGTGTAATGTTTAATTATAAATTCAATCATTTCATCGTTAATTTGAAATAATTTATCGCTAATTCCTGCTTGTTCAAGAACTTCTTTTATCAAATGGTTTTTAGCAATCATTAATTTTTCATTCAAAGTATAACTACTCAATTCAATAATTTCAACACGGTCTAATAAAGGAGCAGGAATATTTTCATAATAATTTGCAGTTGCAAAAAACATAACTTTTGATAAATCATATTCATGCTCTAGATAGTTATCTTGAAACTTGGTATTTTGTTCAGGATCCAAAACTTCAAGCATAGCTGAAGAAACATCACCTCTGTGGCTATTTTGAGCAACTTTATCTATTTCGTCCAATAAAATAAGAGGATTAGAAACGCCTACTTTTTGAATTGCTTTGATAATTTTTCCAGGCATTGCTCCAACATAAGTTCTTCTATGACCTCTTATTTCTGATTCATCATTTACACCACCTAAACTAATTTTTATATAACTTTTATTTAATGCCTCCGCAATTGCCCTGGCCAAAGATGTTTTTCCAGTTCCTGGTGGACCTACTAAAGTTAAAATAGGAACATTATTAAAACTTTTTTGAACTTTGGAATTGCTATTTTCTTTAAATAAATCAAGATCAATTTGGTGATTATCGTCCAAATCTAAAAGTTTTGGTTTATCGCTTACTTTGCTTTTTTCTATATTTTTACGATTAATTATTAATGAAAGATATTCAATGATTCTTTCTTTAACAGATTTAAGACCATAATGATTTTTGTCTAAAATTTCTTTGACTTTTTGAATATCTAAACTTTCAATTTCAGTTTTTCTTCATGGCAATGATTTTAGTGTCTTCAAATAAGTTTGCATTATATTAGCATCGGGAGTACCTTGCATTGTGCCTTTTAATCTATCTTCCTCACTTGTAATTAATTTAATTACAGAAGAAGGATACATTTGCATTTTGATAGGATCTTTTAAATTTTTACTATATTCATCTAAATCATCTTCGCTAGAATTATTATCTCTTAGAGATTCTTTAATAGCTCTCATTTTTTCACGAAGCAAAAATTCTTTTTGTTGTTTATCTAAATTTTCTTTAACTCTATTTTGTATTTCTTGTTCAATATCTCAATCGTTAACTTTATTTTCTATATTAACTTCATTGTTAATTTCATCTTTTTTAAATTCTTTGAGTCTTTTTTCAGCACTTTCTTTTAAAGCACTATATTTGCTTAAAAAAATTATTTCTTCTTTCGATAAGGTAGGGCAATTAGGGAATAAGGCTATTTTATGCATTAAAAAGTCAATTTGATCTAACATATTTTCAAAGGCGAAAAGACGATATCTATCGAAATTATTCAATACAGTATGTAAAGCAAAAGCAACAATAAACATATTTGAATCTACTTCAGGTTCAAACAATAATTCTTCATCAGTTTTATTGGTATTATCCAAAATCTTGCTATTAATTTCATTAATCGAAGAACTAATATACGAAGTGTATGAATCAATCAATTTGCTTCACTCAAAGAAATTTAATCCGTTTTTATTCTCTTTAGTTAATCACTCAACAATTCTTGCATATGATTTATCAGTAATAATACTAGTTAAAGCTTCATCGAATGAAGTAATTGCTTTATTTAAAGATGCCATAGTAACTAATTCGTTTAAATCTTCATAATCCTTAGGAATAACATAATCAACTTTATTGATTAGATAAACATCTTCTTCATTTTCCACCTTATCAAAATCATTTTTATCTATGTTTTTAACAGAAGATCACAATTCTTGAATTTCTACTTTACTATCAGTTACTAATTTAACATTAAAATTATCATTTTCATTAAGTTCAATATCTATGATTTTTACTAACGAAGCGTATTTAAGTATTGCTAAATTATTGTCATTTTTAAAATAAACAGCATCTTGAAACTCTTTTTTATCATCATGATAAATTGTCAAAAGAAAATTATTTTCGCCTAATTTATTTTTTTCTTTAAGTGAAAATAAATGATTAAAAAAATCATCTTTTTCAAAATTTAATACTCTATAATCACTTTCTAAAAAAACTCAACTTTCTTTTTGACTTTTGCTTAAATCATAAACTAACGTTTTAATATTTTTAGACATAAATATTCCCCTTTTTATTCAAATTACTTAATATTATATATATAAATTAAATATATTAGCAATATTTTATTATTTTTGCTAATTTAGTAATTTCGCTTATCTTGCCTTATTCGTTATATTTCTCTATTTCTTTTTGTGCTTTAATTTATAAAAAAAATACAAATTATGTATTTTTCCAAATTATTTAAGAACAAAGTTAATTATTTTATTAGGAACAAAAATTTCTTTAACTATTATTTTATTTTCCAAATATTTAAAAACAGCTTTTTTTGCTTCATTTAAAACATATGCTTTTTCATTCTTTTCCTTAGAAACAGAAATTTGAGTTTTCAATTTACCGTTAATTGAAATAGGATAAATAATGGAATCGCTGATTAAAGCATTTTCATCAACAATAAATTCTCTTAAATTTTTACTTTCAAAATACTTAGAACTTAACTCCCAAGTTAAATGAGGAATATATGGTTCTAAAATATTTAAAATCACATAGAAAAATTCACTTATTAACTCTTTGTCATTAATATTTTCATATTCATTAAGTATTTCCATCGCCCAAGCAATTAAAGTATTAAAAGCAAAAGTTTTACTATTAAAGATATTTTCTTGTTTTTTAAAACTCTGATGAAGTTTTTTTCTTGCATTTTTTTGTTTAAGACTTAAATTTTTGAAATTATAATTTTCAAGAAAATTTTGATAATTAAAATTTTTAATTATATATTCACTTTTATCATAAAGTCTTTTAATAAATTTATAACATCCTTCAATACCTGCCGTTGATCATTCAAGATCTTTTTCAGGAGGAGCTGCAAAAATAATAAAAAGTCTTGTGCTATCAGCTCCATATTTTGCAATCATTTCTTCAGGACTTACGATATTCCCTTTTGATTTAGACATTTTTGATCCATCTTTGAGCACCATTCCTTGAGTTAAGAGATTTTTAAAAGGTTCTCTATAATTAATTAAATCTAAATCAGCTAAAACTTTAGTAAAAAATCTCGCATATAAAAGATGCAAAATCGCATGTTCAACTCCACCTATATATTGATCTACTTCTCTTCAATAATCGATTTGCTCTCTTATAAATAAATTATTCTCGCGCTTTTCTTTAGGTGTTGTATATCTTGCAAAATATCATGATGATTGTCAAAAAGTATCAAAAGTGTCAGATTCTCTTTGAGCATTATTATGACAATAAGGACATTTAATATTTAACCAGTTACTATTGGTTAAAATAGGATTTCCTTGACCATTGAAAATAACTTTTTCTGGTAATAAAATAGGTAAATTTTCAATTTTTTCTGGCACTAAACCACATTTAGAACAATTAATCATTGGAATAGGGGCGCCTCAATATCTTTGACGGCTTATTCCTCAATCTTGAAGATTAATCTCTTTATCTTTTACTAAATCTTTTTCCTCTATTTTATAGTTTAATTCGTTAAATTCAATTTTATTAAATGCACTAAATTCTTGATAACTTTTAAGTTTGTTTATATTAACTAATATAACTTTATCGCTTTGTACAGTTGAAGCAAAATCCGTAATATATAAATTGTATTTATTGTTTTTAAAAAAGGGGTTATAAGGTAATTTTAAAGCTAATTTTTCGTTAAATTTTTTTTCTTTAATATTATTGTTTATTTTATCTATTAAAAGATTTTCTTCATTGGTTAGAAAATTATTATCTTGTAAATATTTAACAAGTTTATTATTCGCTCCTATAGCAATAAAATGACAATTATTTATTTCGTCAATAGAAGAAATAAAAGCTTTTAGTGAAAATAATTTTCCTCTAATATCTAAATTGAAATTAATAGTGTAACCTTCTCTGTAATTGATTCAATTTTTTTGCATTGACAATACATTGTCTGGTCAATGATTTTTTAATTTTTTTAAATCATCTTGCAATTCTTTAGCATAATTAGTAATTTTTACATTGTATTGAGGCATTAATTTTTGAATAACTTTTTCTCCACATCTTCAACACTTGCCGTTTTCGACTTGTTCATTTGCTAAAACTGTTTGATCTTTTTCACATCAATTCAAATATGATTCTTTACGATAAATTAATTTTTTTTCTCACATCTTAACAAAAATATATTGATCAAATTTAGTATAGTCACTATCTGAAGTTATAACTAATCTATCTCAAGCAAAAGAAATACCTAGTTTTTTAATACTTTCATTCATTTTATCTATATTTTGATAAGTTCATTTTCTGGGATGAATTTGATTTTTAATAGCCGCATTTTCTGCCGGTAAACCAAAAGCATCTCAACCAAAAGGATGTAAAACATTAAAGCCTTTTCTAATGTAATAACGTGAAAAAATATCTCCTAAAACATAATTTCTAACATGTCCCATATGAATATTACCGCTTGGATAAGGGAACATACTTAAAATATATTTTTTAGGAATTATCAAATTGTTAGATGGTTGGAAATAATTATCTTTTTTTCATTTTTCTTGTCATTTGTTTTCTATATTTTTGTGATCATAATTTTGCATAAAATTACCTTTTAAATCGTTGAATAAATAATACCCAAGTAATTATAATAAATAAAAAATTAAAGTAAAAAGTTAGCTATAACCTAGATAGCAAACTTTTTTAATTATTTTCATAACTATTGCTTTCAAGATAATTAAATATCTTATTTTTATAATGTTCGTATTGTGTTTTTCTTTTATTTTCTTCGGCAGGTAAACCAATATTAAAATCAGAACAAATTTTTTTAAAACTATTTAAATAATTAATAATTTTATTTTGAAATGATAAAGGAGGAATTAGTAATTTAATTTTTAAAATGTCCTCAGTATTTATATATGGCAAAGCTGATTTCAATTCTTTAATTTTTAATCAATCATTAATTATGGAGGTTAAATAAAAATAAATAAATTCAGGTATAGCTAAATTTTCTAAAACTTCTATTTTTACTATTCTTTGATTTATAAAACAGTTTTTTTCTTCTCCGCCAGCAAAGCCTATTTTTCCAAGAGAACCTCTAGTAGCAATTAAAATATTATTTTTATTTACTCTGAACTTTTCTAAATTAGTTTTGTAATTTTTTAAACTGAATTTATCGCTCAAAGAAAAATTTATACTACCATTATTATTAATATTATTTATCTTAATAATATTGCCTATTTCTAATTTATTACCTAATAAATTATCGCTTTTAAAATTAAAACCATTATAAAAATTACTAAAAGTTCCTAATTCTAAGGTTATAGCACCAAAAATGTGTTGCAATAATTTGACTAATCCGTGCTCTCTCTCTCTCTCTCTCTCTCTCTCTGCGTCTTTATGTTGTAGAATACCAACTTCAAGATATTTAAATATTGCGTTTCTATAGTATTCGTATTGTTTTTTTCTTTTATTTTCTTCGGCAGGTAAACCGATATTAAGACTGGAACAAATACTTTCAAAATTATCTAGAACATTCACTATTTTGTTTTGTTTTTCTAAAGAAGGAATTTTTAGTGCTAAATTCTTTATAAAATTTATATTTAACATTCAAGGAAAAGAATTAACATTACTTTCAAATATTTCTTTCTGTTTTGTCTTTAAAAAATAATACAAAAATTTCTTAATTAGAATTTTCTCATCAAATTCTAAAGTGATACATTTTTCGCTAGCTCAAAAATCATTTTCTTGTCATTGAACTAAACCGACTGTACCACATCTTACTATTGTTATTTGTTTCTTTTCACGGTTAAAATTACTATAATAACCTAAATATTTTGCTCCTCCACTTACTACTGGATAGCCTTCTTTAGTAAGTTCTTTTTTAGTTATTTTATCTCCCGTTATGAATTTGCAAATATCAGCTAATTTAACTTCAGGTAGTTGGTTAGATTTTATATTTGATTTATATAAATTAAAAGTATCAAAAATACCATCACGATAATATATATTGCTTATTTCTAGCATTTAATTCATTTTTAACATTAATCAAATAATTATTAAATTTATCTAAAATTTCAACAATTTTTTCCTGAAGAGATAAAGGAGGGATTATTATCTCTAAATTTAATATTCCAGCCATATAAGGATGTTTGATAGCGCTTCCACGATAAAAATTAGATATTTTTTCTTTAATGAAATGAAAAAAATAATACAAATATTTAGTATTTAAAATCTTTGTATCAAATGATTTGCAAATTCTATTATCGCTTGTTATAAATTTACCTTTATGATATTGAATTGTTAAATTGCCTCCCCCAGGAATAGCAATTATTTCTTCATCATAAAATTCACCTTTTCACTTTTTTGAAGAAACAAAATAATTCGATTCATAAGTAGTTAGAATTTTTATATCACCATTTTCTTCTTTAATTTTTTCAATTTCTGAAGCATATAAATATTTATATTTTTGCTTGTTTTTGAGCTGCTTTTCTTTTGCTAAATCGTTAAAAGTTTTATCTCAAATAGTTACTTCATATAGTTTTTTTCTAATAAAAAACTTATTATCTTCTTTCGAAAGCAACTCTTCAAAAATTTTCATTACTTTTCCTCTTCAAGTAGAGTAATTATTTTGTCAATTTCTCTTCGAAGAATTTCTTGACGAGAAACAATTTCTTTAATTTCTTGATTCAATAATTTAATATCTATAACTTCTTTATTGTTTTCTTTTTCAACATAAGAATTAACTGAAAGATTATAGTTATTTTCCTCTATTTGTTGACGAGAAGCAATTTTTACTACATTTTTAAGATTTTCTCTTTTATTATATAAATCTAAAATGTCATTTATATTTTGCTCGGTTAATTTATTTTTCTTTGTTACTTTTACAAAATAATTAGAAGCATCAATAAAAACAACGTCTGAATTAATTCTATTTCTCTTAAGTACTAAAATGCATGTTGATATATCTGTACCAAAAAACAAATTATCAGGAAGCTGGATTACAGCTTCAACAAAATTATTTTCTATTAAATATTTACGAATTTGTTGCTCTGCTCCACTTCTATACATTATTCCTGGAAAACAAACTATAGCAGCTGTTCCATCTTCTGATAAATTATATAAAGCGTGCAAGACAAAAGCTCAATCTGCCTTTGATCTAGGGGCTAAAACTCCAGGCGCAGAATAACGCGGATCATTAATCAAAGTTTTATCATTTGTATCATTTCATGGAACTGAGTAAGGCGGATTAGAAACTATAACATCAAAAGGAGCATATTCTTCGCCTTGAGGATTCATTAAAGTATCATCACAATAAATTTTGAATTTATTGAAAGGAATATCATGTAAAAACATGTTAATACGACATAAGTTAAAAGTGGTAACATTTTTTTCTTGTCCATAAATACCAACTTTAATATTATTTTCTCCAAGAACTTTTACTCCTTGTAAAAGAAGTGATCCCGAACCAGCACACATATCATAAATTTTTCTAACGTTTTTTCTGTTGTTAATCGCTAATTTTATTAAAAGTTTACTTACTTCTTGAGGCGTGAAATATTCTCCACCACTTTTACCAGCATTTGAAGCATACATTCCCATTAAAAATTCGTAAGCATCACCAAAAAGATCTATTGTATTATCTTTGAAATTGCCTAGTTGCATACTCTCAATGCCTTGCAGTAAATGAGTTAAAATTTGATTTCTTTTAATTACAGTATCGCCTAATTTATTATTATTAACATCAAAGTCTTGAAAAAGACCTTTGAAATCATCTTCACTATCTCTTCCTTTAGCAGAATCTTCTATTGATTTAAAAATTCTTTCTAAAGTTTCATTCAAATTGACATCATTAGGCGCGTTTTTAGCAACATTAATAAACAAATCTTGTGGCTTTATAAAATAACCTTGATCATCAATAATTGATTCAATATCTTCTGGATCAATTTCATCTTGATATTCAGCATAATTAAAACCTTCGCCTTGTTCTTTATTTATTTCTTTAGTTATTTTTTCTGAAAGAAAACGATAAAACATACCGCCTAAAACATAATTTTTAAAATCTCAGCCATCAACACTACCTCTAAGTTTATCGGCTATGGATCATATTGTTTTATGTAAGTTTTCTCTCTCTAATTCTTTCTTATTATCCATGATATACTTCCTCGTCAATTCCTCTTGATCAAATTATTTTGGTTTAATTAAACCTAAAAATTTATCAAAAATTTTCTTTAAAACTTCAAAAACTTTAATTCGTTTTGCTCTTCTTGTAATTTTTTTAGAATTATTCTTATCTATTGAAAGATATTTTTCTCTAATTGTTTTTCCTAGTTGTCTTCCTTCAAATTGCATTTCACCATTTTCGAAAGAATTTCTCATATAATCAAAAGTTTCTTCTTTATTCAAATCAAGCTCTTTTATAGCCTTATTTGTTTCTTTTTCATACTCTTTCAAAGCATGTTTTTCTCATTCTTTATTAACTTTATCTTCAAAAGCTTCCTTATTTTTAATTTCGCTTTGTTGAGTATTAATTCTGTCGATAAATTTAAAAATTAAATCCTTTTTGTTTCTTAAACTAGGGCTTGAATCAATTCCTGATCTAAGCGAATTTTTAATATCAATAGTTGTTTTTTTCTCAATGATACCTTTAGAAATAAGTTTCAAAATATAGTCTACATTAATTTCGTCTTGTCTAACTAATTCAATTTCAAAAACAACATCTTCGATGATACTTTCTTTTTCATCTTTATTTTGTCTATTTTTTTCTTCTAAGTTTAAATAAATTGATTCGTAATCTTGAATAGCTCTTTTGTCTAAAAAATTGTCTGAATCATTTTCAAAATTATCAAAAGAAGTCAATATATTTTTTAATCTTAAAATTTTGCCAAAAAGCGTAATAAATTCTTTTTTCTTTTCGTTAGTAATAAGAAGTTTATCTACTTCTATTTTTTCAATTGGAAAATTAGTTTTCAATTCACTTGTTAATTCTTGATAACCTTTAACTTTATTTTTATTATCCTTATAGCCATTAATATATTCATTATATGATTTAAGAAGAACAATATTTTTAGCATCTTTATTACCAAACAAAGCAATTGCTTGATCAGTTTCATTAGCAATATCTCTAAAAGTAACAATATTACCAAATGTTTTAATCGAATTTAAAATTCTATTTGTTCTTGAAAAAGCTTGAACTAAACCATGTTGGCGAAGAGGTTTATCTAATCACAAAGTATTTAAAGTTGTAGAATCAAAACCAGTTAAAAACATATTAACGACAATTAAAATATCTATTTCTCTATTTTTCATTCTAAGAGAAACATCTTTATAAAAATTTTGAAATGATTCGCTATCTTTTAAATTAAAAGTGGTATTAAACATGTTATTATAGTCGTTCATAACAGCTTGTAAAAAATCTCTATCATTTCCTTCAATTTTTTGAATATTTTCAAAATCTTCATCGTCTAATTCACCAAATTCATCGATTTGTTCTTTATTCAAAGAATAGGTAAAAATAGTTGATATTTTTAAATTTTTAGCTTTTTCAAAATTTTGTTTTCTCAATTCATTATAGTATGCTCTAGCAAAGTCTATATTTGCAACTGCAAAAATAGAATTGAATCCTCTTAATTCAGTAAATTTTTTAATTTCTTTAACTTGCTTGTTTTTTACTATTTCATCTGTGTTTAGTAATTTATTAAAATGATAGCTTTCTTTGGTTTTTGTTTTTTGATCATAATGTTCCAAAATATAGCTAACAATATTTTCAATTCTTTTTGGATGAATAAGCACTTCATCAGTATTAATATTATTGACTTGCTTATCATTAATTTCACTTTTAGCTTTTACTGTATCAATATAATCAATTCTAAAAGGTAAAACATTCCCATCATCAATAGCGTCAACAATTGTGTAAGTATGTAATTTTTCACCAAAAAGTGTTTCCGTAGTTAAAAAATATGCACCATTTTTATAATTAGAATTACTTTCAAAAATAGGTGTACCAGTAAAACCAAAAAGGTAATATTTTCTAAAAGTTTTTGTAATTATCTTATGCATTTGTCCAAATTGTGAACGATGGCATTCGTCAAAAATAAAAACAACTTTTTTATTGTAAATTGAATGTTTTTTAAAATCTTTAATAAAGTTAGAAAGTTTTTGAATAGTTACTACATATACTTTATTTGCTTTTGATTCAAAAGTATTTGAATCTAATAATAAAGCTAATTCCTTAGTATTTTTTACTCCAGCAGCAAATTCACTAGCAAAACGCTTATATTCGTTAATGGTTTGATAATCCAAATCTCTTCGATCAACAACAAAAATTACTTTCTCTACTTCTTTAATTTTTTGTGCTAATTCAGCAGTTTTAAAAGAAGTTAAAGTTTTACCGCTTCCAGTTGTGTGTCAAATATAACCACCACTTTTATTAGTTCCTTCAGTTTTTTCATATTTAGAAATAGCTATTTTAGAGAGAATTTTTTCAGTTGCAGTAATTTGATAAGGACGCATTACAATGAGCATTTTATTAGTATCAAAAACACAGTATTTAGTCAAAATGTTCAAAATTGTTTTCTTAACAAAAAAAGTTCTAGCAAAATCCATTAAGTCAAGAATTTTATTATTCTTTTCGTCACTTCAATATGAAGTAAATTCGAAAGATTGAATATTTTTTCTAATATATCTGGCGTTTTGTCTATTTGAAGTATTTTTCTTACTAAGAGCAGCCTTGCGCGTTGTATTAGAATAATATTTAGTTTCAGTTCCATTAGAAATGACAAAAATTTGCACAAATTCAAAAAGCCCATCATCACTTCAAAAACTATCTTTTTGATATCTTTTGATTTGATTAAAAGCTTCCTTTATTGGAATACCTCTTCTTTTTAGTTCAATGTGAACTAAAGGTAAACCATTAACCAAAATAGTTACATCATAGCGATTTTTTTGATTACCATTATTAGCTTCATACTGGTTAATAACTTGTAAGTGATTATCATGAATTTTATCTGCTTCAATGACTTTAATATTCTTTGTAGTTCCATTATCTAGTTGTACATTAAAAATACGTATTCTTTGAATAATTTCTGTTTTATCTTCAATGCCTTTATTATCACCAATAATTTGTTTATAAAAATTATTCTATTCATTATCACTTTGAAACTTATAATTATTCAATCTTTCAATTTGTTTACGTAAATTTTTTACTAAAGTTTTATTGTCATGAATTTCTAAATATTCGTAATTTTGATTTTTTAAAATTTCAATAAAACTTTCTTCTAATTTTTGTTCAGATTGATATCAACTTTCTCTTTTTTTATTAGCCAATTTTTTTATATCCGCAACTACAGTTCCAAATTCACGCGAAATTATTGTTTTATAATCACTCATTTAAACCTCATGTTTATTTTTGCTTATTTAATTATAAAAAAGAATGACTAAACATAATCATAGAAGAATTAGATTATAATGAAAAATAATTATTTTTCTGCTATAGGAAGAATAAAAAATGACTCTAAAGCCATTTTATTTAAATTTCAATAATGTTGTGTTCTTTATTAAGTATATAAATCGAACTTTCTGTATTAAAAACCTCTTGAATTAAATTTTGTAATTCTTTAATTGCTAAGTTAACATCAGTATAATTTTCATCAACTTCTTCAATAAAAAACACGATATTTTTACTATTTTCTCTTAGCATTGTTCTAACTGATTCTCTTCAATTGAAAGAACGACAAATTATGCCTGCATTATCTTTATAAACTACTTCACCCGCTTTAGGAGGTTCATTTACATTTGAACCATATGTAACAAAATTTTCATTTCCTTTTGCAAAAGTAAAATGAATATCGCCTTCAATAGTTTCTAAATCTTCGCCTCCACAAGGAACACCATATTTAACTGAAATATAGTTATATACGTCAACTAAAGGAGAAATTGAAGGTAATTTATTTTGGTTTTTAGCTCTTTTTAATAAATTTTCAACAGAAGATTTATTACCCTTTTCATTTGGAAATTTTTTATATGCTTCTCTTCATTTTTTTATTACTTTATTTTCACTTAATTGTTCTTCCGGTAAATGTTTTGGTACATATTTTAAAGCATCATCAAGTAGATTTAAAAAATAATTTTTATCCTTGTTGCTAGCGTTTAAATTTTTAACAACTAATGTAGCAATATTTAAATTTGGATATAGTTCGAAAATTAAATTGTCAATAATAATTTTTTTCATACTTAAATTTTATTATTTGAATTTTTATTTTTCAAAAATTTAAATAGTTTGTACATTTCATTACTAAAAGTTAAAATCAAAGCTAAAGGAATAGAAACAGCTAAAAGAATAGGCATAGCTCAAACATTTGTAACCATTCTAAAAATTTCTGATAAGTACGGTACAAAAACAACGAACATAGTACATAAAACAGAAAATAAAGCTGCTACTCAAACAATTCAATATCTTTTTAAAGAAGATTTAAAAATTGATTTTTCACTCATTAAATTAATGCTATTTAATGAAGCAGCAATTCCTAATGTTAAAAATCCTGCTGTTGAAGCTGCTTTTAAAATTTCTTCTCCATTAACATTTTCTTTTTGCATTGCAATATAGCCACCCAATCAAAAAGCTATTAGAGTAAGTAATGATAGAAGTAAAGATTGTAAAAGCAAACTTAAACCCATCCCCCTAGAAAAAATACTTTCATTTTTCGAATAAGGATCGCGATTCATTACATTTTTTTCACTATTTACTAGACCTAATGCAATAGCAGGCAAGCCATGTGTTAATAAATTAATTCAAAGCAATTGCGAAGCACCAAAAATATAAAATTCTGCTTCACCTAATTTATCTTTAAAATAAAGGAAAAAAGCGATCATACCAATAAGCATTACTAACACTTCGGTCAAAGAAGAAATTAATAAATTCATAATAACAACTTTAATTTTGTCAAAAATTAATCTACCATTTTTAACTGAATTAACAATTGTATTAAAGTTATCATCAACTAAAACTAAATCTGCTGCTTGCTTAGAAACATCTGTTCCAGTTATTCCCATTGCACAACCAATATCACTTGCTTTAAGAGCTGGAGCATCATTTACACCATCTCCTGTCATAGCTACGACTTTTTCATGCGCTTGCCATGCTTTGACAATTCTTAGTTTATCACTTGGATTAACTCTTGCATAGACACTAATTGAAGAAACTTTTTCTTTTAATTCATCATCATTTCATGAAGCTAATTCATTTCCATTTACTGCTAAATCATTTGCGTTATAAATGCCTAAATCTTTAGCAATTGCAACAGCAGTATCCAAATGATCGCCAGTGATCATAACTGTTTTAATACCAGCTTTTTTGGCCAAAGAAATACTATTTTTAACATTAGCTCTAGGAGGATCAATCATTGCAACTAGACCTACAAAAATTAAATTATTTTCATCTTCGAAATCGATATTATTTTTATTTAATTCTTTAATTCCAACAGCTAATACACGATAACTTTTTTTAGCAAAAAAACTATTAACATTATGAATTTCTTCGCTATTATTATCATCTATTAAAGATCTATTTAAGATAACGTCAGGAGCACCTTTAGTAATAAGATATTTCTTATTGTTTTTTTCTACTAAAACAGAAGATAATTTTCTATCACTATCAAAAGGCAGAGCATGAATAATATTAAATTCTTTATTTAATTTTTCTTTAGTTATGTCATATTTATGGGCAAATTTTAATAATCCTATTTCTGTTGGATCACCAATTTCTTTATAAATTTGATTCCTCTCATCATATGAAATATTAGCATCATTACACAAAGTTAAATATTTAGCTAATAGAATAAAATCATCATCTATATCTGTAAGTTGACTCAAATATTTATTATTTAAATAACCATCAACAACGGTCATTTTATTTTCTGTTAAAGTCCCAGTTTTATCACTACAAATAATCGAAACTGAACCAAGCGTTTCTACTGCTAAAAGATTTTTAGCTAAAGCTTTTTGCTTTGACATTTGTGCAACACCAATACTTAATAAAACAGTAGTAAAAGTAATTAAACCTTCTGGAATAGCCGCAACTGCTAAACTAATTCCTATTACTAATGAATCAATATATGGTCTTGGTTCGCTTCAACTATTTTTAATAACGTTAATAAGCACAATTTGAATAATAAAACTTATAAAGAAAAGAATAATTCCTGAAATACCGAAAATTTTACTTAATTTATTAAGCTTAATTTGTAAAGGAGTAGCATTTTTCTTTTGGTTTTGAATCATATCGTTAATTTTGCCTATTTCGGTATTATGTCCTATTTTTTCTACCACTGCAATAGCACGCCCGTTAGTGACATATGTTCCTGAATAAATTAAGTGCTTATTATTAGCCAAAATAGGATCATTTTCTTTTCCAAAGTCAGCTTCTTTATCTACAGATAAACTTTCCCCTGTTAATGAAGATTCAACTACTTTTAAGTTAAAGCTTTCAATTAAACGTGCATCCGCACTAATAAAATCACCTGCATTTAAAAGCAAAATATCGCCAACAACTAATTCTTCAGCTAAAATGATTTCGGTTTTATTATCTCTAATTACAGTTGCATTGGCTTCATTAAGTTTAGCAAGCGCTCTAACCGCTTGATCACTTTTTACTTCTTGATAAGCCCCCAATGAACTATTTAAAACAATAACTAAGACTATGATTGCGGGCTCAATAAATGAAACTATTTGTTCAGTTGAAGAAGAATTACCACTAATAGAAGTATAAATAGCTAAAGATAAACTAACTATCGCTGCAATTATTAGTAATATGACCATAGGATCCATAAATTGTTTAAGAAAAGCGATAAATCAATTAACTTTTTTTTCTTTTATTAATGTATTTTTACCAAACTCTTTTCTTTTCTGGACAACTTCTGAACTAGTTAAGCCACTTTTATAATAGCTTATTTCTTTATTCATTTTGTCTCCTTTCAGTTCATAACATTAAAAATTATAATTTAATGAATCTAAAGATATAAAAAAACTGGCGGAACAGAGAGGATTCGAACCTCCGCGGGAGTTGCCTCCCCTACAGTCTTAGCAGGACCGCCTCTTCGACCGACTTGAGTACTGTTCCAACAGTTTTTTAATTATACTAAATTTTAAAAACGATAATTTACTTTTTCTTTTTCTTCATTAAGATAAAAATAGCAAGACCAAGAGCTGCTAGAGAAACAAGACCAATTGGTAAACCAATTTTAAGTCCAAGATTATTATCAGAACTTATTTCTTCTTCTTTAACAGGTTGTTGATTGTAGTTTTTATTTATTACTGGGATAGAAATTGTATTATCTTTTGTTGCTTGATTAAGTTGGACTGGTTCATTTTTTACTAATTTAAGATTTTCTGGCAACAAGGATTCTAACTTTTTAATAGATATTTCTTTTTCACTATTATTTACTTTAATTTCTTTTTCTATCTTTATTCCTTGAGGATCAACAAACATGATCGTTAAATTTTTACCTATATAAATTAATCTAACTTCTAAATTATCTTTAACAGTAACTAAATTATTTTCATTTTCGCCTAATTTATAGAATGATTGATCAAAATAACTTGTTAAATTAATTTCTTTACCATTTGTTTTATCTACATCAATTTTTTCTTCTTTTATTACACTATTATCATTTGCATTGACAAACTTAAGAGTAATAGTTTTTATAGAAGTATTTGTTTCGCCTGGTAATAATTCTTCTAAAGGAAGAATTTGTACATTAATAATATCTTTTATTGCAAAAAAGTTATTCTTTTCTATCAATTTATAGCCTTGAGGAATTCAACTATTTACATCAATAGTTGTTTGATTTGCTTCTACTTGTCTCTTGATAGAATTAATCAAATTGTTGTTGTATACGTAATTTAAGGTGATAAGTTTTTTATTTCTATCATTAATTTCTATTGTTAATTTTGCTGAATTATCTTTAATATTAGCTATATTAGTATCAACAAAATGATAATTTGCAGGCAATAATTTATCTAAATTAACATTTGTTACCTTAGAGCCTACAACAAGTGTTCTTTGCACGATTACATTATTATTTTTATCCACTAATTTAGCATTAATATTACGGTTGTTTTTAGCAACTAGAACATTAAAATCTTTAGAAATATTATTATCTAGAGTAAGAGAATAACCATTCACTAAAGAATACCCACTAGGTATTTCATTATTAAGACGATATGTTTGATATTTAAAAGGCACTTGTATATTTACAGAATTAATTACCTTAGAAGTTGAATTATCTAGAAAATTAATTTGAATATTTTTGAATCTAGGAACTAAAGAAATACTTGCATCATCGCGAATAAACATATTATTAGTGCCATTTTCTAATTCGTAATTAACAGTATCATAATAGTTACTTAAATCTATTTCTTGACCAAATTTACTAATTGTTATTGACACATTTTTGATAACTTCGTTTGTTATAGAATTAACAAAATTTAAATTTGCTGTTTTTTCTTCAACTTTTACTAAAACAACTATTTTATTGGCAAAATCTACACTTTGTGCTTGTGAAGGCAAAAGAACAAAATTACGTGGTAAAAAATCATTAAGATTAATTTTTTCAGCATCATAATCTATGTTATATACTGCTGTTTTAATAGTTGTTTGTTCACTATTTTTATAATCAATTTCAAAAGATTTTTGATTTTTAGCAACCAAGATATTTAAAGTATCGTTATTAATTTGATAAGTATTATTATCGACTAAATGATAATTTTCTGGTACTAAATTAGTAGGAACATAAGTGAGAGTTGAAGCTAAAACTTTAATAGTTTTTTCATTAATAACAGAGAAATCTTTTTCATTAATAAATTTGATTTTTATATCTTTAAAACTTGAAACTAACGAAATAGTTAAATTATTATTAACAAAAATTTCTTTTTGACTCTTATCAGCTAATTGATAGATTAAATTGTCAAAATAATCTAATAAATTGATTGTTTGACCATCTTTGTTAATATTGATTTCTCTTGTTAAAATTATCGTATTACTATCCCTATTTATAAAAGTGATAGTTATTGTTTTATTTTTTCTAACAACATTTATATCATTAGAATCTTTGATATTTATCAACGATAATTGATCATTAGCCAAAGCATAATCTTCAGGTAAATATGAATTAACATTTAATTTAGTTTGTTCATAACCTATTTCTAATTCTTTTGTAGCGACAATATCATTTTTAACTTTGAAATTAAGAATAACATGTTTGTAATTATTTTTAATATTGATTGTTAATTCATCTTCGCCATTATATTTAACAATGTTATTAGAATTTATTTCATGATAATTATCAGGTAAATAAGGGCTTATGTTAACAGAATTATTAACAAGAGGAACAATAATTTCTTTTTGTTTGATAAGAACATTATTTTCAACGAATTTAAGATTAACTTTTTTATTAACTTTCTTAAGTTTTATAGTCTGTTCTTTTTCAACTACGACATAAGGAGAACTATCTAAAAGTTGATAAATTTTTGTATCAAAATATTGCGTTAAATCAATAAGGGGTTTTTGGCTATTTGTGCTTATTTCTGCTTTATTGATAGCTTTATTATTTTCATCAACAAAATTAATAATTACTTTATTAGAGGCTTTTTGTAAATAAATATTAATTTCATTAGAAACATTGACACTATTTTCTTGTCCTTCAGCTAAAGTATAGTTTGAAGGAATTAAAGCACTAAC
Source organism: Mycoplasmopsis meleagridis (assembly GCF_900660695.1). Classification (GTDB taxonomy): domain Bacteria; phylum Bacillota_I; class Bacilli_A; order Mycoplasmatales; family Metamycoplasmataceae; genus Mycoplasmopsis; species Mycoplasmopsis meleagridis. The sequence goes on along the minus strand of NZ_LR215042.1, from coordinate 251,413 downwards.
ATTATATTTGCTTTGATCTTTGTCTATTTCTTTAGTTATCGTAGAAATAATTTCACTATTTGCTTTATTAATAAATTTAAAAGTAACAGATAATTTATCAGCTTTAATTGGAACAGTTAATTCCTTTGAATTAAGCTCGTAAGTATTTTTTTCACTATAAATATAACCTTTAGGAATAAATTCACTTACATTGACACTGTTATTTTCTCTTAAAACTTTAACAATTTTTCTTTCTACTAAACTGTTATTTGCAGAAGAATCAACGAAATTGATAGTAATAAATTTATATTTATTTACTACATTAATTACACTATCGCTATTTACAAAATAGTTATTTTTATCTTTTAAATCTATAAAATAATCATTTTCATCAAAAATAGAGGTTATATCTAATCTTTGGCCTTTATTGTTAATACCAACTATTTTTTTAAGAACAATTTGTCCTGTTTCTTTATTTTTGAAAGTTAAAACAACAATTTTGCTATTTTTAATAACATAAATACGATTATTTTTTGAATAAGGAATTATTGCCTTTTGACCATCTAATAATTGATAATATTTTGGTAAAAATTCTCTTAAATCAATATTTTGACTATTGTAATCAACTTTTCTACTAATTCTAGCAACTACATTACCTTTTTCATCAATAAATTCATAATTAGCTAAAACCAAATTATTATCCACTAAGATATTTACTGTATTTTTGTTAGTTATATCAATTTTTTTATTGCCATCTAAATGATATCCGCTAGGAATAGAATTACTAAAATCGTATGTTGTGGCGTTATAATCAATTTTTACATTTTGCTCTGTACCAATAATTGTAAAAGTTTCTCGATCTACAAATCTAACTTTTAATAATTTAGTTAATGGTAATAGAACAATTGTTTTATCGCCGTTAATTTGTTGAATTCTCATTTCATCTTGAGCTAATTGATATTCACTTTTATCGAAGTAAGTATCTAATAAAACATTTTCGCCATTAAGAGATATTTCAATTTTTTTTGTAAATAAAATAGCGCCTGTTTTTTCATTAATGAAAGTTAAAGTAACAGTTTTTTTAACTTGTTTGATATTAATATTGACACTATCTTGTACATCAATAACAGCATCAGCTTCGTTAATTAAAACATAGTTGGTAGGAACATATTTAGTTATATCAACTCTTTTTTGATCAAAATTAACTTTGATAGTTTTACTTTCAATTGTTTGATTATTCGCATTTTTAAAATTAATAACCATTGAAACTTGTCTTTTGTTTACTAAAACGCTAATTTCACCATTAGATATTTCAAAATCATGTTTATCGTCATTGACTAAGGAATAACTTTCTGGTAAATAACTATCAATGTTAATGCTATTAACTTTGTAAGCTATTTTGACAGTTTTAGCATCAATATCTTCAACATTATTTTTATCAATAAATTTGATTGTAACATTTTTAAATTTTGGTTGTAATTTAATTTCTAAATCACCAGTTAATTTAACTGTGGATTTATCTAAACCTACTAATTCATAGACGCTTTGGTCAAAATAATAATTTAAATTAATTTCTTTGTTCGGTTCTAAAGGTAAATTAACACTACTAATAACTTGTTTGGTAACGTTATCAATAAACTTAACAGTTGCTTCGTTTGTTCTAGAAATTAAATTTATATTCGTATCTTGGTTAATAAATTTAGTATTTTCGTCATTTTCTATTCTATAAAGAATGTTGTTAATAAATTGATCTAGTTGAACATTTTGGCCATTTTTATTGATTTGTAAATCAACTTCTTTTATAGTAGTTCTAGTGTTTTTATCAAGAAATTTAATTTTGACGTTTTTAAAATCATTTTGTACATAAATAACAATATTATTGGCTATATTTACTGTTTTTGGTTGATTAAATGCCAGAATGTAATTAGCAGGAATATCATTACTAATATCGATTGTTTTAGTTTCAAAATCAACTTTTTTAACTATATTTTTTACATCAACTGAATTATTTAAAATATCTTTAAAAACAATATGTACATCAATTAAATTGCGGTCTAATTGAATTTCTGTTGTTTCAGTTTTGTAAGTAAAAGAATCATTAATACTTAAATGATAATTTTGTGGTAAATAATTTTTAACACTAAAAGTATTATCTTTATAAGGAACTTTAATCTTAGTTTCTAAAAGAACTTTGCTATTTGTTTTATCTACAAATTTAACATTAGCATATTTAAATTTAGGATTCAATTTAATAGTCTCATTTTTACTAATTGTCATATTAATTTTGCTTGAATCAGCTAAATCATAATTATAAAAATCAAAATAGTTATTTAAATTAATAGTTGAATTAGAACCTAAAACAGCAACATTAACTTTACTAATTTCTTTATTTGTGCTATCAACAAAAGTTAATTGATAGGTTTTAATTGTATCTTCTTGACCACTTGCTAAATATTTATATTTTGTGATTAAATCTTTTTGTTTATTTAAATATTCTTCAATTTTTTTAATTTCTCTTGATTTAAGAATTTCTTCAAATGATGTTTTTAATTGATTATTTAAACTTCTTAAACTGTTATATTTCTCGTTTGTATTTATCGAATTTTCAATTGATTTAATAGTGTCATTATTTTTCTTTATTTCACTTAAATTGGAGATGATATTTTTGTAATTATTAATATCTCTATTGGCCTTAACTAATTCACTTTGAAATGACAATAAATCTTTTATTGAAGTTGCTTTATTAACAGCATTAATTTTGTCATTTAAACTTTTGAGATAACTTAATTCACTATAAAGAGAATTGTCAAAAGAATTTTGAATTAAATCATTAATTGTTTTTTTATTTCTATTGATATAGCTCAATATAGTAGCTTTATCTCTTATATTCAAATTAACAATATTTTTAAGTTGATTATTGGCATTTTTAATATCACTGACACTAGGAATATCTGATTGAAACAAGCTATTAATTTGATCAATAATATTTTGATAATCTTTTTGATCCAAATTATTTGAATTGATCAAATTATACGTTGTTTGAAAATCTCCATTCAAAGTGTTTAAATTGTTAATATTAGCTTCTGATAAGTTATTATCAATATTTTTCAAAGTAAAAATTAAAGAATCATAATTAGTTTTTTCATTATCAAGAGAATTATTCATCTCAGTCAATCTATTTGTCAAATATTGCTTATAGACTTCTGGTAAATTTTTAACTTTATTTGCTTGAATTTGTTTAATTAAATTTTCAATTTCTTTCTTTTTTTCTGGTTCGTGACTATTTTGAATTATTTCAGATCCAGAAGGATTAGTTATTGATGAATCATTGAAACCAGCGCTTTTGACCAAATTATCTAGTTTAGTGTAATATTCTTTTTCTTTAGCTATATTTGCGCTATTAAATACAAATCCTGCAATAGATTCGTAGTAAATATTTAAATCATTATTAACATGAAATAAAGTTATTTCGTTAATTAATGAGGAAATTTTTCTAGCATCTTCAAGTTTGAAAACATTACTATTAAGTTTATTTTGTGTGTCATTGATTAATTTATTAAAGTTGATAACTAAATTAGTGTTATCTTTAGCATCAATAAATTTAAGAATGTTTTTAATGCTATCTAAAAAATAAGAATCATTTAATTTTCAAATTACACTTTCCGTAGTAATTGAACCTATCAAATTAATGTTTTGTTCGATTTGGCTTTTAAGTAAATTATCGTTTGAAATAGATTTTTTTAAAGCTTCATTAATTTTATTAATTGCTTTAACTACAGCATTTTTTATACTATTAATGTGCCCATCATCAAAAGTAGTTACATTATTTTTAAAATCATTAAAGTAGAGATCAATTTTTTTAATTTCATTACTAATTTCTGTTTTTACTTCATTAAGAGCATTTGTTTTAAAAATATCTTTGTTATTTAAAAACTGCTCTACTTTTGTTTTAAAAAGATTAAGATCATCAAGTTTATTTTTAAATGTAAGAACACCAAAATCAATGTTTTTAAGTTCTTCTAGAGAATCTAAAAGTTTTTTACTTGTTTCGTTGATATTTTTTATATTAAGACTATTTAAAGCATTAACGATGTTTTTATTTTTAACATCACTAATTCTTTCTTTTTCATAACTAATAAACGAATTTAAATAACTTTCTTTATTATTTTTCGCAATATTTTCGTAATTAATTAAAGTGTAATTATTAATTTTTTGATAATTGGTAATTAAATTAGTTAGTGCATTTTCATAAGTTTTTAATGATTCACCTATATTTTGAAGCGTTTCACTATTTCATCTAATCGAAGAATCTGCACCAAAAAACTTTTCTTTATTTATCGAAAGAAAATCTTGATAAATGCTATCAAAAAGACTATTAAATATTTTCTTTATCTCTTCGTTATCACTTTGCAATAAATTAACTATTTTTGTTTTTAAATTATCAACAATAGTTTTAGACTTATTTAATTCAGGAACTAATGAATCGATGAAAAAATTAATTTGCTTAATAACACTATTTAATTCTGCTAAGGCTCTTTCGTCGTTATCACCATTTCATATTTCATTTAATTTTGCATTAAATTCTTCTTCTTTATTTTTAACAACATCGTTATATTCTGGTATTTGATTATTTGAACTAAAAGGTCTTACACTTAAAATTAATTCTCTTATTTTATTATTTTGAGTAACTGTCGAGGTTTTAGTAAATTCATTAATTTTTGCAGCTTGATAATAATCATTGGCAGGAATAATTTGATAGTATTTTACAGTTATTTGATCGCCAATTTCAAAGTGTTGATTATCATTCAAACTAACAATTCCAGATGCAGAAATAGGAGTTTTTTTAACATTGTAAATAGTTTTGTATGTTTGATTTTCTTGTTTTCTTTTAATTTCTATATCAGCATAGGCATTTTTAGTATCTTTATATTGACTAAATAAAGTTAGATTAAACTTAAGATCTTTATCACCGGCTAAAGGAGTAGTTTGATTAACTGAACTAAAGCTTCCTGGATATCTACCAGATTGAATTTGAAGACTATCTCAAGTATAATTACGTTTAACCATTTCTTCGACCATGCCAGGTCCAAAATAATCCATTGGCGTAATACCTGTAAAGGTAATTTTAGGATTTTCTCTCAATCATTTATAGGCTAAAGGTAAAGTTTGTCTTGCGTTAGAACTAGGTTGTTTGCCGTTAGCTCATGATAAAAAATTAACATAAAAATTTTCACCGTTAATTGAGCCTTTACTTTCATTAGCATTTACAATAGTATTTTTTCAAACATTAAATTTACTATTGGCATTAACATTATCATAAAAATCTTGAATAGCAAAAAGATTTCTATCATTGCCCATGTGAGGACCATAATTAACGTTGGAGCTTATCGAAGAGTCAAAATTATTAAACATAATTGCTTTGCCCCGTGATTCGCCTAAAGTAGGAATATAACCTTTAGGTTTACTTTTGTAATCAAAGAAAATATCTTTATACTTGTCAAGCATTTTGTTAATAACTTTTTCTCAATCCTTTTTCTGCGTTCAATTATATTTGCTAACATCAACATCTTCTTGTTGAATTCTAAATAAAACAACTTCGCTAGGATGACCACTTAAAAAGGTTTTAACCGATTGAAAGAAAGCTTCTAAATTTGTGTTAGCCCAAACAGGGCCGTGTTTTAAGGCCAAGCCATAATGAAAGCCTGCTACTCTAATGTCAAAAAACCTTATTCCCGCAATAAGTTGTTGGCTGAAATTTTTACTTTGAGTTAAAGCTCAAGAACTACCAAAAAGTCCTGCAACACCTTTATAATCTCACATAGCAGAATCATGTGTTCCTGGAATTGATAATTCTGAAAGTTTTTTACTACTATCAACATTTTTCATTCAATCAGCAAAATTAACAATTGCTTGCGAATATTTATCATCAAAATAACTATTATTATTTGATCTTTGATAATTGGTTGGTTCAGCTACAGATAAAGATAACATTCACAATGAACCAACTACTGAAGTCGTAGGAATTACTAATGAAATTATTTTTTTATTTATTTTTTTCATTTTAGCCTCCAACTATAGTTACTCTTAATATTTAATATTAAAATTATATTAATATATATAGAAGATTACCAAAAAATAGAAAAAAAGAAAACTTAGTTTCTTTTTTATATTCTACTGCTCATATCATGAATAATAGTTTCTTCTATTGTTCTATTTCTAAAATCGGCATTATTTCCTAATGAAAGTTCAATTGTTCAAGTATCATTTTTTGGATTTTTTTTGGGATGAAAAAATGTAATATCGTTTAAGGAATAATTTAAATTTTTGGAAATTTTTTTGCCTGTTCTTTTAACTAAAAAGTCTTTTAATGAAAGATTTTTTTCATCTTCTCTTATATCTAGTTCTATGCCTATTTTACGTATTATTTGGCTAATTTTAACATTACTATTAATGTGGTAAAGTTCTAAGCTAACTTCTAAAATATCTTTTCATTCATCTTGATCATATTCATCATAAATTTCACCAACTATTTCTTCTAAAATATCTTCAATAGTGATAATACCTAAAATTTTTGTAGATGAATTATTTTCTGAAACAAAAGCCATTTGTGCTTTATTTAATCTTAAAATTTCAAGTGCTTTTGAAAGTGAAATGTTAGAACTAATAGTAGGAACTGTTTTAATAAAATTACTAATTTTACCTCTTTGCAAATGAAAAATGTCTTTCAATAAAACAATGCCTATAAATTGTCCTTCATTATTTATTACTGGTAATCTAGAATAATTAGTTTCAACAAAAACATCTAATATTTCACTAATGTTGCTATTATTTACATTAACTGAAACTACATCTTTTAAACGAACATAATGCTTCTTAACTTTAATGCTATCTAAATCCAAAGCATTTTGTGCCATGATACTTTCGTTTGTTTCTAAAACTCCTTCATTTTGAGCTACATCAATGATATTTTTTAAATCTTCTTCAGTATTAGTTATATAAATTTTTTTACCAATTTTACTTATTGGATAGGTAAAAATTCAAAATAAATAATAGAAAAATGAAAGGGGATAACAAATTACTTGTGCTGTGTTAATGGGATGATATTTAGCAATTAATTTAGGAGTAATTTCACCAAGAAGAACAATAATAGGTGTCATTACTAAGGTAGAAAATAAGGCTACATAATTACTTAAATTCCCTACTAAAGCTTTAGCTAATAGTGAGGAAAGAAGAGCTGATGATGCAATATTAACAACATTATTACAAATTAATAAAGTTACTAAAGTTTGGTTAAAAAACGAAAATTGTTTTTTTATTAATTTGGCACCAAAAGCTTTTTTATTCACTAAAGTTTCTATTTTTCCTATATTTAAGGTAGTATATGCTGTTTCCGCAGCACTAAAAAATGAGCTGCAAATAATTAAAAGTAATATAGGTATTATCAGTCAATAAATACTCGGGTTCTCGTTCATTTTTAATTCCTTTTTTAGTTAAAATCATTTTTGATTTGGTTGTTATAAGTGTCAAAAAGTTCTTTTTTATCGAAAAATTTGCCAATTGATTTTTTAAAAATAAATTCTACATCAGTAGTTGGACCACTTCTATTTTTGGCAATAATTAATTTAGTTATAGCAATATCTTTTAAATCGCTATCTTCATTTTCCTTATTTAAATTATTTCTTTTTCCACTATTGTAATAATCTTCACGATGTAAAAATGCTACTATGTCTGCATCTTGTTCAATTGCCCCACTTTCTCTTAAATCAGAAAGCATAGGTTCTTTATCTTGTCTTTTTTCTACATCTCTTGATAATTGACTAAGAGCAATTATTGGAATATTTAATTCTTTAGCTAATAATTTTAAGCTTCTACTTACTTTAGAAACTTCAATTTGTCTATTATCATTTTTATTTAAATTATCTGTTGTAATTAATTGCAAATAATCAACAATTATTAAATCTAATTTCTTTTGCTTATGTAATCTTTTTGCTTTTCAAATCAATGTTCTCAAAGTGGCTGAACCAGTATCATCTATAAATAGATTTAATTTATCAATGTGATTAATTTTAGCATTAGCAATTTTAATTCATTCATCGTTAGTTAAAAATTTAACATTTTTAAGTTTTGAAGCTTCAACACCTGAAATAGTGCTATAAATTTTGCTCATTAATTGTTCGGGAGACATTTCCAAGGAAAAAAAGGCCACGTTTTTAGGATTTAATTTATTGTTTGCGACGTTTAAAGCTATATTAAGGGCTAAAGTAGTTTTTCCAACTGCTGGTCTAGCAGCTAAAATTATCAATTCAGTAGGTTGAAAACCTTGATTTACATAATCTAATGATGAAAAACCAGTTGAAAGTCCTACTATTTCATTATCATCTCTATTTTTGAGAATATTTAATTTTTCATAATAACTATTACTTACTTCTTGACTGGAAAGAAATAATTTGCCATTATCGACTCTCTCGATTTGAAAAATCAAATTTTGTAATTTATCAATAACTTCTTCAGAATTAGAAACTTGTCTATAAAGCAAACTATTAACTTCATTAATTCCGTTTTGTAACTTTCTTAATTTAGATAATTCAATTAATTTTTCGCGATAATCTACCAAATTTTGTACAAAAGCATTTGCGGTATAAACTTCAGCTAGAAAAAATTCGTCAACATTTAAATAACCTAGTTCTATAGCTTTTTCTAAAATTGAATCTTCATTAATTGATTTTGCTTGGTCATACAAATCTCTCATTATGATAAAAAGTTGTCTATCGTTGATGTCATAAAAATCTTCTGCTTCCAAATAAGGAATTATTTCATGCGAATTTTCTTGTCTTAAAAGTATTAATGCTAAAAGATTTCATTCAGTTTTTCTATCTCAAATAACAACATTATTGTCAAAGGAAACTTCATTTTTCATATTATCCTTAATTAAGGGCTTTTAAAGAAATATTAACTCTTAAAACGGCTTTGATATCTTCAAAAATATTAATAATTATTTCATGCGTTCCGTTAGAAACTAAATGTACTTTTTGTACTGCATGCTTGTTAAGTTTATAACCTTTTTTAGCTAAATCTTTAATAATTTCTTTAGTAGAAACAGCATTATGGACATTTAAATTGCCATTAGCATCTACTTTAGCATCTAGAACGTAATTTAAGCTATCTTCTTCTAGTTTTTCTTTAATTTTTAATGCTCTTTCTCTTTGTTCCATTTTATCAGCTATTAAATCATTAAGTTTTTTATCAAGTTGTTTTTGTGTTTTTTGATTATAAGGCAAGGCTAAGCCTTTAGCTATTAAAAAATTAGTAGCATAGCCATTACTTACTTCAATAATAGTATTTGCTTTGCCTTCCTTTATATCTTTTAATAGTATAACTTTCATATAAGCCTCCTATGGGTTATTTGAACTAATTATTGCTTGTTTAAGATTGTCAATAAATACATCTAAATTTTCCTTACTTACTGCAGCAGCAGTTGAAAAATGCCCTCCGCCACCTACTGCTTCAGCAATTAATTGCACATTTACTCCAATTCCTCTAGCACTCATTTTATAAGAATCACCCTTTTCATTTCTAGCAATTACAAACGAAGCTTTTCTATCACTAATTCTTAAAATTTCTTCAGCAGTTACTGAAATAATATCATCAGAAGCTAGTATATCTTTATAAGCTAGGAAATAACCTGGTTTAATTTCTTGTAAATTTTCTAATAATTCATCAACAATTTTTTTAGCTTCACTATCTATTTTTAATGCTTGATTGCTATTTGTTGAATTTGCACCTTTAGTTTCTAATCAAGAAGCTGCTTCAAAAGTTTTCGCAGTTACATTTTTTTGAAATTGTAAAGTATCTAAATAAATACCATTTAAAAGCATTTGCGCTATTTTTCAATCAATAATAATATCTTCTGGATGCATTCTTAAAATTTCACAAACAATTTCTGATGCAGAAGAAACTGAGGGATCAATTATTTTGTTAATTTTAGGAGCAAAATCAGTAGATGTTGCTTGTCTGTGATGATCAAAGATAAAAATATTTTCTTTTAAAACACCTTCAATAGCACTTTTATTATCTGTTCTATAAACTGAAGAAACATCAGTTAAAAATATTAAAGTATCTTTTTCTTTCTTTAATTTATCAGCCTGTTTTGGCTTAATAAAAATATCGCTATTTGGATAATATTGATTGAGAATTTTTTTAGTAGTAGAATCCTGTGATGAAGTACATATATAAGCTTCTTTGCCATAATGTCTTACTAAAGCAACTAAACCTAATGAAGAACCAATCGCATCTAAATCAGCATTAGCATGACCATAAATTATGGCTTTTTTAACAGTTTTTTGTTTCAAGGTTTCATCGAGAACTTTAATTATGTTTGTTAGTTTTGTTCTATCAGTTGAAGGAGTAATTTCATTACTTGAACCATAGTAGAAAGCATTTAGATTATTGTTGATAATAGCTACTTGATTACCACCTCTACTTTGAGCTAAAGATAAAGCATCTTTGGCTTTTTGCATTTTTTCGCTTAATAAATTAATGCCTGAAGCAAAACCTGCAGATAAAGAAATTGTGAATTTTCTATCAGTTTTTCTATCCAAAGTATAAGTTAGTTCAAAAAAACCAAAATTGTTTCTTTGCATTTTTTCAATTGATTCTTTATCAGTTATTATTAAAAACTTACCATTAGGATTATATTGCCTATAAACTAAATTGTAATCAGTTGCTAATTTATCTAAAACACTAATAACTAAAGTATTTAAATTAAACATTTGATCATCAGAAAGAAGTGATTGATAAAGTTGATAGTTATCTATTTCTACTTCGCCGATAACAACAGTTCTTTTGTCATATAAATTCATTAAATTTTTTTCAATGGTAATATCTCTAATTACTAAAGAATTTTTTAAATATCAAAATTCTACCGAATAGAAATTATTGTCATGTCTAAATTCAAAACTTTTTTTATTAAAATCAGCTACTTTTAGATGATTAAAAAAAGCACTTATTTTTTTACCTAATCATTTATTTCCAAAAACATCATTAATAAATTGGCTAGTTCAAATAATTTTATTATCTACACTATAGATAATTATTCCCACTAAATTATGCTTATTAACTTCATCCAAAGAGGAATTAAATGACTCTTGACCTATTCTATTGTAATAGATAAAATTAGATATTGTTTCTATGGCCATAAATGACACTAATCCAAGCGTAATTATGAATAATAAAACAAAAATAATATGGTAGTAATATGGATGATTTTGACTTATTTGAATTACGTATAGACTAAGAAAAACAACAAATAATATTATGAATATAGTTAAAAGAGCAATATTGATAATAAATTTCTTTTTCTTAATATTAAACTTGATATTTTTCATTTAGTCTATATTATATTAAAAAAGCAACCATCTTTAATCCTAGTTGCTTTTTTTGATATATTCCTTATTAAATATTTTTTTTGCAATTGATTTAGGAACAACTTTTTCCAATTCTTCTAAAGTTGCATTGTATATGTTATTGTAGTTGCCAAATTTTTCAAGTAATTTGAATTCAATTTTTTCACCAATTCCATTAATTGATCTTAATTTGCCTTCTAAGGAAGTAATTCTATGTTTTTTGCGCAAATAGTCTTTTGCAAAACGATCTACTTCCTCTTGAATTTCGGCTAAAAAATTTTTTAAATCTCTATTTTTAATTGAAACTTGTTTTTCTTCTAAATCAATTAAAAACTTTGTTTTATGATTATCGTCTTTAACTAAACCAACAACGGGAAAAGACATATTTAGTTTTTTTATAACTTTTTTAGCTTCGTGAACTTGTGCTAAAGCGCCATCTACAATAATTAAATCAGGTACTATATTAGTGTCTAAATTAGATAAATAATTAGTGATACTTTTTTGCATATATTCAACATCAGCTTGTCTTGAAAAATTAATTTCATGACTATATTTTCTATAGGCATTTTTATTTTTTAAGCCATTAGTATAAACTATAGCTACGCCCACTGGATTATAATTATTAAAATTAGAATTATCAAAAGCTACAATATTTTTTAAATTATCTAGAGGAATATAAGTTTTTAAAAGCTCTAAATTATTAGTGCCCTTGTTAATTTTATTTTGCGCAAATTTGGCTTCGTTTTTATAAAATTCTTCTAGGTTTAATTCACAAGTTTGAAGAATAAGTTTATATATGCCATTTTTTGCAACATGAAAGTTAATATTTTCATTAGTCAATTCTAAATTTAAATCAAGAAGTTTTTCGGGGACAACGATTTCATCAGGAATGATTTTGTTTTTATAATATTTATCAAAAAAGCTTTCAAATAAATGTTTTTCATCGAGCATAATTGGAATAATTTGACTATCTTTATTGATCAAAATACCATATCTATAAAACAAGATTGTGACATATAGTAAATTATTTTCAATTTTATAACTTAAAACGTCAATATTCTTATTATTTTTTAATTCTATAATTTGATCTTCTTTTAACTTTTTTAAATATTCAATTGATCTAGTTAAATCTAAAGAAATTTCAAATTGCCATTTTTTATCTGCTTCTTTTCTTTTTTCTTCTAACTCTTTAATATAGTTTTTATTATCGAAAGTAAGGATATTTTTGATTTTATCAAACTGATTTTTTCAAAATTTTTCATCCTTGGATTGAATTTTTAATCCCTTTTCGAAAAAAGCTTCTCTTTGCAATAATTTTAAAATAACCTTTGCTCCATAACCGTTAGGAAAAGGGCCAAATAGTAAGGAATTGTTAGAATCATTTTTAAGATATTTTTTAGTTAATTTAATTAATAATTCGCCTTTTTTAAGTTCTATTTTGATATATGGATAGTTCTTATCATCAAGAAGCAAAATATTATATTCAGGATTAAATTTTTCAATATATTGACGCTCTAAAAGTAAAGCTTCTTTATTATTGTTAACAATAAAAATTTCATAACTAAAAATCTCGCTAATCATTTTATTAGTTTTATAAGAATTTATTGAACCTTTAAAATATTGATGCATTCTGCTTCTTAGATTTTTAGCTTTTCCTACATAAATAACATTATCATTTTTATCTTTTCACAAATAAATTCCTGGTAATTGCGGAATTTTATTTCAATCTATTTCTATTTTTTTATTCATTATTCAGTAAAATCTTCAATATATTTTTCAATAATGTTTTTAGGATAATACTCATAAAGAATTTTTTGAATATTATTATTTTTAAAATAAATAAAAGCTGGAACTCTATAAATTTTTCATCTTGATAAAGGATCTCTAAAAACTCCTGCTTCTTCAGCATCTACTTCATAAAAAACTACTTGGTTATTGTTTTCATAATCTTTAAGAACTTCATCAATGACTGGTTTCATCATTTTGCAATCATTACATCATGAAGTAGTAAATTCAATAAACATTAATTGATTGTTATGTTCATTATTTTTAATTATTTCGTTAAGTTTAGAAAAACTAATTTTATTGATTGAATTTTTGACTTTATTTTTTGTCATTAATCCTCCAAAATAGGGCTATCAAATTCACTAAAATTAAATTCATTTTTCTCAATTTCTTTTTCTTCTTTATCAATTTTGTTTATAGACATATTGTAATTAGAATTAGGATCTATTTTTTTCATCTAATTTAATTTCCTGAGTATCTAAATGTATATATGGTTGATTATCCAAAGTTAAATTTTTAACTTCTTTTTGTATAATTTTTGACTCCAATTTTTCTTCATATTCATAATATAAATTTTCATTATTTAAACTAATTGTTTCTAATTTTTCATCTTGTTTATTTAAAGTTATATTTTTATCTAATTGCTTTTTCATTTCCAAAGAAGAATTTGTTTCTTTAAAAATGTAAGTATTAACTGCACCATATAATAAATCACATGAAAAGTCATTCTTTAAATAATAACCATATTTATCAATTAAAATTCTATCCTCTAAATTTTCTTTATTAGCATAATAGATTAAAAGTTCATAAAAAATATTTTTATCTTGATTTTTGATTTGTTCTTGATAATTTTCTAATAAAGTTTTATCATCTTTGAAAACAATTCTTTTATAGTTTTCTTGAGTAAACAAAGAAGAATTTAAATTCTCAACTCAAACTAAATATTCTTTTTCATAGCTAGTTTTATAGTCAATTTTTTCATTTACTTTGTAAGATGCTAATAATTTATTTTCTTGATTTTTGATTTCATAAATATTGATAATAGTTAGTTTTAAAGCTTTTTTATAAAAAACAAGCTTTTTAAGCAAATTATCTAATGAAAGATCTAAATTTTCTTTTTGTGCAAATGCGCTTTTTGTTACAAAGTTAAAATAATTACCAATATCTTCACTATAGTAAAAAATAAAACTTTTTTTCAAATTGTATTTAATTTGTTCTAATGAAAATTTCTTAGGATTTAAGTATTTAAAATAGATTTTAATATCAACTAAAATAAATGAAGAATAAGTATAAATAGTTAAAATAGCAATTAAAATAAAGGCTAAATATGGCGAGAAACTTAAAGCATAAATACAATTTAAAATTGAATCTGCAAAAATTCCTATATTTAAATTAGAATTAGGTAAAGTCGAATTATTAATTGCATTGTTAGTAAAAGAATAATATCAACCTTTAGTGAAAACATTTTTTACATTTTGAACTGTAAAATAGGCGAAATTATCAAATCTAAGACTTACTAAAACGAAATGATAAAAACAGGCAATAATTAGTAAATTTAATCAAATAAAAGTTATTGCTTTCTTTTTAAATATTCAATTATCTACTTTTCAATATTTTCTAAATCAACGCAAGGATTTATAGTTAAGCGAATGTGCAATTCATCTTATAAGAAAAGTCGCGAAAATGCCTATGATAATAAATATTATTAAATCACCAAAGGCTAAACCAATAGAATAAACATAAATTTGCTTTAAAGTATATAAACTTGAAATTTGTCCTTTAGAAAAATCAGGTTGATAGAAGTGAATTATAAGCAAGCATCCTGAAAAAAATAAAAATAGAAGAAACAATAAAATTTCGATGGCAAAATTTATTTTATATTTAGGTAGCGTCTGTGTGTCTTTAACATTTTCAACGAACTTTACTTTATAACTTAAACTTTTATTCATTTTTATTTCGCGCAATTCCTTGTAAATATTCTTTTGCTTTATTTAAACCATGTTTTTCTAAAAATAAAAATCCTTCATCTGCATTATTTAAATAATTAGCATAAAAATTTAGATTGTGATTCATTTCAACATTTTTATTTAACAGAGCTAAATTTTTACATAAAAAAGCTTGATCTTTATCCTTAGTTAGTTTTTCTTTTAATTTTCCTTTAATACTATCAAGATTTTCATAAATATTTTCTAAATTACCATATTCATTTATTAATTTAGTAGCTCCTTTATCGCCTATTCCATTTACTCCAGGCAAATTATCTGAAGAATCGCCTGCTAAAGCTTTAAAATCGGCTACTTGTTCTGGATTAAAACCGTAAAAAAATCTAAAATTTTCTGCATTGATAATTTCAAAATTATGTTCTTTATTATTTCTAACAATAGAAATATTTTTCTTAACTAATTGCAATAAATCTTTGTCTTTTGAATAAATATAATTATCTGTTTTGAATTTGCTTGACAGTGAAGCTATTAAATCATCTGCTTCATCACCTTCTTTTTCTTCTCAAGCAATATTAAGTTTTTTTAGTATATCTTTAATTAAAAAAAATTGTTCAAAAATTATTTCTGGAGCTTTATTTCTTCCACTTTTATAATCACTATACATTTGATGTCTTTTAGTTTTAGCATTTGCATCAAAAGCAATGAATAAATATTTAGGTTGAAAATAATTGATTAATTTTGCTAAAGTTATTAAAAAAACATGTACACCGTTAGTAGTTATTCCTAATGGTGATTTCATTAAATTTGCCTGAGAATAAGGGTTATAGGAAGCATAAAAAGATTGAAATAACAATAAATTACCATCTATTAAAAGAAATTTTTCCATTATTCAATTTCCTTTCAATTAATGATTCTAGGATTTTTAGAATTAAATTTATGAATTGCCTGGATTAAAATAACTTGCCCTATTTTCAAATTAGCAAATCTTTCATAGTAATTTTCACTAAAAGTAAAAGCAATTGTTTTTGTACTATCTCTTACTTCTAAAATACAAAAATGTTTAAGTTTAAATAATTTTAAATTAACTATTTCACATACATATCATCTAGCAATATCATCAGGAATTAAATTAGCTAAACGATTAGGATAATTCTTCTCGTATTTTAAAGTCGAATAAACATTGTAAATAGAACCTAACATTTCGTATTCATTTCTTTTTTCATATTCAAAATCTTCGAATTCTTTAGATTTAGGATTAGCAAAAATTACGTTTAAATAACCCGCCTGATTAATTGCTTCTTTGGCCTCATTAAAGGTATTGTAACTGTTAAATAAATCATAAATTTCTTTAATTTTTTTATTGCAAAATTCTACATATTTAATCGGTCCAAATGCTCTAAAACAATTTGCTTTAATTAAAATTTCAAAAACATTATCTTTAACACCGGCATAACGAAGTCTAAGTATTATTTCAGTAATATTTTTTCCTTCAAAATTTTCGCCATTATTTTTTTCCGTAATAATTTTATTAATGTTTTCATTCCCTAAACCTTTAATTAAATTCAAAGGTAAATACAATTCTAATTTATTATTAAAAAAACATTTATTTGTGGAATAAATAATATCAGGAGAATAAATATTAAAACCAATCATTTTAGCTTCATCTACATATTTTTTAACTTTTTCCTGCGAACCTTCTGAATTAGTAATCAAGGAAGAAAAATAAAATAGGGGATAATGTCTTTTGTAATAGGCCATTTTCATGGTTAAATAAGCGTATGAAACGGCATGACTTTTATTAAATCCATATGAACCAAAACGTTTAATCATTTCATAAATTTCTTTTATTTGGCTTGTTCTTAAGCCATTTTTAATCGCTAATTCAGTAAATTTAGTTTCGTAATTATTTATTTCTTCATCATTTTTTTTACTAATTGCTCTTCTTAAAAAATCTGCTTCACTAAAAGACATTTTTGCTACATTTTGAGCAATTTGCATAATTTGTTCTTGATAAATTAAAATGCCATTTGTATTTTCTACTATTGAATCATACGAAGGATGAATAGTTTTAACACTATTTTTATATCTTTTATTATGAGCATAGTCACTAATATACATTGAACTAGCCGGTCTAAAAAGAGAAATTATCGCATATAAATCATCAAATTTATCAATAATAACTTTCTTAATAGTGTTAGTCATTCCGCTTGATTCTAATTGAAAAATTCCTTCAGTTATACCTGCATTTAGCATATCGAAAGTCATTTTATCATTTAAAACATCTATTCCTTTTTCGAGCTTAGATTCAAAATATTCATCTTTTTCTAAAAATTGTTCAATACCCTTTAATTCAGTTAATGTTTTTAAACCTAATAGATCTATTTTTAAAAGACCAAAATTTTCAATATTATTCATTGTTAATTGTACTTGTTGAAAATTTTCAAAATTAGATAAAGAAGTAGGAACTATTTCATTTACTTTATCATTAGTAATTAAAATTCCCGCTGGATGAAAACTATGTTGGCGAGGTAATCCTTCTATTTTTAGGGCTAATTCGTATAATAAAGTATGTTTTTCAATAGCTATTCTAAATTTTCTATTATTTAATTTGGCTTCTTCTAAAGTTTCCCCACTTGCTAATAATTTAGTTAAATTATTGATCTCAATATTATTTAAATTATTCTCCATCACTCTGTTAACATCTTTTAAAGCCATTTTTGCACCTATTGTTTGAAAGGTTGAAATTAAAGCAATATTTTCAAATCCATATTTATCATATAAATATTTAAAAACTTCAAATCTTCTATCATCTTGAATATCAATATCAATATCTGGTCAAGTTAATCTTTTAGGATTTAAAAATCTCTCAAATAATAGATCATATTTTAATGGATTAATTTCTGTTATATTCAAAAGATAAGAAACTAAAGAACCAGCAGCACTTCCTCTTCCTGGCCCTATAGCTATAGAATTATTTTTTGATCACTTAATTAGATCATGAATTATTAAAAAGTAATTAACAAAATTAGATTCTTTTATAACTTGAATTTCATAATTTAATCTTTCTTTTCAAGAGGGATATTTATCTAATTCTTTAATTTTAACTAGCAAATTTTCTTTAATTAAATCTAGAAAAAATTCAAAAGCTTCTTCATTATTTAAATCATTAAAAAATGCTAAATTAAGTTTTTTTTCAGGAAAAATAACATTGCAGTTATCTTTAATAAAACTAATTCTCTCAGTAAAAATAGGATCAATTTCTTCATCGATAAAATAATTTTTATCAACTAATTTGATTTCTTTATTACTCATTTTGCTTAATAATTTTAAAGCATCATTGTCATTTTTATTCAAAGCATTATTCGCCTTTAAATAGATAGAATTAGGTAAATTTTTATCAGTAGAATGAACATAGTAATTATTTCAAGAACTAAAAATATTTTTTTTCGTTTTAGCATAATAGCCCTCATCAGGATGATCTAAAATAAAAACATTTTCGTTGTTAATATCAATTACATTAATTTGTTTATTTTGACTTTTTAGAAGAACTAATTTATTTAAAAATTTATAGCCCTCGTAGTTTTTGGCTAAAAGAATAAAACGATAATTTTCTACGTCAAGATCTAAACCAATAATTGGTTTGATATCATTTTTTTTACATTCTTCTAAAAAAGTTCCTAAACCAAACATATTATTATGATCTGTTAAAACAACTTTATCAAAATTATTTTCCTTGTGCAATTTAACTAAATCTTCTATTTTTATCAAGGATTCTAAAAAAGAATAAACAGAATTATTATGTAATTGAAATATTTTCATCTTTCCTCTTATGCTATAATTTTCGTGAGCCGATATCGAGTTTATCTCATGTCATGTCTGTTTTAAACAGGCTTTTTATTTTAAAATTATATATTTAAAAATCAGCTTTTTTATCATAAGCTGATTTTTAATATTATTTTTTAATTTGTAAATTTCAATAGGTTTCAATATCAGTTAAAGCCTTTTGATCAACTGGTTTAATACTATGGTGAACAACTTTATATGAGTAAAAATCATTTGGATTTGATTCATCTTTTCAAACTTTGTAAACATCATTAATGTCAAAAAGATTATTTACATAAGCTACTTCATAATCAAGATATTTGTTTCATTTTACATCATCAATATTTTGCATTGATTCGGGTTTTTCCTGGTCTTTAATGTAATTAAAATATTCATTTTTAACATAGTCGACAAGTCTTTTATAAGCAACAGTATAGCCTACTGTATCAAAATTTTTAATTGCTCCTAAATCAAGTTTTTGTTCGTCATTTAATTTATCGTATTCTTCTTGTTTAAGGTCAATTCCATCTAAAAAAGTATTTTTAGCTAAATCATAAATTTTATTAGAAATTTTTTCGTTAGTATCTTTTACAATTACTAAACCATCCACCAATAGTAAATTATCTTTTGGTCTTAAATATCTAACAACACCATCTCTTACACTGCTATTATTATCATTAGCACTATAGGCATCAATAGTATCGCCATTATAAATAACACCTACATTAATTTCTGAAGCAGGACTTATTAAACGATCAACTAATTCTAAACCATTGCCAATAAAATTAACTTTTTCATCGTTTAATTTATAACCAGTAGAATTTTTAATCAAATTAGAAAATTGATCAATTAATTCTTTAAAATTACTGTAACCATTTTGTGTTTTATTAACAAAATTATTTAAATCATTTTGTAATTCACTTAGTTTAAGAACATTATTTGGATATAAATTATCATTTTTATATTCCTCTTTTAAATGTTCATTAAATAACTTAATAAATTTATTAATATCATTAATTTGGCCAAAATCTTGTCCTTGGCCTGTTGCTAAATCATTAGTATATTTCCCAGTTTCCTTATCAAAATGGTATGCTGAACCATAAATCATATTGTCTCTAACAGCATCAGTTATTTCTAAATTATTAAAACCATTTTCTTTAAGTACTTTTAAAATGCTATACATTGATCAAGGAGATCAAGAAGGATCATTTTCTCTTTGACTACTTACTTCTTTAATGATTTTTTTATCAAGAGCATAATAATCTTCTAAATTAAAATTATAAGAATCAAGATTTAGTATTTTTGAAGGATTGTAAGCAATAACCATATCTTGTGCAAAATAAGGAACAAAATATTCTCATAAATGTCTTGGTCCATCTGAAAAATTATGACCAAATTCATCAGTTTTAAGATCATCATCATAAGAAACCAAATGATTTCAAACAACATCTGAATATAATGATTTTAAAATTTCATCAACTTTTTTATTTTTATTTTCAGGGTTATTAAATGTTTCAGGAAATAATTTATAAAAATCAATTTTTTGTAATTTATCTTTTTTAATTAAAGTAACCGCTTGAGAATCTGAACCTATTCCAGCTATTGCTTTATTTGTTAAAATCGCAACAGTAAATTGATTTAAAGTATCAAATTCTTTATAGTCAAATTCTTTTTCAATATCTTTTTTGATATCTTCTTCTATATATTGTTTATAGTTGTAAAAAGTTGGTTTAAAAGGATTATTGTATTTATAAGTTAAAGAAGCTGCCAAAGCACTAATAAAGCTTACACTAAGAAGCACATAAAAATTTTTCTTATTAAAAATTTTTTCTTTCATCAATTTTAAAAATCTATTTTGTGCCATCATTTGCTCCTTTTTTAAGAACAAATTCTTCGGTAGTAGTATTTGAATTATTTTTTAATCTAACAAATAAATTTTTATCGCTTGTTTTTTTGCTAATTTTTTTATTATTTTTTATTTTGTAGAATATTCAAACAAAATTACCTATGATAGTAAGAAACATTAAAGCTGCACCAACAACTAAACCTCATGCTTGAAAATCACTTTCATAAAGTTTAGTTCCTAAAGTAGAAGTATTAGTTAAAGTTCTCAAGATAATAAAATCATCTAGAGATAAAAAAGCAGCGACAATTCCACTAAAAATAATTGAAGGAATCATGTAAATAAAATAAGTTTTAAACCATGATCTAATAGGAGAAAAGCCTAAATCTTGACTAGCTTCTAAAAGTGATTTATTAAATTTATCGCTTCTAGGAAGCATTAAAGTAATTCCATAAGGAAGAGACATAATAGTATGTCCTACAATTCCTCTTATTAAACCTTCTTCAGTATTAGCTAAAGTACCAAAAAGTAAACCAAAAACTAAAACCAATCCTATAGCTGTAATATTATCGGGATTAATTAGAGGTATATTAGTTATCGAATTGACTGCTGAAGCAATTTTTTTATTTCTTTGTCTTCACAATGCAAAAACAGTTATCAAAGAAATAATAATTACTAAAAGTGCTGTAAATAGAGCAATTATTAATGAATTGATTAAAGCTACATCTCTACCGTTTTCTCAAAAATTTACTCAAGCTTCATCACTAAATCTATTTCAATAGGAACTTAGAAATCCTTTATCGCTAGGTTTATTGAAACTAAAAACAACCGCAAAGCATAAAGGAATATATGTTAAAGCTAAAATAATATAAATATAGGAATGTTTAATAAAAGAAACCAATTTATTCATATCTCCAACCTCTTTTATTAAATTTAGAAATCACTTTAGGTAAAAATTGTATTAATGCATATATTCCTATAAAAAGGGCCGAAACAACTAGAACAATTGCTGTTCCCCTCGACAAAGCAAATTCATTAGCAGGATTAGAAAAATCATTAATAACAGCACCAATTAAAGGAACAGAATTTTTATCAGGAACTAGTTTATCACTAATTACAAAGTTAGTTGCTGAAGAGAGAAAAATTAGTCCTAAACCACTAATGATTGCTTTTAAACTATAAGGAATAACAACTCTAAACATTGTTTGTAACTTGTTGTATCCTAAATCTTCACTTGCTTCTAAAATATTTTTTGGCATATCTTTAAGAACTGAATAAAGCGGCATAATCATTAAAGGCAAATTCAAATAGGTTAAGCCTATTACTAAAAATCATTCGGAATTTAATGATTGAGAATCAAAAATTGAAAGAAAAAAACCTCTAATAGCATACAAACGCGCAATTGTAAAAATTATCATAGGACTAATAATCAAACTCATTGCAAAAATAGGTAAGTATTTATTTTTAGTCATTGCTATTATGTATGAATAAGGAAAAGCTATAACTAAGCATATTAAAGCGCTTATTGAGCCTACTTTAAGACTTCTGCCAATTTGAATTCAAGTATTTTTTTCTTTAACTAAAGAAAATGAATCAAAATTTTCTCTAGGAGTTAAAGCATTAATAACAATTAAAAGAATTGGTAAAAGAATGAAAAAAATAGCAATAATAAAGAAAATAGAAAGTAAACTTAGACGTTTATTATTAGCAAAAATATTTGTAATTTTATTTAACATCAGCTGAATAGTCTCATTTCTTATCTTTTGGCATTAAATGAATAGAATCAATTGTTCAACTAATATAAACGTCTTCATTATCATTAAATTTCTTTGCTGTTTCTACATAAATAATTTGTTTATTTTCTAATTCTAATTTTAGATAATAATAACTTCCTCTGTAAGTTAAATTAATTATTTTTCCTTTTAATTTGTTGCCTTTTTCTCTATCAGTATCGACTATATCAATATCTTCTGGCCTAATTAAAACATCGACTTCTTGACCAATAGTAAATTCATCCTCATTATGAATTGTTTTATAAATTCTATTGTCTCAAATACTTACATTGCCGCCTTCAACAAAAATACCATTATAAATATTTGATTCACCAATAAAATTCGCAACCCATTTATTTACCGGATAATCGTAAATTGCTTTTGGTGTATCATATTGTTCTATTTTGCCATCTCTAACAACAGCTACTCTATCTGAAAGTTCAAGCGCTTCAGCTTGATCATGAGTAACAAAGATAAAAGTAAGGCCTAATTTTTGTTGAATAGTTCTCAACAAAACTTGCATTCTCTGACGAATCTTTGCATCAAGAGCACTTAAAGGTTCATCTAAAAGTAAAATTTCAGGTTCGATAACTAGAGAACGAGCTAAAGCAACACGTTGTTTCATTCCGCCTGAAAGTTCATTAATACTTTTCTTTTCATTGCCTTCTAGACCTACTAGTTTAACAATATTATTAACTTCTTTTTGAATTTCCATTTTAGTTAATTTTCTTGTTAAATATTTTTTTTCAAATTTTTCGATTTGTGAATTAACATAATATTCCCAATATGAATATTTAAAATCTGAATCGTCTAATCATTTTTGTCTCTTCTTATATTGACGACTTGAAGGTCTAAAATTTTGCATTTCTTTTTCGTATTCATTTTGGATACGATCAAGTTTAGTTCTTTCTAATTGGCTTTTCTTTTCTCATTGTTTAATTTTTTCTGTAAGTAATTTTTGATATTTTGGTTCAATGTGTTCTTTAGGTTTTCTCTTTAATACTAAACCGTATTTAATATTTCCTTCAACATTTAAATGAGGAAATAAAGCATAATCTTGAAAAATTGTTGATAAATCACGTGCATGTGCAGGCAAGTCTTTAATGTCAAGACCATTAAATTTAATTTCACCACGTGTAGCTCATTCAAATCCAGCAATTAAACGCAAAATAGTTGTTTTGCCTGAACCTGAAGGACCTAACAATGTTACAAATTCACCTTTATTAATTTTTAAATCAACATGATCTAAAACTAATTTTTCATCAAATTCTTTAACAACGTCAATTAATTCAATAATATGTTGATTGCTTGTTTTTTTCATATATCTCCTTTGAATAATTATTGAAAATAACTAATTCAAAGAGGATATTAAATCAAAAATGTTTTGGGTATATTCGATAACAAAAAATGCTAATGAAGGATTTTTATCTTCATTAAAAATAGATAAAATTTTCATGTTAATTAATTTATCTTTTTTTCAATAATTAGCTATTTTCATGGGGTAATTATATAAAAATAATTCTTAATCATTTAAGTTTTTACTAATAAAAATAATATAAAAAAAAGAGAAAACTAATTCTCTTTAATTATTATAGTTTTTTATAGTATTAATTATTCTTTTAGCAATAGAAATCATGTTGTTAGATGAATCTAATAAATGTTTCTTAAAATTATTAAAAGAATTATTATTTTTTTCAATTTCAATATTATTATTTTTTACTAAATCTTCCCATGAAATAAGGAAATTAGATAAATTAAAATTTTTCTTATCATCATTTTTATCAATAATATAAATTGTTTTGTTATCTTTATTTAAACTTTTAAAATCTGAAAATAAATCTTTAATAATTTTCAAACGATTATTTTTATCTGTTACTATTTCTTTATCTTTATAATAGACCAAAGTCATTGAATTTCATTCATTTCATAAGTTAATTAAAGCATGAGAATGACCATAGGTTCCATCTGCTTGAAGAGAGAAACCCAACTTAGAATAATCTATATTCTTTATATCTTCGTTAAAAATTTTTGCTTTATATTCATTATTAAATCTATTAAAAATATCATTTAAACGGTCATTAAAAATTTCTCTATTTTCACTTGGATTATCCGTATTTTTAAACAAAGGATAATCATTTCCTAAATCGCTATTGAAAAATTGATTATAAAATTCGCTAAAAGATCAATTTGAATATGCTCTAGCATCATCATTGATAATATCTTTCATTTCATTATTAAGCATTCAAAAACGATTCATTTTACTCATAAAATTATTAGTATAATCAATTTCATTCATACTAAAATCAGTTAAGAAAGCATTAAATGTATTTTTTAATGATATAAAAGTATTGTTTTCAAAATAGCCTATATCTTTATTCTCATCACTAAGCATTAAAATTGTATTTACTTTAGAATTATTTAAAACATTTGCTGCAAAATAACTACTTATTTTATTTGCTTTAAATCAACGATTATAAAAATAGCTAAAAGCATTTTCCTTGCTATTATCACTAAGGGCAAAAAAGTCGCTAAATTTTTCATAATTTACTTTATATTGAGAAAATAATTTATGAATTTCATTACTATAATTTGCCTCTAGAACTCTTGTTAAATCATAAAAACTGCTTTGACAAGAAAAAGCTAATAGTGGCAATAAGGAAATTGAAGAAAAGGTTAAAAATAATTTAATTTTGTTTTTCATTGTTTAAATTTAATTTGTTTTCTTGCTCTCTAACTAATCTTTTTAAATCTTTAATTTCTTTAATTTTTAAAGATCTATAACTTCCTTCAGGCATTTTTTCAACTGTTAAATTGGCGTAGGAAATTCTTTTTAAGTTAATAACTTCTCTATTGAAATATTTAAATAATTCCTTGATGTGATGATATGAACCAACATGTAATTGAATTAAATATGATTTATCAGCAACTTGATCTACTATTTGATGAGAAATTTTGCCATTAACTATGATTCCTCTATTTATCTCTTTAAATTCTTTTAATGTTAAAGGAATATTAATTCTTGCCCTATAAACACGAATGATTTGGTATTTAGGATGAGTTAATTTATTTACTAAATTTAAATCATTTGTTAATAATAGAGCGCCGGTTGTATTATAGTCTAATCTTCCTACAGGAACTATTCTTTGATCAGTTTTTATCAAATCTACAACAGTTGTTCTTTTTTGTGGGTCTTTGGCACTAGAAATGGTTTTTTTAGGTTTGTTTAACAAAAAATATACTAGCTTAAAATTATTGAAACTAATTAGTTGATTATTAATTTCAATTTTGTCATCATAGGAAGCTAGTTGTCCTATTTTAGCAATTTTATTATTTACTTTAACCTTACTATTAAAAATATATTTTTCAGCTTCTCTTCTAGAGCAAAAACCACTATTGGCGATAATTTTTTGTAATCTAATTGATTTTTCTTTCATTTTTAATTCATTCATTTGTTGTATATTTCAAGAGCTTTTTTATCAAATTTAACGCCTTTATCAAGATTAAATTTATAATTAAGCTTTACTATTTCTTTAAAAGCTAAATCAAAATTTTCAAGGGCTAATTTTCTTAATTTCTGTACCCCTTCAAAAGCTCTTCCATCACATATTTTATCAGCAACAAAAATAATTTTGTCTAGTAAATTTAATTCTAAATCTAAGGAAGTGTGAATACTTATGGCATGAATTAATTCTTTATTATCATTTTTATAAATTTTTTCAACTCATAAAGCACCACAAACTTGATGCAGAAATTCTTTAGGATATTTTTCCTTACTAAAATTTTTGGTATATTTTTTTATTAAGTTGTAACTAAATTCTTCACTGAATCTTTTAGCTATATCATGAAATAATCCGGCATGATAAGCCACTTTTACGTTGTAATTTAAATTTTTAGCTAATTTAGAAGCAAATTCTGCTGCTTTAACACAATGTTTTGCTCTTTTAGGATCAACTTTTAAAATATTATGAACTAATTCAAAAGCATATAAATAATTTTTACCTATATATTCATTTACTTTTCAAGGAGTTTGTTCTAAAAAACCATTTCTAATAGAAGTTGATGATTCATTAAAGATTTCATTTTTTAAAACTTTAATATTGAATTTTTTAATGTTTGAAGTAGGAATTCTTTTTTGTCTTCTAAAAACTACTAATTGACATTTTTTAGAAATTTCATCAATATTTTCTCACTTATGCAATTTAGCTAATAAATCACTTCCCATAACAAAAAATAATTCATGATCTTTAAATTTATTTTTAAAGTAGCGAATAGTTTCGAAAGTATAACTTACACCACCTCTTTTGATTTCAAAATCAGAAATTTCCATTTTTTTGCTATTTTCAATAGCTAAATTTAACATGTTAATGCGATCCTGACTAGGAGCGTTTTTTTGTTTCTTTTTAAAAGGATTAACCGCCGCAGGAATAAATATCAATTTGTCTAAATTAAGCTCATTTATGGCCAAATTAGCAATTTTTATATGACCTGAATGAACAGGATTGAATGACCCTCCATAAAGCCCTATTTTCATAACTAACCTTTCTTTATAAAATCTTGATTAATAAATTTAGTTTGGTGTAAAAAAGTTTTGCTTTGTTTTTCATATTTATCTGCTCTCATTGTTGAATTATTTTTTGTTACTTTGTTGACTAAATCTATTAATGAATTAATTTCATTTCTTTTTTGCTTTTTTTCCTTGCTAATAGAAAAAGAGAAATTGTTGTAATTTGAATCACTTTCATCATTAATTATTGGAGACGTTATTGCCACAAATTCTTCATCTTTTACATTCATTAATTTAACACCTATACCTCTTAATGCTTTTTTATTTCATTTACTATCAAATAGCTTAATTACGTTGTTAAAAATAAAATTAAATTCGTTAGAATAAACTTTAAGTTTTTTTTGTACTCCATTTCATTTTTTATTTTTATCACGCAAATTTATAGCTACAACATCAGAAACCAATCCTCTTAAAAAAGCTTTATTACAAATTTCTCTAACTTGTTCTTTTAAAATATTAACTAATTGTTCATAATCATCAATATCATCGCCCATAAAAGTTAAATCTACACCAAGACTTTTAGGATGATTGTTGTCACTTAAAATAACATCTGAACCATTACCATTAGCTTGATCAATTATTAACCTTGTTCTTGATTTAAAAATATCATACAAATAGGAATTAGTAGAACTAAAATTAGCTAAATCACCAATAGTTTTAATATTTAAATTTAAAATCTTGGGTAAAGAGGATTTACCTATTCCAAAATATTTGTCGATAGATAAAGGCCAAATTAATTTTCTAAAATTATTGTAATCAATTAACAATACACCATAAGGTTTAGCTAAAGAAGTAGCCATTTTTGCAAAAAATTTATTATACGAAATGCCTATTGAAATAGGTATTTTAAATAAATTTTTAATGTTGCGTTGGATTTTTCTAGCTAATTCTAAAGGATCATTTTTTTTAGCTAAATTACTAACATCAATTCAGCATTCATCAATAGAATAAATTTCAATTTTATTACTAATATTAGTGAATAAATATTCAAAAATTTGTGAAGAAATTCTAGTATAAAGAGCAAAATCTGGATTTACAAAAATAGTTTTTGGTTCAATTGCTAAAATTTTGTAGTTAGGATAGCCTGCTTTAATACCTTTATTTTTAAGTTCATAACTAACAGAAGAAGCAATGGAGCGTTTAAATTTTCTTCCTATTGCTACTGGTTTATTTATCAATGAACTATCTATTGATCTATGGGCGCTTACAAAGTAAGAATCAAAATCTATATGAAAAATTACTTTATTCATTTTCTAATTTTTCTAATAAAGAATCAGCAAGCATTAAACAACAATTAACACGATTATAATGAGCTTTAACGTTATCAAAAACCATTAGTTGATCCAACATTTTTTCTTCTTCCTTAGTTAATTTGCTTTCTTCACGAATTAATTTTTGATAAGTTTTTAAAAAACTAATAGCTTCTGGAATACTTTTATTGTTTAAATAAGAACAAAGAATATCACTTGATGCTAAAAAAAATGCACATCCTTGTCCATCATAATATAAATTAGTTATTTTTTTTTCTTTAACTTCATAATTAAAAAGTAAATGATCACTACAACTTTGTCCAAATTTTTCTATCTTTATATTCAATAAATTACTCTTTTTAAAACTAGGATTTAAATAATGTTGCATGATTATTTCTCTTTTTTTATCAGGGTTAAATAACAAGAAAATTACCCCCTTTATCAATTTCATCTTTTAAAGCTTTAATTAAATTATCGCAATCTTTTTTATTATTATAAACTCCTAAAGAAATTCTAACAAACGACGATTCATCTAATTTATTTTTTAAATATTGAGCACAAAAAATTCCTGATCTAACATAAATATTCTTTGTTCCTAAATAATGTGCAATATCTTGAGCATTGATATTTTGAATATTAAAAATAATGATATGAGAATCTCTCGAATTATAAAGTTTAATTTGGGGAATTTCTTTTAGTTTGTCAAATAAATAATTCGATAATAAAAGTAACTGTTTTTTGCTTTTTTTATAACCTAAAAAAGTATTAAAAAAATCTAATGAACCATTAAACATATGAATAGCAGCTAAATTAGGTGTGCCTGGTTCAAAAGCTAATTCGCCTTTTTTAAAGATAATATCGCAATTAGAATCAATTTTATCAACCATTCCGCCACCTAAAAAAATAGGTTCAATAATTCTTTTTATTTTCTCATTGAAAGCCAAAATTCCAAAACCAGTAGGTCCATAAAATTTATTCGTACTAAAAACTATTGCATCACAATTGGAAAAATTAACTTCTTCGCTAACAATTGCTTGAGCTGCGTCGTTTATTACTAAAATATCTTTTTTATAAGCTATTTCGTAAATTTTCTTTAAATCTAATTTATATTCAAAAGAATTATTAATTTGACTTAGAGTTATTAATTTAGTTTTATTAGTAATCTTACTTAAAATATCATCGCTAAAAATAACTTTTGCTCCTTTAGTATTTGCTATTTTAATCCAAGGAGCTATATTGGAAGAATGATTATATTCAGAAATAATAATTTCATCATTTTTATTTAAATAATTTTCTAACATTAAAGCAAGTTTGTTTAATGAATCAGTTGATCCGCTAGTAAAAATGACATTTTCGTCATTTTTAATTTTTAATAACTTTCTAACTTTATCTTTTACCTGTGTAATTATTAAATTATTTTGTATACCAATAGGAGATTCACTAGTTCTTGTACTTACAGCATAATTTAGATAAAAATCTTTCTCCCTTTCTATTGCTAGAAGTGGTTTTTGACTTAAGGCAGCATTGTCTAAAAAAGTTATTTTTTCTAAAATAGGGAAAAAGTTTCTAATGTTATTCATAATAGAATTATTTTAATATAATAAAAAATTTTTGCTATTATTACACTATGTTAAATTATTCATTTAATAGATAGATTTATTAGTAAATCTAGTTGAATATACTATAATTGAAAAGCAATTTTTCTTAATCTATAGAACTAACGTAAGGAGGAGACAAATGAGACAAACCACAATCATTAATCGTGAAAAAGCTAATAAAAAATGATACGTTGTAGATGCTGAAGGACAAGTTGTAGGTCGCTTAGCTGCTTTTGTGGCTTCTGTTTTAAGAGGAAAAAATAAACCAACTTTTACTCCTAATGCAGATATGGGCGATTATGTAATAATTGTTAATGCTGAAAAAGCTATTCTCACCGCAAATAAAGAAGAAGACAAAATTTACTATCATCATACTGGTTATCCTGGTGGGTTAAAAAGTATTACTGCTGCTAAATTAAGAGTTAAAAAACCTACATCAATAGTAGAAAAAGCAATTTCAGGAATGATACCACATACAAAACTAGGTAACAAACAACGTAAAAATTTATTTGTTTATGCAGGTCCTTCTCACAAACATGAAGCACAACAACCAGAAAAGTTAGAGGTAAGATAATATGGCTAAAACTCTTGAATATCGTGGTCTTGGACGTCGTAAATCATCAACTGCTCGTGTTACTTTAAAAACAGGAACAGGAAAATTTATGATTAATAATCGTGAAGCTAAAGATTATTTAACATCAGATTTATATATCCAAGACGCTGAACAACCATTAGTATTAACAGAAACTAAAGGTACATTTGATATTTTTGTAAATGTTCGTGGTGGCGGCTTAAGCGGTCAAGCTGGTGCAATTCGTTTAGGAATTGCTCGTGCCTTATTGTTAGCTAGTGATTCATATCGTGCAAAATTAAAACCAGAAGGCATGTTAACTAGAGATGCACGTATTAAAGAACGTAAAAAACCTGGTCTTAATGCCGCTCGTCGTGCTCGTCAATTCTCAAAACGTTAGTTTATACATTATATAATTTTATTTATCTATGAATTTTGTGATAAAATTCATAGAGTAATGCGAGCGTAGCTCAGATGGTTAGAGCACACGACTGATAATCGTGAGGTCGATGGTTCAAGTCCATTCGTTCGCACCATTTCATTTGTGACCAAAAATATCGCTCAAGCGATATTTTTTTTATTTCTTCTTAAAATTTAAAACAAGTTTTAATAAAATTTAAAATTACAGTGCAATTAATCAAAAAGGGAGAATTAATGAATAAAAAAGATCATAAAAATGAATATCAAACCATTCTTAATAACTTATTGGACATTTCTCCTAACGATCCTGCGGTTTTTACTAAAACTGACAATAATTTTTGCTTAGATCTGTACAAGCATTTTGACGAAGAGGTCTATAATAAAGTACTTTATAGCAAAGAAAATAATGTTCCTTTAATTGAAAAATTCACATCGTTTATGATAGAAAAAACTATTTCAATTACCGATCCTATTGAACTAATTAATTATTTAACTGAAACAAATTTTGAATTAAGTGATTCAAGAAAAATTCAAATTCAAAAACATTTTGATAATCAAAAAAATAGAATAATAAGTGAACTAAAAGCCAGAAATCAAAAAAATATTACTTTTTATAAAATTTTTGATAAAAAAGTTGAAGAAATTTTTGAACAAACAAGCACTTGACCGCTTTATGTTGGCTTTATTTTTGTTAAAGTTAATATAGATAACAAAGCAATTTTTGCTCCTTTGTTTTATAAAAAAGTTAGTTTTGAATTTAAAAATGGTCGCACTTTTTTATCTCTTTCTCCAGATATTGTACTTAACGAAAAACTAATTTTCATAATTAAACAAAATAATTTCGATCTTAATTTTAGTGAGGATTTATTAGATTTAGCCCCTGTTGAAATCATTGAAAATTTGAATAATTCTTGAAAAGATTTATATGATTTCAAAGTAGAAAAAATTACTTCTTGCCCAAGATTTAATGCGGAGGAAATTAGAAATAGTAATTTAGAATTCTACGGTGGTTTTGTTCTTTGTTTATGTCAACCTACTGGAGGTTATGCTAGAAATCGTATGTTAGAAATCATCAACGATAATGAAATAGATAAAATTATAGACGTTGAGTTTGATAAAAAAATATACGATGAAAAAATAGATAAAATAATGTTCGACACTAATAAATCTATTTTCAAAATTACTCCAACAAATTATTCTCAAGATCGTGCTATTATTAGTGCTTTAAGCCAAAATACAATTATTTGAGGCCCACCAGGAACAGGCAAAAGTCAAACTATAGTTAATATATTAACTAATATATTATTCTATGGAAAAACCTCTTTAGTTTGTTCTGAAAAAAAGGCCGCCCTTGATGTTATTAGCGATAGATTAGGCATTTTAAATCAATATGCTTTAGAATTAAATATTTCTAAATTTAAAAACCGCAATGATTTTTATAAACCAATTAAAAAATATTGAAAATTTTTACAATACTTTAATTTCTCTAATAAAGATAGAATTAATCCTGAAAAAATAGACAAATTAATTAGCAATGATGAAATTAACTTTATAAGCTATTTGAACAAAAATAAAAATGATAAATTTGATCAATATCTCTATTTTATAGCTAAATTAGGCGATGCTATTGATGATTTAAAAAAAGAAGAATTTATAACATTAATTAACTTAGATAAAGAAATTAAATACCCTACAATAAAAGTTGAAAACAAAAATTATAAAAAGGAACTACTTAAAAAGAATAATCTTAAATTTTTTCACTTCTTTAACAAAAAATGAAAATATATTAACAAAAATCACCAAAATATTTTTAATCATTTAGGTTGATTAAACACTAATTTAAATGAGTTATTAAATGCTAGTTCTTCTTTTGATAAAAATGATTTAACGAAAATTAAAGAATTAAAATCAATGCTGCCAAAATATATTCACAAGGATTTGATAGATATTAAAAAAATTAATAGTTATATTGCAACTAATATTACTGAAAAAATTAAAAAACTAATTGAAAAAAATAAAACTATGGTTAACAATTTTTCTGTAGTTATCAATACAGCAAAAATGGAACCTTATAAATTTATTAAAAAATTTATAGAAATTATTAAAACTATCTACCCTATTATCATAGCTACTCCAAATAGTGATTTATCTGCTTGAAATAAAGATGAATTTGACTATGCTATTTTAGATGAATCAAGTCAAATGTTTTTCGAAAAAGGTTTGCCTATGCTTTATTTAGGCAAACGTAAAATTTTAGCTGGCGATGATCAGCAAATGAGACCTTCTAATTGATTCGGCTTTAGATCAGTAGATAATGATGAAATTTTAGGTAATATTGAATCTGTTTTAGACTATGCTAAAGGTTATGAAGTGCATGAAATATTGTTAGATAAAAATTATCGTTCTAATTATGCTGCATTGATGACTTTTAGTTCAAAACATTTCTATGATGAAAGTTTAGACGTCATAGATTTATTCCATCTTAACGAAAAAAATAATAAACCAATTGAAATTTATGATGTTGAAGGCGAATGAATAAATAATACTAACATTAAAGAAAACGAATTTGCTATTAGTAAACTTAAAGAAAATATCAATAGCTATAATAAAATTATCTTACTTTGCTTCAACAAAAAACAAAAAGAAAAAATTCAAGAAGATATTATGAATAACCATAAAGAACTTGAAGAAGCAATAATGACAAATAAGCTTTTAATAAGAAACATAGAAAACATTCAAGGTGATGAAGCAGATTTAGTTATAGCTACAGTCGCTTATGATAAAAATGCAGCTATTCATTCTACATATGTGGGAAGAAGTGGTGGTAAAAATGCCCTAAATGTTGCAATAAGTAGAGCGAAAGAAAAACTTATTGTTATTAAGTCAATCAAGGCTAATGAAATAATTCTAAATGAAAATACAGGTGAAGATATTATTATTTTTAAAAAATGATTAGAATTTTTAGAATTAAGTGATGAAGAAAGAAAAAATTATATTCAAAAGAAAGAGGAAATAAATAATAATAAATTAAATAACTTAAAGAAAAATATCTTTGACGAATTAGCCAATGAAATAGGCAAATACAATAATTTAGAATTAAAAGATAATGAAAAAATTGGAACTATTGATATAGATTTTGCAATAAAAAATGGTCCAACTTTAGAAATAGGTTTTATTATTAATGATTATTCCTTTAAAAATGTAAAAGACTATTTAAAATTTCATGACAAAATTAAATTTATAAAAAGTAAAAATTATCGTATTTATGCACTAGATAGAATTCAATGAGAAAAAGATAAATATGAAATTTTTGATTTCATATCGCATCTAAGTCTTGAAATTGATGAATATAAAAAGGATCAAACAACTGAAATAATCTACCAACAAAAAGCTTCTAAAATTTACGAAATTAAAGCATTAGAAAGTAGAGAAGAGACTATTTCTGCTTTTGATAATAAAAAAGAAATTGATACTATTAATTCTTTAACTTTAGAAAATAGTAAAAATGAATTAAGTAATATTTACTTAGAAAAAGAGAATGATTTAGTAGTTGAATCTAAAGAAAATTTTAATAAAAAGGATTGAATGGAAGATACTTACGAATATAATGAAAATAATTCTTCCGATGATGAAATTGAAATAACTATCAATAAATAAAATAAAAAGCACGTTTGTGCTTTTTATTTTTCACCATTTAATCATTTTTTTACTTGTTCGCTTGTTCCATAAACATAATGTTCTTCGTCATTAATTTTATGAAAGGTAGGAATATTAGGGAATTGTTGTTCTTTTATGTAATCTAATTCAAAAGAAACATTTTGGAATTTTTCATGCGCGTTAGAAATTTTAGGAATTGCTTTAAATAAATTGATTGTATATGGATGATATGGTTTTGCATAAATGCTTTCTGTTTTACCATATTCAACAATTTTACCTAAATGCATAATTTGTACGTTGTCAGCAATATATTCAATCATCGAAAGATCATGCGCAATGAAAATTAAACCAATATTTTTTTTCAAACATAAATCTTTAAGTAAATTTACCACTTGAGCTTGAATTGAAATATCTAAAGATGCAATTGGTTCATCAGCAACAATAACTTTAGGTTCAGTAATTAAAGCACGTGCGATAACAATTCTTTGTAATTGTCCACCAGAAAATTCATGTGGATAACGATAAGCAAATTGTTTTAATAATCCAACGTCTTCCAAAGCTTTATAAATGGTAGTTTTGTAAAGTAAATTAGAAATTTTCTTTTTCGCTAATGGAATAGATATATTTAAGTTATAGAATGAATTATCATTTTCTCATTTAGAACTATCAATATCGTTTTCATCATTTTTAATTTCGTCATCTTCAATATTTTTATCAACTCAATTATGATTAATTCCAAGAAGAATATAAATGTTAGCAATATCTTTTGATAAATATTTTTTTTCAATATTAAATGATTTTAAAGTTTCTTCTCTAACTGAAATATCAGATTTGTATGAACTAGTAACGATTGCAATATTTTTCTTATCAGCATCTTCTCTTTGTAACAAGATTTCGTTAACAAATTTAAAGTATTCATCCTTTATTTCTTCAAATCTATTGTTGCAATATGTTTGATATGAAACTAATTCTTCATATTTTGTTCTTGCCTCATTAATTTCTTTATGTAATTCCTTAATTCTAATTTTAAATACTTCTAAATATTGTTCAGTTTCTTTTGAATGGGCTTCTTTAGCCTTATCAATTGAAACTGATTGCATATTTTGGTTATGTTCTTTCAATAAATAGATTTTTCTTTTGTTAATTAAATCAACATATTTAGGATCATATTTTCTAGTTTCTGGGTCATTTGGATCTAATGGTCCAATAAATTTACGAACTTTGATATAACTTTCTTCTTGTTGATTATCTCTTCAAAATCCTTGATAATTAATACTTAAATTTTTACTATTGAATTTATCAGTTTTTTGCACTTTGCTTTGTTCGATAATGTTTTCTAAATTATTGATTTTTTCTAAATAATTAGCTTCACTTTTATGAAATTCAATACTTTTTTGTTTTGAAAGTTCTTGATATTTACTAATTTTGAAATCAAATTTTTCATCAATTACTCTCTTAATTACTTTTTTAAGATTAGATTGATATTCAATTTCATTCAAATAGATATTGAAAAATGATTTCAAATAATTATCTAAATTAGAAATTAAATCTCTTATTTGTTCGTAAGTTAAATAATGAGCTATATATTTAATTTCATTAAGCAATTGTGCTCTTTTTTCTAATAAAAGTTCATTTTTGTAATTGTGAGCAAAATAATTTAAATCACTTGCACTTAAACGAGTAATATTTACTAATTGTTTTTCGTGTTTGGTTTCAATAATAAAGTTATCAATTACATTTTTAGCATTATTCAAAAATTCTTTTTTATCTCTTAAAAACGAAGAATATTCATTTTTTACTTTAACTAATTCTTTTTGAGCATTAATTCCTTCTTGAGAATATTTGATTAATAATTTATTATTTTCTATATCTTTGTAAACTTTTTGAAGCGCTAAATCCGCAGCTGGAATATCATTAGCACGATATTGCTTTTGCTTTTCATAGTAAAAATCAATTAACTTAGAAGTATTGCTATAAAGGTTATTGATAATAGCACTTTCTATTTGTTGTTTTTGATCTAAATAACTAAAGAAAGAATTAAAATTGTCATCAAAATCTAAGTCAGGATTAAATTCGAAATTTTCAAATTTGTTTTTTCAACTAGTAAAGTGTTCTTCAGCTAAATTATTAATTATTCTTAAATTATCTAATTCTAGTTGCATAGCATGAATTTGAAATTCATATTTAAAAGTTTTTTTGACTTCTAATCAATCTAAGAAAATATCATCAATTTTATTTTTGATAATGTCATTAACTAATAAAGGCTCTCTAAGGATAGAGAAAATATTTTGTTGACTATTCAATGAAGCGTGAGGATCTTGAAAAATCATTTGTACATTTTTATGTAGATATTTTTTTAATTTATTAGATATTTTTTTACCAGAAATAATTTTATCTTCTAATCTAACAAAACCATTTACGTCATCGAAAAGTCTAAAAATTGAACGTCCTACTGTAGTTTTACCTGAGCCTGATTCACCTATTAACCCAACTATTTCACCTTCATGTACATCAAAAGTTACACCATCTACTGCTTTATTGATTGAACCGTGGCTTACAAAATATTTTTTTAAATTATCTAATGATAAAATAACTTTTTTATTACTCATGGTATTCCTTAAAAGTTTCTTTAAATAAATCTAAACGTTTTAATAAATCTTCTGATAATTCTACTTTTGGTGCATTAGGGTGCAATAATCATGTTGCCGCACTATGAGTTCGTGTAATAGGAATTAAAGGAGGTTCCTTAATAAAATCAATATCAAGAGCATAATCATTTCTAGAAGCAAAAGGATCACCTAAAGGTAAATTAGCCATATCTGGTGGAGTTCCTTTAATGTTATAAAGTTTTTCATCTTTAGTTTCGGGTATAGCAGAAATTAAAGCTCAAGTGTAAGGATGTGCTGGAGTAGTAAAAATTTCTTTTTTTGTTCCTCTTTCAATTATTTTCCCTGCATACATTACATATATATAATCACAGAATTTTGCAATAACGGAAATATTATGGCTAATTAGAATAATCGAAATATTATATTTTCTACGTATGTTTTCAAATAATGATAATACAGAAGCTTGAACTGTAGGGTCTAAAGCTGTAGTAGGCTCATCAGCAATAATTACATCTGGTTTTAAAGCTACAACCATGGTAATGACAACTCTTTGTTTCATACCGCCAGATAATGTATGTGGATAGGCTTTAAAAATTGTATCAGCATTACGTAAACCAAATTGTTCTAATAACCCTATTAAATAAGCTCTTTTGTTAGTATAGGTTTCATTAGCTCAGGCAGGATTAGTATTAATAGCATCCAATAATTGTTTACCAATTGTTCTAGTAGGGTTTAATGATGTAAGAGGATCTTGAGGGATATAACCAATTTTTTTACCTCTTATAAATTGTCATGAAGATTGTTGCTTTAATTTAGTCAATTCCAAATTATTGATTTGAATTTTGTCGGCGGAAACAATACCATTATGATTAATGTTTATTAAAGTTTTAGAAGTGACTGATTTACCTGAACCAGATTCACCTACTAAACCTATAATTTGTCCTTTATAAACATCTAAATCAATTCCTCTAACAATATGAATTGTTTTTTTTCTACCAACAGGGAAAGATACATGTAAGTTTTTGACTTCAAGAACTTTATTATTTTTTAGAGGATCAACTTCAATTGAAGAATAAACTTTTTTGGCTTTTCAAGGAATTTTAACTTCACTACTTTCTAAAGTTTTTTGATATTCATCGTTGATTACTGAAAGATCAATATTGTCTTCTTCTTCTTCTTTTATTTCAGGAGAGAAAATTTCACTATAAGTTTTTTCTTTTTCCATAGAAGTAATTGAAGTATTTTCAGACTTTTGATTTAATTGATATTCTTCTTCACTTAGTTCATTGCTTTTTCTTCTAAATAAACTAAATCATTTTTTAGGTTTTTCTTCTTCTAATTCAGTAGTATTTTCATTAGAAAAACTTTCTTTTTTATTTTCTGATTCTAATAATTCTTCGTCTAGATTTTCAGCTTTTTTTCTTCAAGCAAACAACTTGAATTTCTTCTTAGGTTTTTCTTCTAATTCTTCTTCACTTGGTGAAATATTATTATCTTCTACTAAAGTTGTTTCTTCTTCGTCAGAAATTACATCTTTGTTTTTTCTACTTAAGAAGCTAAATCATTTTTTAGGTTTAACTTCTTCGTTTTCTTCTGAATCGTTTTTTTCTAAATTATCTTGATAATGAATTTCTTTAGTTGTAAATGAAATTTGTTCATTATTTTCTTCTAATTCTTCATCTAGATTTTCAGCTTTTTTTCTTCAAGCAAACAACTTGAATTTCTTCTTAGGTTTTTCTTCTAATTCTTCTTCACTTGGTGAAATATTATTATCTTCTACTAAAGTTGTTTCTTCTTCGTCAGAAATTACATCTTTGTTTTTTCTACTTAAGAAGCTAAATCATTTTTTAGGTTTAACTTCGTCTTTTTCTTCTAAAATCTCATCATCTTCTAAATTGTCTTCATCTTTATTTTCTTCATTTTCATGTTTCGAATTTTTAGCGAATAATTTGAATTTTTTCTTAGGTTTTTCTTCTTCAATTAAATCAGCATAGTCGTCTGCTTCTTCATTTGAAGAATTGTAAAGATTATCTTCGTTTAATTCAATATCATTTTCAAGATTTTCATCTTTATTTTTCTTAAATTTAAACATAATTATCTTCTCTTTCTTTTCGCCATAACTCTAGGATCTAGAGCATCGTGTAATCCTAATGCAACAAATGCTAATGATAATGATATGGCTAATAAAATTAAGGCAGGTAAGACTAAAATTCAAATATTTTCGCTAGTTGTTCTAGTTGCGTCAATTAATAATTGGCCAAGGTTTGTATCGCCTTTTTCATTAAAGAAACCAAGGAATGAAAGTGATGAAATTCAAAGAATAATGCCAGGAATATTTCTAACGAATGAATATACTAATTTTCCTATAACGGCTGGTAATGCGTGTATAAATACTTGTC
Organism: Mycoplasmopsis meleagridis; assembly: GCF_900660695.1. Lineage (GTDB taxonomy): Bacteria > Bacillota_I > Bacilli_A > Mycoplasmatales > Metamycoplasmataceae > Mycoplasmopsis > Mycoplasmopsis meleagridis. Next base: position 211,799 of record NZ_LR215042.1, on the reverse strand, counting down.
TAGAAGTTTTTGCTCCAATAGCTTTAGCTGCTGAAATATATTCTTCATTTTTAACAGTTATGACATAAAGTCTAGCTGTTCCAACAAAACCTGGTCAACCTACAATTGAAAGAGCAAAAATTAGTGCATATTGTGTTGAGCCCATAATTGAAATGAAAATTAAAATTCAAATTAATGTTGGAGCTGAAGTGAAAATGTCTATTAAACGCATTACAACACTATCAATTCATCTTCCAGCTCTAAAACCTAAATAAGCTCCTAAACTAATACCTACTAAAGCTTGAATTACTGAAACTACTAAAGCAATTCAAATTGCTCTTCAAGAAGCATATCATGTTCTAGTTCAAACATCATAACCATCTGTTGTAGTTCCTAAAATACTATTTAAATCATATGAATTTCATAATTGATTTAATTCACTTTGACTTAATTGTAAAACATCCTTACCGTTTCTTGCCAATTCTTCTAAATCGCCGTTTAGAGCATTTAATTTATAAAAAGTATATGCATTGTAGTTCATAATAATTTGACCTTGGTCAATAGTTAGTTTTATTTTATCAAGACCAAAGCGATTATAAATATCAGCATAAGGTGAATTACTAAGATTAATGTATGCTTTGTAATAAGCATCACCATCATTTACGTATCTTACAACGTCAGGTGATAATTTAGAAGGTAAATTTTCTGTAAATGCCAAAGCACTAGCTTGTTTGTCAGGAGCTATATCATCTATCTTACTAAAAACCGGTACTAAAATTGACATTAATAAAACTACTACAAAAACTAATAAAGAAATAATAACTACAGGATTTGAGAAAAATCTCTTAATTATTTCAATACCTAATTTTTTAGGTTTTCCAGCAATTTGACTACTGATTTTTTTATTTTCGTCAGTGGAAAATCTTATCTTGTCTAAAAGTTCATTGCTAAGACGATATTTACGGTTAAATTCATTAACTCTATTATCCATTAGCTACCTCGCTTTCTGCTTGTTTTTGAGCAGCAAATAGTTCTTTAGCTAATTTTCTTCTTTCAAGATAAGATCTTAAGAATAAAGAGTAATTTCTCTTTGATTTAGAACTATAAGTAATTTTTGGATCAAGAATAACATAAGCTACATCGGTTAATATAGCGGCTATTAATCCTATTAAAGTGAAGAATAAAGTAGAGAACATAATAACATTAATTTCGCCAGTTGAGAAACTATTTACAATAACTTGGCTAGTTCCGGGAACATTTCAATATTGTTCAATAATAACTGAGCCACTAAGAAGACCTAATAGAGAACCAAAAATTAAACCGAATAAAGGAATCGAAATATTTCTTAAAACATATTTGAAAAATATTTGTGGTGCACTAAGACCTTTAGTTTTGGCTATCAGAATATAATTAGATGTTAAAACAGTTACAACCATATTTCTAGTACTAATTACATATGCTGATAATGACGTTAAAGTAATAACAATAATAGGCGGTAAGTATGAAACAAACACGGTAGAAAAACTATAACGATCTAAATCTTTAACAACTGGTGAAATTCCTAATTTTACACCTATAGAAATAAATAATGGAGCAAGAATAAATGAAGGAACAGCAACAAAAATTAAAACAATGACGTTAGAAATACTATCAAATAATTTTCCTCTTTTATACCCTGCAAATACTCCTATTGCTATTCCTCCAAAAAGAGAAAAAATCAAAGCAGGTACAGAAATAATTAATGTGTATCTCAAAGGAATAAAGAATAATTTGAACATAGTAGTATAGATATCTGGATTAGGATTATTGTCAGGATCAATAGGCATACCAAAATCGCCATGGAATATTCTATCTAAGTAGTTAAAATATCTCACTACAATAGGAATAGGTTGTAATGCTTTACCGTCGGGAGCGTTTTCCGGATATCTACTTAAACTATTTTCAATTTGAATTTTTTGAATAATTGAATCTAACGATTCGCCTCTTGAACCGCCAGCATCAAGCCTTTTTTGCGCTAATGCTTGTGATGGATCCGGAGCAAAGGCAGCTACTAAAACATAAACAAAGAAAGAAATTATGATTAATGCAATAATAGCAAGAAAAATTCTTTGCAAAATATATTTAAACATTATACATCTGTCCTTTCTTCGTTAATTTGCGGAATTATTTTGAACTTCATTATTATTTTCCTTGTCATTTTTTGTGGCTATTCTTCAATCAGAAATATATTCTTGATCTTGTCCAGGAATTACTGTAATAATGTAGCCTGGATTTACTAAATATTCAGTAAAAGGATTAATTGCTCTTTTGTTTGCTGCAAAGTAGTCATAACCTAAATATGTTGCTACTTCTTTTATCAACTTGATAAGTTCTTCGTTGGTTAATTCTTTAGAATATTGTAATCAGAATTTAGCAGAAAAAGTAAAGGGATCAATAGCTTGAGCAGCTTCACTAGGTTCTCTTAATACTTCTGTGGTTTTATTATCGCTTGTAGTTTTTGTGGCTAATTCATACTTATTATTCTTACTATTTAAAGTGAATTTATTTTTTACAAATACTGAAGCATCACCAATAAGAATTTGTCCTGCAACCTTATATAATTCATCAAAAGGCACATCTCAATGAGGATTATTTCTAGTTGCATAATTATGCAATTCAACAGAAGCATTTACTAGCTGTGGAAAAGCATTTTTTAAAGTAGGATTTTCTCTATTAGCATAAATATAAGTTAGAGTTGGAATAAGTTCACCATTTCATGATAAACCGTCGAAGCTAGATCCAATTGAAGTTGTATAATCAACTCCTCAAGCAACTCTATTTGTTCCGTTAGCTCCACGAATATTAAGGTCAAAATATCTTTTATAAGCAGCTGGAGTTGAAACATCTCCATAAGAAAATTTAGGTTTTAAACGACTATTTAATTTGTTAATTATTTCCTCTAAAAAAGTACCAGATCTTTTGATATTTTCAGATGGATTAGTATAAAAATAGTACAAATCAAATACAAAATCTTGACCAGCATATTTAGGATATAACTTATCGAATTTATCAAGTACTTTTTGCATTTCTTTTTGTAATCTGTCAAAATACTTAGATTTTAATTTATCCTCAGTATTTTTTTGATTTAATGCAAAAAGCTGGTTCTCCTTCATTGATACTTCGTAAATAGGATTTTCATTAGTACCAAAATTAATTTTATTTCCGTCAGCGTCTATTGCATAAAGAACATTAATTCTATCTAGAACATCTAATGGCTTTTTATAAGGCGATTCATCTTGGTCTCTTCCTCCCAACAATGAATCTATTGCAACATTACCAACAAAAGCTGTCGCAAGACTATTTGACTCAGTTTCGGCAAGATAAGCATAGTTTATAGCAGCATTTAAAATTGTTCTAAAACTTAAACCTAAACCATCAATAAAAGTTGAAGGATTAGCTAAACCTTTCCCTAAATCTTCTTTATTTACTCCCCAATTGAGTAAAGAATATGTATCCGAAAATGAATAATATTCGCTGCCATTTTCATTTTCATAGGCAAAAGCTAAAGGTGCTCTACGATAATAAGGAGTTTTTTCGTTAAATACTTGACTATATCTAAGACCAGTTTCTTTTGAATTTTTAGAAATAATAGAAGTTTTTTGGCTAGTAGATAATGATGAAAAGCTAAGTCTGCTTAAATCGCCAACATTATATTGATTAAATTGTCTAGTTTGAAAATCTAAAGCATTAATTGGCCGAGTTACAAAAGATAATTCAACTTCGTTAATTGTATCTTTTGCATTAACAAAACTTTTGTCATAAAAGTAAGGATTTTTAGCAAAAGTTTCTTTGAGATTTGAAAAACCTTTTGGATAGTAAGGACCAGCAAAAAGCGTGTTGTCAATTGAAATACCATATCAATATGTTCCACTTTTGAAAGTTTTACTATTTTGATCTATTTGACTTAAAAGAGCTAGAAATTTACCCAAAAGTTCCGGTGTTTCAGTTAAATTTTTACTATTGTAAGTATAAATTTCGTTTAGCCCTTTACTTATGGCATAATCGCCTAACTTCTTAAGAGCTTCTTGCTGTTGAGAATACTTAGGATCACTTTTTTCTATTTCTGCACTCAATTGAGATAAATCAACATTAGGATTGTCTTGTTTATAACTATTAATGATATTTACAATTTTATTATTTACATCATCAATATATTCCGAAGGAGCTGGCATAAAAGTTAAATCATTAATAATTAAACTATTGAAAAGAGTTGTAAAATCGTAAAAATCTGCATTTTCAACACCAGCAATTGTTACTGCTTTAGTATTTGGATCAACACCCAAATTGCTAGTTATGCTGCTATCTAAGGTTTTTAAAAATTTATTTTCATCAGCAAAGCTATTATAGTCAATACCAATAAATGAGAAAAGATAGCTATTAGGATAAGAAACGGTATTGGTAAAGTAATTACTTCCGGTTTCTAATAAATTACCATTCACAAAATTGTCTAATGCTTCGCTTCCACCATTATTTCTTCTCTCTAAAGTGGTTAATAAAAATGTTCTTAATCATGAATAGTAGAAATCTTTTGGCGTAACATTATATTTAGTCTCATTACCATTTTTATCAACGTATTTTACGTTGTCTCTAATTACAAACTGCATTTCTTTAGCGTTAGTTAAATCATGATTAAATGAAATGTTGTTAATAGACCTAGGATCATTAGAAGTAACATTAGAACTAATGTTTCTATAACCTTTTTTAGTAACATTATCTAACTGATCCATAACTTCTAAATCTGGTTCTGGATAAATATCGGCCTTATCGTTATCATAAATTTTAACTGTGCCATCTTTTAAAGTTAAAATAATTGCCTTAGCTGCTTCTAATTTTCTTTTGACAAAAGTCGGCTTAACAATTAACTTTTTAATCTCAGGCACATTTTTGCCTTCTTTAACACCATAAACGTCAATTTCAGGTTGACTTAATCCCTGCAATCTAGATAATGGAAGCGTATAGTACGCTTGCTTTGGAGTAACAAATCCTCCATAGCCATTACTTTCATCGTAAGGAAACCCTTTAGCACTATATGGCGTATTGTAACTAAATACCCACTGATGTTTTGTCACAATACTTTCATCTTCAGTGCAAGAAACTGCTAATGCAGTTAAAGGTGATAATGCGAGAGTCAATGATGATAAAGAAATAAGCAATTTCTTTTTATTTTTCATATTTCTCCTGAATTTATATACAAGTCATTATTAGTAAAAAATGATTATAAAAAGGAATAATGACTTGTATATATTAAAAACATCAATATTATATTTAATAATATTATTAATTTATATATTTTAATTAGTTAAATCAAATTATATTAACCTTGTTTTACGTAAAAGGCTTGTTTATAGTGTTTTTAGTAAAATATTAAATAAGTGAAAATTAACAATAGATGATTTTATTAACCATCTTATCGTTTTTAATATTTTTAATAACACGGTTAATAAAATTGTACGAAAAAATACCAGCAAAAAATGCCATTTTAACAAAGATTACATACATTAAAAAATTCTTTATCTGCATTTTCTGCATAGTATCCTTCCTAATTTAACGCCATAATTATACATAATTACTCTGAAAGATAAAGAAATTAATTAGAATGATTTAGAGTTAAAAATATCTATTAATAGCATAAATTTGCTATTTTTAGTAAAATGATAACTATATCACTAATAAGGAGGAAATTTGCGGGAAAACAAATATCAACCTATCGAAAATACTAAAAATATTGAAATTGTACAAAATAGTAAGAATTTAAATATTGCTTCTAATAGTGATGCAAAATATCGCGATCCAAACGGGATATTAAATCCAAGCACTATGAAAGTTATTAAAAAAGAAAAGTTTCTTCATACCTTACTTTTATCTTTTGCTTTTACAATTCTAATTATTGCTTCAATTTTAATGATACTTATTTGCTTGCAAATAGGAGTTTTTAGTGAAACTAATTATGTAGGATATAAAATATTGTTAGGTTTTATCATTTTTCTTAGTTTTACATTTGGTACCAAAAATTTAATTCAAAAAATTGCATGAAAAAAAACTCAAATTAATCTTAGAGAAAATGCAAGAGACGGAAATTATATTGGTAACGAAGTAATTTTTGAAAAAACATATCGTTCAATTGTTTTAAAAAATGTTAACCTGCTTTGAACAAACATTTTTCTTATTACCTATGTAGGTATTTTTGCTCTAATTATTTATGGACTTTATTCTTCTGGCACATGAATATTAGGCAAAGAAAATTCAGCTTTTTTCCTCTCAATCAACTGGATAAATATTTTGGATAATGCTTTTGGTAATACAATTTTAGTTTGCTCTTTATGTGGTATTTCTTTAGCTGGGTGTGTTATTTTTTACACTGTTATAGCTCTATATGATAAAAAACGTATTAATGATTTAGATAATATTCTAGGCGAAAGAGCTATTGAAATTTCTTCAAAAATTAATACGGATAAAAAGAATTTAAATAAAATGTGAATGAAAATTTATTTCGTTTGTGTTTTACTAACAATTCTTTTGCCTATCATTTTGCTGGTAATTATGTTTTGAAAAAAAATTATTAAAATAAAAAAATAACCTTGACGTTATTTTTTTTTTTTTTTTTAACGAAATTAGCAAAAAGCGTAATTTTAATTATTTTTTAAGTATTAAATTAACTTTTTCTATTTATGTTATTATTTATATATATTTAGAAAAGGAGATTGAAAATGAGAACAGTTTTGATGGGAGAAAACACTCTTCATTTACAGGGAGAAGAAGTATCTTTGGATACTAAATTAGTTCTTAAAGGAGCAAAAGCGGGCTCATTAGCTCAAGAAGAAGTTTCAAGACAACATGAATATGCAGTTTTAGCCACTTTTCCTTCAATTAATACTTCAGTTTGTGACATGCAAATTTTAGAATTAGGAAAAATTAGTGAAAAAATGCCTAATTTTGATTATATTTCTTTTTCAGCGGATCTACCAACTGCTTTAGGTGATTATAAAAATATCCATCCTACTGGTAAAGTTGAAATGTATTCTGATTATTATGAACTTTTAGTTGCTAAACAATTAGGTATGCTTGTTGACGAAATTCACTTACTTAACAGAGCAATGTTTATTTTAGATAAAAATAACAAAGTTATTTACAAACAAATTAATAACCAAATTAAAGACCAAGTAGATTTTGAAAAATTTACAAAAGAATTAAACAAATATAACTAAAAAATAAAAGAATTTCTTCTTTTATTTTTTTATGCTAGTGGTCTAATTGTTTCATAAAAAGTATCTTTAATGATGTTTTTATTTTTGCTATTTTTGTCGTTATATAGATATGAATTATCCTTATAATTACTAATAATTTCAACTACTTCTTCTACTGCTTTACCTTCGATAATATCCATTAATTCATATTGAGCATACATAGAACGCATATCCATATTGGAAGAGCCAAAAAACGCTATTTTATTGTCTATTAAACCACATTTAGAATGAATAAAACTATCTTTGTATAAATAAATTTTTAACCCGAAAGGAATTAAACGTTTCAAAAAATTTATACTTGTATTTCAAATGATTTTTTTATCAGGGAAAGATGGAAAATAAATTTCTACCTCAACATTAGAAAGAAGCATCATTTTTAGTGCATTAAATAAAGAAGCTGGCACTGAGAAATAAGGAGTAACGATTTTAATGGATTCTTTTGCTTTTGTAATTAAACCTAAAAGGTTATATTCAAGAAAACTTGTATCATACGCTGGAGAATCTAAAGTTAAAATTGAATTAGCGTTTAATTTTTCTTTATCAAAATTAATTTTGTTAAAAAATTCTAAAGCATTCAAACTTAAAGTAGTATTTTTATTGCCTCATAAAGTTCATGCTCTTAAAAATAAGAGAATATAAGAATTAACTGCATCTCCAATTAAAGAATAATTAAAATCTATTCAATCGCCATATTTTTTAGACAAACCAACATATTCATCACTTAAATTGCAACCACCAGCAAAAACAATATTGCTGTCAATAATATAGAACTTTTGATGATTACGATAAAAATTTTGAGAATGTATATAAGGAAAAAAAACTTTAGAAATAAAAACTATTTCTATATTGCCATTGGCTAATAAATCGCGAAAATATTTATTTTTATTAACAAGAAAACTGCCAAAGTCGTCTACTAATCAATAAATTTTTATTCCTTGAGCAGCTTTATGAATTAATATGTCTAAAAATTCCTGTAATATTTCGCCAGGTTTGATAATATAAGACATAATAAAAATATGTTTTTTAGCGTTTCTAATAGCTTTAAATAATTCTTCAAAATAATCACTAGCATGATGGAAAAATTCATAATTTCCCTTCATTACTAAACTTTTATTAAGATTTCTAAAGTAAACTAAATCTTCAGAATAATTGCTAACTTCGTTTAAAAACTTTTTATAGTGATTCAAATTAAATTTATTTTCTTGAATTAATTTTTTTTCTTTTTTGTTTTTATATTTATTGCCAAAAGTAAAAAATAGTAATTCGCCTATCAAAGGGAAAATGATAAAAACAACTAATCAAGAAAGTTTGGAAGCTTCTGATCTAATTTGATTAAAAAGAACTAGCGCAACAAAAATATTAGTTATATACGCTGCAAATACAAAAAAAATGAAGAAATTAAATGTTAATACATATGTGAAATAGAAAATAGCAGTAATAAGAGCTAAAAACAAAACAATTTCACAAATATAAAATAAACTCTTTAAAAATTTCTTCATGTTTTTTATTTATTGTTAGTAGTAGGTTTTTTATTAGCGTATTTGTAAGAATCTCTTACTCTTCCGTTTTCGCCATGAACATAAACTGTTCCAAATCTTTTTTCTGCTAATGATCTAGCATAAGCAATTGCTTCTTTTTGAGTTGGAAATAACTTGGTGGCTCTTTCATTTCCAGCTCCTTTTACTTGTCATTCATCACTACCTTTTTTAGGCGTAACATGGTAGTTTTTAACTTCTTTATCAAGTTCAATGTTGTTTATTTCTTTTGCCATAATCATCCTTACAAAGTTATTTTTCTAATATATTAATAAATATTATAAATAAAAATGATAAAAAATTTATTTTTATAAAAAACTATACGTTGTGGTACTGTTCTTTAAGTTCAACAGTTTCCACATTAATATTTACTTTTTTCCCTTTAAAATAGTCTAATACATCATTTTTTATGACATTTGAAAAAACTTGCTCATCAAGGTGGGGGATTTCTAGAATTTTTATTTTAGCTTGATTATAGTTAATTCAATCACTCCATTTAATGTCACTAGTTATAAATAAATCAACACCTTCTAAATTCATTTGATTAATTTCAATAGCCGAACCTGAACCAGAAAAAACAACACAATTTTTAATTTCTTGATTTAATTCACTTGAATTTAAATTGCTTCTAAAAGAATGTAAATTCAATTTATTTTTAATTGTTTCAATAAGTTTGTTTGGTGTAGTTGAATATTTAATAAAAGCGGCGTAAGGATTTTGTGAAGCTATCAAATAATTTTCCAAACCTAATTTCTCGACAATTCTTTTAGATGTTCCAAAAGAAGCATTATCAAAATTAGTATGAAAAGCAAGAACATTTATTCTTTTTGCTTTTAAAATTGTTAATATTTCTTTTTTGTAAGGAGCAATTTCATATTCTTCTTCTCAAGTTTGATAAAACCTAAAAGGATGGTGAACTAAAATTAAGTTAGCATCAAGAGCTAAAGCTTTTTCTAAAACTTCATTTGTTAAATCAATTGCGCTCACTACTGCTTTTAATTTTTCCGATAAATTAAATTTCACAGAAAAACCACTAGGATCTCAAATTTCTTTATTTTCTAATGGGTAAAGTTCAAATAGATAATTGCATAATTTTCTAATTTGCATATTTTATTTAACAAAATCCTTTAATAATTTGCCATAAGTTGAATTGTTTTTAATTTTCTTTAGGATTTTATTTTCAATTTGACGAATTCTCTCTTTAGAAACGCCTCTTTCATTAGATAATTCTTCTAGAGAATAAATTCTATATTTATTGTTATTATTTCTAGGATTTTCGCCTACTCCATAACGTTTACAAATTAATTCATATTCAGAAGTATCTAGAACTTTTTTTAGTATTTCATTTAAATTTTCTACTAATTCTTCGTTTGAAGCGTATTCAATAGGATTAATAACATTTTCATCCTTTACAAAGTCACTAAAAGAAGAATCATTTTCTTTACCAATTTGTTTATCTAGAGAAATTGGGTCAATGTTAATTTTTCTTATATATCTAACTTTATTAGCATCATAACCTTTTCCGTATCTTTCGGCAATTTGTTCATCGGTAGGTTGATGTCCTAATTCTTGTTGTAATTCTCTTTCAACTTTACTTAATTTATTAATGTTTTCAACCATGTGTACTGGTACTCTAACTGTTCTTGCTTGATCAGCAACTGCTCTTGTTATAGCTTGTCTAATTCATCAGGTTGCATATGTTGAAAATTTAAAACCTGTTTCAACATTATATTTCTTAACAGCTTTTAAAATTCCAGAATTTCCTTCAGAAATTAAGTCAATAAAACTAAGGCCTCTGTTTTTATATTTTTTTGCATTATTAATAACTAGCCGTAAGTTTCTTTTAATTAATTTATCTCTAGCTTTCTTTCCCCTAAAGCCGCCTTTATTCATTTCTTTAGCAAGAATTTCTTCTTCTTCCTTGCTTAAAAGTTTGCCATATTTGCCTATTCAACGCATGTATCATTTGACAATATCGTTTGTTTCAGTAAGTTTGTTTCTTAATTCTTTTGCACTTTTTAGATTATTTTCTTCTAATTCAAGAGTGATTTCTTTGTCATCATATTCTTCTAGAATTAAGGAATTAGCGGTATGTTTTTTGTTTTTAATTTTGATATTTTCTTTTTCTTCTTCATCATCTTCATCGTCTGCGTAACTACTTTCGTCAGAATAATCATCGTCATCGTCATAGTTATATTCCTCTTCATCATCATAACCATAACTATCTAAATAACCGCTCATTTCTGGATCATAGTCAGAAAAATCTTCTTCGTATTTTAGTTCTTTTTTTTCTTTTTTATAGTCTTTTTCGTCAGAATAATCATCATCGTCATCATCATCGTTATTATCTGTTTCATCAATAGTTATTTCATTACTATTTTCAAAATCATCAATTTCTTCTAAATCAAAATCAGGAATATTTTCGTTCTCGAAATCTTCTTTGCCTACATAATCTTCATCACCTAAATCGACTTCATTTAGAAGTATATTTTGCTTCATCAAAGTAGAAAAAACTTCATCCATTTCGTTTTCTTCGATTTGCACATGGATTTTATCAAGATAATCATAAACTTCCTCTTGACTTAAAAATTTTTTCTTCTTTTTCTTCATTTGGCCTTTTAACAAATCAATAATTGTATCAAGACCTGATTTTTCAATTATTTCTTTACTTTTTTTCGGCATTATTATTTACTTTCCTTTCATATCTAGAATTTCTTTGAATACTGATTTTTTTAAAAAACATTTTCCCAATTATTTTTTTTTCTTGATTTCTTATTTTTCTTGAAACTGAATTCACTGTTTCATAATTTACTGTTTTATCATTTAATTCCAAGGCTCTTTGTAAGGTTTGATCATAAAGACTAATTAATTCATTATTTAATTTATCAGAATCAACATATTTATTCAAAACGTATCTAACTTCTCTAATGAAATCTAAACTTTTTTCATCACTGTAAAATTCAAGAAAGTTATTCCTATCAAGATTAAATTCCTCTAACGAACTATTTTTAATAAAGTAAAAAAACTCTTCTTTAAATTCTTTGTTTTTTAAGTGATTAAAATTGAAAAGTATTTTAGAAGTTTTGCTGACAATATCTCTTATAAAAATATCTTTTAAATTAGGATACATTATTATTAGAATGAATAATTTGTCAATTCAGTCAATATTATTTTCAATTGCTAAATCAATTGGATTTTGATTTTCTAAAAAAATGTTTTCTTCAATTTCAAAAGAATTAGAAGAGTTATTATTTTCGATTAAAAATGGTTCCAATAAATAATTAAATTCTTTGTGAATTTTTTCTCTATAAAAATCTGCTTCATTTTTAGACGCATATTTTAGATATTCTTTAAGTTCTAAAGCAAATTTTTCAACTTTATCAAAATTGTTTGATCCATTAGTTTTTAAATTATATTTTTTAATTAAAAAATCATATAAATAATCCAGCAAATTACTTGCTTGTTCAACTAATTTTTGTAAATATTCCTCGCCTCTTGTATTTAATATTTCATCTGGATCTTCTTGCGATTCATTGTTTACTATTTTTACTTTTAAGCCATTTTTATGGAGGAAATAGGCATTTTTCAATGTCGCATTTATACCTGCTTCATCGCCATCTAAAAATAAAACAATTGATTTATTTTTAACTAAACTTAAATGATTTTTGCTTAGCGTCGTTCCCATTAAAGCAACTGCATTTTTAATTCCTGCTTTATAAAGAGCAATAACGTCAAAAAAACCTTCACAAATAATTAATTCGTCATTTATATCATTACTCAAAGCATTAGAAATGTTATAAAGAATTCTAGATTTTTGAAAAACACTACTTTCAGCACTATTAACATATTTAGGCTTAGAATCATCTAATACTCTTCCGCTAAAGCCAATAACATCACCATGTTCATTTCTTATAGCAAAAGTAATGCGATTATTGAATGTAAAATTATCAGAATCATTTTTTAAAGAAGTTTTATATAAAATGTCATCATTTTCTAAAATGTCATTTTTAAAAACAATTTCAAAATTTTTTTCTCTTGCAAAACCAATATCAAATTTATCTAAAATATCTTTATTTAGTTTTCTCGCAAGTAAAAAATTGTAAATTTTTGTATCAAATTGTTCCTTAATTAATTCTATTTTGAAAAAATTATTCACTCTTTCTAAAAAACTAATTTCTTCTTGTTGCCTTTCAGAATAATAAGAAATATTTTCTTCTTCTAATAAACTAACATCAATATTATGTTTGTTAGCTAAATATTTCATTGCTTCTGTTGTGCTAATTTTTTTATACTTTTCAACGAAAGTAATAGAGTTTCCGCTGGTATTGCAAGAAAAACATTTAAAAATTTGTTTTTCAGGAGAAATTGATAAAGAAGGAGAAGTATCTGAATGAAAAGGACAAATAGCATTATAATTTCTGCCTTTTTTATTTAATGACAAAAATTCGCTAATTGTTTCAACAATATCACTAACTTCTAATATTTTTTGATAAAGTCCTAACCTAACATTCATAACTATCATCCAAAATTTTTAAAAATTTTATAAAAATTTAATTATTTCAGCAACACTTATTCTCTTTTGTTCCATACTATCTCTATTTCTAATAGTGACAGTATTATTTTCTAGAGTTTCAAAATCAATTGTAATGCAATATGGAGTGCCTATTGAATCTTGTCTTCTATATCTCTTACCTATTGAACCATTTTCATCATAAGTAACTGAAATATTTGAATTTAGTAAGTTGTTAAATATTTCGCTTGCTTTTTCGTTAAGTTTTTTAACAAGAGGCAAGATTGCAAATTTATATGGCGCTAAATTTTTATTTAACCTTAAAACAATTCTTTCTTCATTTTCTACTAATTCTTCATCATAGGCATCAATAATTAAAGCAAACATTAATCTATCTAAACCCATAGAAGGCTCAATAACATAAGGAATATATTTTTTATTAGTTAAAGGATCTAGATATTCTAAAGATTCATTCGTAGCATTCATATGAGATTTTAAATCAAAATCTGATCTATTGGCTATTCCTAATAATTCTCCTCATCCGAAAGGAAATAAATATTCTATATCAACTGTTCCTTTTGAATAATGCGCTAGTTCTTCTTTTTCGTGTTCTCTTAAACGAATATTTGCTTTTTTTAGACCCAACAAATTAACAAAATTAAGCGCTTTTTCAATATATTTTTTGTAAATTTTTTCAGCATTTTCTGGTTTACAAAAAATTTCTAGTTCCATTTGTTCAAATTCTCTGGTTCTGAAAATAAAATTTCCTGGTGTTACTTCATTTCTGAAACTTTTTCCAATTTGTCCTATTCCCATAGGCAATTTTGAACGCATACTACGTTGAACATTTTTAAAATTAATTATTATTCCTTGAGCGGTTTCAGGACGTAAATAAATAAGATTTTTCTTATTTTCGACAACTCCTTGTTTAGTTTCAAACATTAAATTAAAATGTTTAATTTCTCCTCAATTAGTTTTACTATTTTCATAAGTAGGCAAATTTTCAACAAGATAATCTTTCATTTGTTCAAAAGACATTTTTTCAGGAATAAGAGAAGGATTTATTTCTTGAATTAATTTATCTGCACGATATCTTTTCCCGTTAACTTTATTTTCGATTAAAGGGTCATTAAAATTTCCTACATGTCCAGAAGTTATTCATACTTGAGGATTCATTAAAATTTTTGAATCCAAAAGATAATTATTACTTTCTTTAAAGATAAATTCTCTTTTCCAAATTTTTGTAATGTTATCCTTTAAAATTGTTCCTAAAGGTCCATAATCTCAAGTATTTGCTAATCCTCCGTAAATTTCGCTACCTTGAAAAACAAAGCCACTAGCTTTAAGATGATTAATAATTTTATTTAAATTCTTCTTTACATTTTCCATCAATCCTCACAAAGAATTATAAAAAGAATAAAAAAGCCTTTAACGGCTTTTAGAAATTATAGTTAATTATAGTTTAAATATTTGGGTTCCGTCAGCCAATTGAACTATTGCTAAAACAAGAATAATGCCAACAGCAACTAATAGAAGTACTAAAGCAATTAATCAAGCTGTATGTCATCTTTTTCTTTTGTGGATATTATTTTTGTCTAGAAGCAATTGGTAATTATCGATATATTCTAAAGTTTGAGGTTGTATTTTACCAGTTCAAAATTCAGGCATATCATCGATTCTAATATTTTCTGATGCTTGCGGTTGTAATTGTGATTGTGGTTCTGGTTTTGTGTAAACTGGCTCTGGTTGAGGAAGAGGTTCAACTTTTTCAAAAACGTCTTTTAAACTAATAATTGCTACACCATATTTATTAGGGTCAACTATATAATCGATTGGATATTCGTATTTGCTTTCTTCAATGAAACCAACATGTGCAATACCCATTAGAACATAAGAAGTTTCATATGCAACAGAAACTTTTTGTTCTTTATCTTCATCAAAAACATATGCAAAATGTTCAGGGATATTAGTTAATCTTTCGTTTTTAGATAACTTTGAAAATAAATCAGATTTAATTCTGTTAAATTGTTCAGCTAACTTTGTAAGTAAATCTTTAGTTTCTTCGTCAACTTTCTGTGAATAATCTTTAACTGATAATGAAACTAATTCAAAATTTCTAGTAATTCTTTCATAATCGGAAGAAGAAATTTGTTGTGTTTCTAATTTTTTAGTTAAGTCCCTAATTTTTGTGTAGTAAAGCGCCAATGCATCAAGTTGCTTATCAACATCCAAATCAGCAAAATTTCTATAATATACTGAATAACCGATTCTAGTTTCTCTATTTTCAACAATAACTTCAGTAGTAGTGTCTTCTTTTTCTTGAAGTTCCTTTTTTAGGTCAATAATTTCTTCTTCTTTTTCTTGAAGTTCTTGTTCGTGTTGATCCTTAATTTCTTTTTCTCTTTGGGCTAAAAGTTCATTAACTTTGTCAATATCAAGCATTTCCTTACGAGATTTTTTAGAAATTTCTAATTCAGGTGGGAAATAAGTATATGGATCATGCAAAAGAACAAAATCTAAATTTTTTAATCTTTTTTCTGCTGTAGCATAATCATACTGGAAAGTTCTTGGATCAATTCCAAATTCATCACAAACACCTTCATAAGTTTCACCACCATCAAAACCTGAAACTTTAACATAGTTGTATCATGAGTCATCTTCATTATCAATTGACAATTGACCGCCGAAAATTTTTTGATCATTTTGGAATCATATGGAAGTTTCAAATTTAAGCAACATGTATCACTGTATTGCTTCTTGTCTAGTTTTGAATTTAGCAAGACCTGATTTAATTTTTGGATGTTTTAACAATCATGGATATGTTGCATCTTGCTTTTTCTCATAGTAACACAAAAGTCTTTTCATATCTACTACCTTTTTCTTTCATTTGTTATTGTAATTAAATTTCTGGGTCTAAATATATTTATATTATACTATTAAAAGTAATTTAGCTTTTATAATTAGTAGCTAAGATAATTTTTTTACGAATAAGCCTGTTTTATAGGTTAATAAGTTTAAAAATTAGAAATCAAAAACTATTTTCATAATAATATATAATAATATAATTATGCAGAAAAAAGGTGATATTTGTTATGGAAAAATAGTTTCAATCAGTAAGAAAAATCTTGTAGTCAAAAGTACAAGAGGAAGACTTTTTTCTATTCCCTTTAGCAAGGTTACCGATTGAAAGAAAAAAGATTTAACAAAGGAATTTATAGTAGGCGAAAAAATAAATTTCGTTATTGAAGAATTCAATAAAGAAAATGCTATTGGAAATTTTAAATTACTACATCCTTTATTTTCTCGTTCACCATTTACAGCTAAAATTATTGAAACCAAACATGGTTTTGAAACTTTAAAAAATTCAATAGAAATAGATAACCAAAATGATTAAAGTTATAATAAGAGATAATTTTCAATTCTATAAATATAGAAGCAAAGAAAAAATAAGAAGAATTCTTGATGGAATTAGATATAAACAACTCGATGATTTGAGTTCTACTTTTTTTCATCAATTAGTTTTAAATTATTCACAATCTGCTGAAAGTAGTTTTAATAATCTAACTAAGTTAGTTAAAAATATACTTAAATCGAAAAAAAATAATGACTTAGTAATAATAACTAATAAAAAAAATTACTTGAACTTTAAAGCTGCTAGTAATTTTCTCTTAAGTAATGATTTGTTAGAAAATGATAGATTAAATTTTAAATTTATTATTGAAGAAGATTTCACTAATTTAAACGAAAAAACGCTAATTAACATTTATAGTCATTTTTTTCTAAATAGCAAAAAAAATTATGTGAATAATATTATCTTTGCTTTAGACGGCAGTAATTTAAATAAACTATTCATAAGTAAAGTTATAGAATTTATCAACAAATATTCAAAAAATAATAATTATTTTTCAATAGGCAAAAAAGTTTTATACGATTTTTTAAAAAATAATATTGTTGGTGATAAAAGTAAAAAATTTTTTTATCTTGAACATTTGAATATGCCTTTAAAAAGCGATGAAAAATACTCTTTTTTCAACGAAATTAATTTACTTTTACTTTATCTAAAGGGTATAGACATAAAGCAAATTCTAGATGGTTATAAAAATTATGCTAATAAATTTTTAAATAATTATTATGTCCTTAAACAAAATAAAGAACACAATGAAGCAATGAAATTAGCATTATTTTTATATTATTCACAAGCTAATTTAAACAATCAAAATTTTTTCGTTGCCTTAGATAAAAAATGTCACTATCTCAACGAACTTTTTGCAAATTTCTTTATTCGTAGTGAAATCAAAAATAAAAATGTATGTATCTTGGATTTACCTAAAGATTTAACAGTTCTAGAAAATAATGTTAAAAATACTGATTTAATTTTTGTTTTGAACTTAAAGAAAGAAAATTTCAACTTCCTATTGCTCAATGAAAAAAATGAAAAAGAAATTGATTTTGACTATGAATATAATAATTTAAATGACTACATAAATAGTTATAAAAATTCTTTAATCAATGAACTAAGTAGAAATAATAGAGATGGTGATTTAATAGAAATAAATATTGAAGAATCTAATGAATATGAATTAGGTTCTCTAATTGCTTTATTTTACTGAACAAGTATTTTTATAAAATTTTTATCGCAAAATAATAAATATGAAAAGGAAGAAAATGAAGAAGAAAATATAGAAAATAATCAAGAAAACTTTTTAGACAAAAATTTTAAAGAAACTGAATTAATATTTCAATCACTAGACAAAATTAATAAATCAAATTATTTTGATATTGATGCTTTAAAAACTAATACTATTAGTAATTATTTAATCATTTGTCCAGTCTATTTAAAGACAAATATTGAAAATTTTGTTTCGCTAAGAGCTATTTTTAAAAAAAGCAAGAATAATATTCTTTTTTTTGATGAAGAAACATCTTCTGAATCACTAACTAAAAATATTTTGTTGTTAAGACCTAGTAAAAAAGAAAACTTTATTTACAAAAATTTAAATAATAATGTTTATATTACATTTTTAACAGACAATGATTACGATGATTTTTTGGCATTAATTTATAATGAATTAAATCAACTTTTTATTACTCCGGTTCATACTTTTAATTTTGAAAAACAAACATTAAAAAAAATTAATTTAACCCAAAAAATAGCCTTAAATGAAGATTTATTTTTCCAAAATAATAAAAAAATTAAATTTACTGCTTTAATTAAAAGTGAAAATAATAAACAAAAAATTGAAAATTTAATAAATTGGAAATTTTCTTCTTCATTTTTGCTAAAAGGTTTAAATTTCGAATATATTTTTGATAATTTTGACTTAAATGAATATGATAAGGGATTATCACTAGCAAATAATTTCTTTTCGAAATTTGATCTAAATTTTTTCTATAGTATTTTTACTACAACGAAATACAAAAATATAAATTTAATTACAAACGATGAAAGATTAAAATCTTTTATAAACTGAATTAAACAATTATTTATTAATTTGAACAAAAATAATTCATACATTATCAATTATTTAGAATTTATTGAATCAAGAAATAAAGAAATAAATATTATTTTTAATATTGTTGATGATTTAGAAAATGTAATAGATTACAAAGAATATAAAAATAATTTATATTTCAATTTTTCTATGCAAAATGATATGCATCTTTCCTTTGTAATTAGATTTTTTGAACTTTGTGCTTACCAAATTTTGAAAATAAATAAAATGAGTATTGAAGAAATTACAAATAAATTAAACTATGACTATAAATATGATTTAAACAAATCGTAAAAATAAATCAATAATATTTGCGCTAATTTTTAGGAGAATAATGGCTAAAAAAGTTATTTTAGGAATGTCTGGAGGAGTGGATTCTTCTGTTGCTGCTTATTTGCTTAAAAAAGAAGGATATGATGTTGAAGGTTTATTCATGAGAAATTGAGATTCATCTTTGAATAATGATTTTCTTGGAAATGAAAATATAAATCAAAATATTTGTCCACAAGAACAAGATTATCAAGACGCTTTAAAAGTTGCTAAACAATTAAATATAAAATTACATAGAGTTGATTTTATTAAAGAATATTGATCTGACGTTTTTACTAATTTTATTGAAGAATATAAAAAAGGCAGAACACCTAATCCAGATATTTTCTGTAATAAATACATAAAATTTCAAGCTTTTGCAAATTATGCTTTCAATAATTTAAATGCTGATTATATTTCTATGGGACATTATGCAAATGTTATTAATGGTCATTTATTTAGAGCAAAAGATAGCGAGAAAGACCAAACTTATTTTTTAGCTCAATTAAGTTATGAACAACTAGAAAAAGTTATTATGCCTCTAGCTAAATATAACAAACAAGAAATTAGAAAATTAGCAAAGGAATTAAATCTAATAACCGCAAATAAAAAAGATTCAACAGGAATTTGTTTTATCGGTGAGAGAAATTTCACTAAATTTTTACAAAATTATATCCCTGCACAAAAAGGTAAAATAATTGATATTACAACTAATAAAATTATTGGGGAGCACGAAGGATGCTACTACTATACATTGGGGCAAAGAAAAGGCTTAAATCTAGGAGGAATGAAAGAACCTTACTATGTTTGCGGTCATGATGTTAAAAAAAATATTCTCTTTGTTGCGCCAAATTCTAAATCTTCCTATTTATATTCCGATTCTTTAATTGCATCAAATTTGAATCTTAATAATTATGATTTTGATAAAAATAACTTAACTGCAAAATTTAGATATAGACAAAAAGATATTAAAGTTAATATTGAAATTTTAGAAAATAATTTAGTAAGGGTAAATTATCCAAGTGGTTTTCAAGCAGTTACTCCTGGACAACATGTTGTTTTTTATGATGGAGAAAAATGTCTAGGCGGAGCAATAATAGAAAAAATTTATTATAAGGGTGAGTTAAAAACTTACATTTAAAGAGGAAATATGAAAAAACTAAATTCAAAAGAAATAAGACAAAGTTGAATTGACTTTTTTAAATCTAAAGATCACTTGGAAATAGAATCAAAATCATTAATTCCAATCAATGATCCTTCCTTACTATGAATTAATTCAGGTGTAGCTACTCTTAAAGATTATTTTTCTGGTAAAAAAATTCCTCCAAAAAATAGATTAGTAAATAGCCAAAAAGCAATAAGAACAAATGATATTGAAAATGTTGGATTAACTGCTAGACATCATACTTTTTTCGAAATGCTTGGAAATTTTTCTATAGGAGATTATTTTAAAAAAGAAGCAATTGCTTATGCGTTTGAATATTTAACAAAAATTTTAGAAATAGATATAGAAAAATTATTTTTTACTTATTTTAAAGACGATTTGGAAACAAAAGAATTATGAATTAAGCACGGCGTAAAAGAAGATCATCTCATTTCCGGAGATAGAGAAACTAATTTTTGAGATATTGGCTCTGGCCCTTGCGGACCAAATACAGAAATTTTTTTCGATAGAGGCGAAAAATATGACAAAAGAGGCATAGAACTTCTTAAAAATGACATTGAAAATGACAGATATATTGAAATTTGAAACATTGTCTTTTCAACTTTCAATAATGATGGCGAAAATAACTATACAGAATTAAAACAAAAAAATATTGATACTGGTGCTGGTTTAGAAAGAATTGCTTCAATTTTACAAGATGCTCCTACTAATTATGATTCAGATCTTTTTATAAATATTATTAAGGAAATAGAAAAATTTACAGTTTATAAATATGATTCAAACAACTATTTTATAGGTAATAATGAACAAGAATTAATCAATAGAAATTTCAAAATAATCGCTGATCATCTTAGAACAGTTGTTAATGCTATTGCTGATGGAGCTAAAATTTCTTCTTTAGGAAGAGGTTATATTATCAGAAGATTAATTAGAAGAGCAATTTATAAATCTATGCAACTTGGTATTAAAGAAATTTTCTTACATAAGTTAGTAAAAGTTGTTCATGATTCCTTACCTTTTGAATACGACGTTGAATATGTATCTAGAGAGATTAAAAAGGAAGAGGAATTGTTTAATAAAACAATAAATAATGGCAAGGAAATCCTCGATAAATATTTGCAAACTAATAAAGATTTAATTGATGGTAGATTTGCTTTTAAGATGTTAGATACTTATGGTTTCCCTATTGAATTAACAATGGAAATCGCTTCGCAATTTAATAAAAAAATTAATCTTGATGAATTTGAAAAAGCAAAAGAAGAACACTCTAATAAGTCAAGAGGAAGTAAAGTTAGTGGAATGAAAGACGTTATTAATTCTTTATCACTAATTAAAGGAAAAATTGATAATTTTATAGGTTATGAAAATCTAGAAAATCAAACTAAAATCTTAATGCTTTTAGATGAAGAAAATGAAGTAGATGAAATTGATGGTATTGGTTATTTAATTATCGAAAATACACCTTTTTATGCTACTTCCGGTGGTCAAAATCATGATGAAGGTTATATTTTACAAAATGGAAGAAAAATTGAAATTTTAGATGTTTTCAAAGACAAATATGGAAATCATGTTCATAAAGTTAAAGGAAAAATAAATAAAAATAATATTCTTGAATGTTATGTTGATAAAGAAAAAAGATTAAACTTAGCTAGAAATCATTCAGCAACGCATTTAGTTTTTAGTGCTTTAAGAAAAGTTTTAGGTCCACAAATTGAACAGTTAGGTTCAGATATTACTTATGAAAGATTTACTTTTGATTTTCCTGCTAATGAAAAGCCTACTGATAAACAAATTGAAGAAATAGAAAACATTATGCAAGATATTATCAAACAAAATATTAAGCGTGAATATATTATTACAACTACTGAAGAAGCTAAAAAATTAGGTGCAATAATGACTATTGAAGAAACTGAATATATGGATCCTAAAAATGTAAGAATGGTTAAATGAGGAAATATAACAAGTGATTTGTGTGGTGGAACTCATATTCCAAATAGTGCTTTAATGGAAAATTTTAAAATTGTTGAAGTAGAAAGAAAACAAGCTGGAATTTTTAGAATTAGAGTAGTTACATCTAATAAATTAGTTGATAGATATTATGCAGAAAAAAATATTTCACTTGCCGAAGAATTTAATAACATCTTAAATAAAATTAAAAACTTAGATAGCAAATATGATTTTGAATTAGAATTGAAAAATTTAAATAACTATCAGAAATATTTAAAACTTACAGAAAGCATTAACAAAATTAGAGAAGATTTTAAAAAAGTTAATAAGGAAAATTCTAATTTCGAATTCGACTATGAAAATACTAAATTCGAAAAGATTAATGATAAAAATATATATATTAATTTAGAAATAAATTCGCCACAAATAAAAGTTATTGCTTCTTCTCTTAGAGAAAAATATCCTAATAGTTACATCATTTTAGGAAATAAATATGAAAATGAAATTCTTCTTGCAATAGCAACTAAAAATGAAAATGCAAATGCTTTATTTCAAAAAATTGCTAAAAAGCTAAATGGCCGCGGAGGTGGATCGCCAATTTTAGCAATGGGTAAAATCAATTCAATTGAAAATATTGAAGAAGTAATTAAAGAGATTATTTAATGAGAAAAATAGCTTTAGATTTAGGAACTAAAACTTGTGGTTTAGCAATAAGTGATAGTAACAATATTATTAGTTCTTCCTTAAAGACAATTCATTTTGAAGAAAATGATTTTAAAAAAGTTATTCAAGAATTGAAAATTTTAATTAATGAATATTCAATTGACGCTTTCATTTTAGGATATCCTCTAAGAAGTAATGGCAACAAAAGTGAAAGAACATTAATGGTAGAAAATTTTTCAAAATTATTATGCTCTAATTTTGAACAAAAAATTTATTTTGTAGAAGAATATGGCTCAACCATTAAAGCTACAAAAATATTAAAAGATGCTAAATTATCAGCCAAAAAACGTAAAAATATTAAAGACTCATTATCAGCAAAAATCATTCTTCAAGATTTTCTTGATTATGGTGGCAAGGAAATTAAATGAACAATATAAAACAATTTGCAGAATTAGTTACTACTAATATGAATGGAAATAAAACAGAAAATAGTTCTGTTAAAATCGGTTTAATTATTTCTATTTTTGTGGTAGTAAGTATTGGCGCTTTGGTTTATTTAATAATGTTTCTAAAAAGCAAAAAAATCAGAAAACAAATTCTTGATGAACAAACTAAAAAAGCTCATGAAACAATTCTTGAATTAAGAGGAGAAAATTTAGCTAAGGCTCCTTTAGAATTGAAAAAATTTTTTAAAAACAAAATTGACGATTTTGACTTGGAAGATCTAATAAATACTACTTACTTGAATAAAGCAGAAAATACTTTAATTATTGGACAAAATATTGAATACGAAATTGCAACTCTCTTATTTTTAGGATGGGGAAATTTTGACATATTAAAGGATAAATTTAATGTTGAAAAATGAAATGAAGCGGTTTTAAATTATCCTGATTTTTTTCCTAAAAAACCTAATTTTATAAGACAAATAGATAAAAACTATAATTTGATTTTTGCTATTAATTCTGCTGATTCAAACTTTAATATTTATAAAAAATATTTTTTAAAATTAGAACCTAACGGAATGCTTGTAATAATTCAAAATGGTCAAAATAAAAACGATATAAAAGCTTTAACGATAGAATTAAAAATAAATGGTATAACTTATGAAATTAGCCATGTAAAAAATAAATTTCTTTACATTGTAAAAAAGTAATTTTTGAAAATTTAATGATTAATTTAATGTAAAATTTTGATAAAAAGTGAGGCAAAATGACAGTTGATGAGAAAGAAAAAATCTTGCTAACGCAAGAAACATATGACAAGTATAAAGCGGAATATGACAATTTAATTTTGGTTCAAAGACCAGCTGTGCAAGCAGAATTGAAAGAAGCACGTGCTCAAGGAGACCTTTCGGAAAATGCAGAATATGATGCCGCGAGAGATAAACAAGCACAAATTGAGGGAAGAATTCTTGAGCTTGAAGAAATTTTAGAAAAAGCTCAAGTTTACGAAAGCGATAGTAAAAAAAATAAAAAAACAGCTGGAATTGGTGCTAAAGTTACATATTTAAATCTAAATGACAACAAAGAATATACTGTTTCAATCATGGGTAGCCATGACAGCAATCCTTTTGAAAACAAAATCTCAGATGTTTCTCCGCTAGCGCAAGCTATTATGGAAATTTCAATTGGCGAAATTGTTGAAGTTGATGTACCAAAAAAATATTCAATTAAACTATTAAATATTGAATAAATAGGGTTTATACCTTATTTTTTTAACAAATTTAAGGAGACAAACATGATAATAGGAATAAGTGGAATGATAAGCAGTGGAAAAAGTACTGTAACGGAAAAATTAGTTAAAAGTTATCCAAACGCAAGAATGCTAGCAGAATTTGAAGAAAATAATGAAGTGTTTAACACCTTTTTAAAATGGCTCTATGAAAAAAAGGAAAATTTAACAATTGGCTTTCAATCATATGTTGTTGAAAATCACACTTCATTACTATTCGATTGCATTAATGATTTTAAGAATCAAGGTTTTAAATTTTCACAAACTCACTTGTTTCTAGATAGATTTAGCATAGAACATTATATTTTTGCAAATGTTAATTTAAGACCAAAAGGAGAAAAATATCTAAAAGGTTATGATGCACTATTTTCTACTTTAATAACCGAAGATGAAACCCCTGATTTAGCAATATATTTAGATATGAGTTTTGAAACGTTTAAGAAGAGATTATTTCAAAGAGGTAGAGAAGTAGAAACTAAAAATTGAGAACTAAATAAAGAATATTTTAAAGAACTTTACGATTTATATAAACCATTGTTTATGAAACAAGCTGAAAAATATAACTTGGATTATGTAATTGTTGATACTAACGATCTAAGTGAAGAAGAAGTTTTTATAAAAGTAAAAAATATTATTGATAATTTCGATTTTACCAATAAAAAACGTTATAAGGAATAAGATGGTTATAGCAATAAGTGGAATGATTGGAGCGGGCAAAAGCACTTTGTCTAAAAATTTACATTGAATAATGAAAAATTCTCTTCTTTTAGAAGAATTTGAAGAAGATAATGATGTTTTTAACACTTTTTTAAAATGACTTTATGAAAAGAAAAAAAATATCGATATAGGTTTTCAAGCTTACATTTTAGAAAGTCTTTCTAGTAATTTTCAAAAAGGAATGAAAGAATTTGAAAATCTTGGTTTTACCAGTGAAAAAGATTATATTTTTTTAGATCGATTTAATTTAGAGCACTATATTTTCGCTGTTGTAACTTTAAGCAAAAAAAGAAAAAAATATTTAGAAGCTTTCGATAAAATGTTTCACGAAATTATAGACGAAAAAGAAAATCCTGATTTAGCCATTTTTCTTGACATAAGTTATGAAACTTTTGAAGAGAGGATCTTGCAAAGAGGCAGAAAAAGCGAAATAGATAATTATGAAATAAATAAAGAGTATTTTAAAGAGTTGCATTCTTTATATAAAGATTTATTCATAAACTTAGCAAAAAGATATGGTATTGCTTACGAAATTATAAATTGCAATAATAAAGATGATTTAACAGTCACTGCCGAAGCCATAAAAATAATTAAAAACTTTGAAGAAAGTAAAAAATAAAATAAAAAATTTTATTAATTAGCCTATTTTATAGTGAAATACGTCAAATATTATTTTCTTAAAGCTAAAGGTGTATTGAAGCATATTAATATATAATTTAAATAAAAAAATAGGCCTAATATCTATGTCCATACTATTTTTTAATTAGAAAGGAATTTATGAGTCAAAAAGACTACAACTCAAGCAAGTACCTAAGTAAAATACATGCGTGATGAAGAGCGGCAAACTATTTATCGCTTGGCCAAATGTATTTAAAAAATAATCCCCTTTTACAAGCTCCTTTGGAAGATAGTGACATTAAAATTTACCCAATTGGTCACTGAGGCACAATTCCTGGACAAAATCTTATCTATGCCCACTTAAATCGTGTTATAAACAAATATGACTTGAATATGTTCTATATTGAAGGCCCTGGTCACGGTGGACAAGTTATGATTTCTAATTCATATCTTGATGGTTCATATACTGAATTATTCCCTGAAATTACTAAAGATTTAGCTGGTATGACTAAATTATTTAAACGCTTTTCTTTCCCTGGCGGAACAGCTTCGCATGCTGCTCCTGAAACTCCTGGTTCTATTCACGAAGGTGGAGAATTGGGATATGCTTTATCACATGCAACAGGTGCTATTTTAGATAATCCTAATGTTATTGCTGCAACAGTTATTGGAGATGGTGAAGCAGAA
Organism: Mycoplasmopsis meleagridis; assembly: GCF_900660695.1. Lineage (GTDB taxonomy): Bacteria > Bacillota_I > Bacilli_A > Mycoplasmatales > Metamycoplasmataceae > Mycoplasmopsis > Mycoplasmopsis meleagridis. The sequence goes on along the minus strand of NZ_LR215042.1, from coordinate 185,163 downwards.
ACAGGACCATTAATGGCTGGATGATATTCATCTTCATTCATCAATCCTGTTAATGATGGAGCCGTTTTACCTATCATTCATATCAATGGTGGAAAAATTTCAAACCCTACCATCTTAAGTCGTAAAACAGACAAAGAAATTAAATCTTTATTAGCCGGTTTTGGTTGGGAAGCTATCTTTGTGGAAGCAAATGTTTTTGATCCAGAAGGAATTCACAAATTAATGGCAAAAGCTTTTGACTTAGCTATTACAAAAATTAAAAAAATTCAAGCTAAAGCTCGTCAAGAATCAGCTAATGTAGCAAAAAGACCAATTTGACCTGCTTTAGTAATTAGAACTCCTAAAGGTTGAACAGCTCCTCATCAAATTGATGGTCATGTAATTGAAGGAAGTTTTAGAGCACACCAAGTTCCTATTGCTGTTTCTGCTGAAAATACAGGTAAAAAAGCTGATTTGGTAAAATGATTACAATCTTATAAGCCACAAGAATTATTTAATAGAGATGGTTCATTTAAAAAAGAATATGCTGATTTAGCTCCTAAAGGCAACAAGAGAATGGCAATGAATCCTATAGCTAATGGTGGAATTAATCCTAAGGTTTTAAAATTGCCTAAATGAGAAGACATTGCTCTTCAATTTGAAAAACCAGGTGAAATAAAAAATCAAGATATGGTAATTGCCGGAACTTGATTTGCTGAAGTTATGAAACTTAATCCTACTAACTTTAGAATTTTTGGTCCTGATGAAACTAAATCAAATAGAATGTTCGATGTTCTTAAACACACAAATAGACAATGACTTGAAAGAGTTGATGTTGAATTAGATGAGGCAATTGGACCTGTTGGAAGAGTAATTGATTCGCAATTATCAGAACACCAAGCAGAAGGATTTTTAGAAGGATATGTTCTAACTGGACGTCATGGTATGTTTGCTTCTTATGAATCATTTCTAAGAGTAGTTGATTCAATGCTTACACAACATATGAAATGAGTACATAAAGCTCAAAATGTAAGTTGAAGAAATGACTATCCATCATTAAATATTATTGCTACTTCAACAGCTTTTCAACAAGATCATAATGGTTATACGCACCAAGATCCTGGTATTTTAGGTCATCTTGCAGATAAAAGACCTGAACTAATTCGTGAATACTTACCTGCTGATTCTAACTCGCTATTAGCAGTTTTAGACAAAGCATTTTCAGAAAGAGATGTAATCAATCTAATTGTTGCATCAAAACAACCTAGGGAACAATGATTTTCACCAAGAGAAGCACAAATTTTAATCAACAATGGTCTTAAAGTTGTTCCATGGGCATCAACATGTACTCTTGACGAAGAACCAGATTTGGTAGTTGCTGCAGCTGGTACAGAACCTACTCTTGAATCATTAGCAGCTATTTCTTACTTAAACGATAAATTCCCTGAAATGAAAATTAGATTTGTTAATGTAGTAGATTTATTAAGACTTCGTAGCAAAGAAATTGATCCTAGAGGATTGGCAGATTTTGAATTTGACGCAATTTTTACAAAGGATAGACCAATTGTATTCGCATTTCATGGTTATGAAGGATTAATTAGAGATATTTTCTTTACTAGAAATAACCATAATTTGCATATTCATGGATATAGAGAACATGGTGATATTACAACTTCATTTGATATTCGTTTAATGAGTGAAATGGATAGATTTCATATTGCTCAAACAGCTGCTAATGCAGTATTAGGAAAAGAAAATGCTAGAAAATTTGTTGAAGAAATGCAAGATAAAATTGAAACTCACAACAAATACATTAGAGAACATGGTATTGACATGGATGAAGTAAGATATTGAAAATGAGACAATCTTAAAAAATAGATAAAAATCGCTTTTGAAAGCGATTTTTAATTTTTTTGTTACTTCAGAAAATAAAATAATAAATGGTATGGAAAATTTATTTTTAAAATAAAATTTTAATACGTATTTGCTTTAAATTGTTTATCAGGAGGAAAATGAATTTAGATATTATCAATAAATATTGAAATTTTAGCAATAATCCTAATTACTGATTTATTCCTCTAATTTGGATAATTATTGTATTAGCTATTTCGGTTTTTATCGGATATAAAAAGGGTTTTATTAAATCGCTCTTTAATTTAGCCTTAATAATTATTAGTACATTACTAGCTTCTTTAATTGCCTTGCCTATTTTAGGCGCTATTCAAGCTAATAGTACCAGTTGACTCGAGAGACTTTTCAATCTCCAAATAGAAACGATTAATAAACAAATTGATATCATTAAACCATTAATAGCAGGTGTATTAATTTTAGTAATATTTTTTATTCTTTATTCAGTTCTTTCACTGATTTTATTCATTATTTTTAAATTGACAAAAATATTAACTTTAGGTATTTTTAACCGTAATCATAAATCTGTTTTAAGTCGTTCGTTAGGAGCAACTATAGGAGTAGTGAATGCAATTATTCCTATTGCCTTAACTACTAACTTGAGCGCTACTATTAATTACAATAATGCCGTAGTTAAAGCTAATAATTCGCTTTTAAATGTTGTAACTTTTGGACAAGCTAAAGGAATAAGTGAATATGCTCCGGGAGGAAATGCCCTCTCTAACATTATTGCTGATGATGATATTAGAAAAGGCTTTAATGATTTTTTCAGTTCTTTAACTAGTGAAAAAAATATTACCTATAATAATAAATTGATTAATTCGTCTAACTTAAATACTGTAATTGGAGCAGAACCAGAAATTATTTTTGGTATTAATCCATGAACAGGCAACACAACAAAAGAAAGAGTAGAAAGAATTAGTAAAGTTATTGAACAACTTAGATTATTTAGTTTAACTAATGAATCTACAGATTTATTTAGATTGATGATTTATAGCACTAATTCAGCGGTAGATAAAGATAAAGTTAAAGAATATGTTGCAAATGTTGCTAGAATTTTTAGTATAGCACATATAGATTTGAGTCAAATTACTTTTGCCTATGACTATGCTTCTTCAAATTCAAAATTAAATAATAATATTCCTGTTATGTCGTTGTGAATGTTTAATGATCAAGAAAAGAAAAACATCAAAGAAACTTTTCTAGATGCGTTCGGCTATAAAGGTGTTAAAGTTCCATCAAAAGAAGAAGGAAATATTAGTAGCAAGAGCGATGAAGAAAAATACATGTATGTTTTAAATGAAATTATTAATAATGTATTTTTTGCTCCAAACATTAAATAATTTTAAAAATAAGAAACTATTCTTATTTTTTATAAATTTAAAAAAGCAACTATTATTTGTTGCTTTTTTAAATGCTAAATAATGAAGTTAATCCTATCATTAAAAGTGTTGCCACTAAAGAGGCAATATTAGCTAATAAAATAGTGCTTATAAAGCCTATATCCTTTTTGTGCTTGGTTGATATGTAAGGTATTAAAACACCTATTAAAGAAGAAATTATTATCGTTAAAAATAATGTTATTGAACTAGCTCAAATAATTATATGAGAGTATTTATAATGTTTCGAGGCTAAATCACCTGTGGCTCCATAATAAATATAAAGTCTCAAAATATTTAAAAAGGCAATAATTAAACCAATAATTGAAGCAGTTACCAATTCTTTTAAAAGGACTTTTTTATAATCTTTTTCATCAATTTCTTGTAAAGCTAAATTACGCTTAATAGTCACAAAAGTTTGTCTTGATGAAGCAGAAGCTATTAAAACAATAGCTGGTAATAAAGAAGCTAAAATAACTTCTAAACCATCACTTATTTTTACAACAAATAAATTAATAAAAATTTGTATGATGGTAGAAAAAATTAAAGTAATTAATAATCAAAAAATTCTATTTTTAACTAATTTATATCAAGGCGTTTTTAAATAATCTAATTCCTTAGAATCTTTTGAACTTATTCCTGCATCAGCAAAAATATCCATGGTAGCTTCATCATTAATTACATCAATTACGTCATCACTTGTAATCATTCCAATTAATCTCTTATCATCATTAACTATTGGTAAAACCGACATATCATGTTCACTAAAAATTTGTGAAGCATATTCCTTTTTATCATCTGCTGTTATTGATGCTACTGGAGAGTATAATGAATCAATTTTAGTATTGGGATTAGCAAAAACAATTTCTTCTAAAGTTAAAACACCTAATAATTTTTCCATTTCGTCAATTACAAAATAATAATGGACTAATTCAGCATTTTTCTTTTGATAATCTCTTCTAATTTTATTTAATGCTTGCTCACAAGTGTATTGATTATTTATTGCAGAAATGTCAATGCTCATAATGCTTCCTACTTGATCATCGCTATAACGCATTAATTTGTGTAAATCCTCGCGTCTATCACTTGGAGTATAAGCTAGAATTTTTGAACTTACATTTTCAGGTAATTCATCTAAAACATCAGCTAATTCATCGCTTTGTAAGTTTTGTAATAAATTCATTTCTCACTTGTCGTTAAAAGTTTCAGCTAATTGTTTTTGTTTATCTTCACTTAAATAAGAAAAAATTTCTGCAGCATTTTCACCATTAATTGTTTTCAAAACAATTTTTATATTTTCCAAATCAATTTCTTCTAAAGCTTCGGCTATTAATGCAATAGGATATTCATCAACTAGTTGGTTGGCTAATTTTTTATCTTTACTTTTAACAATACTTTCAATAAGTTCATCAATAGTAGAATATTCAATATTTTCGTTCATTTTAATCCTTTAAATGCTTAATTAATTGTTCTTGGAATTGACTTATTTCAACATTATAAAAATTACCATTTTTAACAAATTTAACTTCTCCTGTTTCTTCACTAACGACAATAGTAGTAGCATCACACATTTCACTTATTCCCATCGCAGCTCTATGTCTAGCTCCAAATTGATTTTCTATTGATTTTTTAGTAATTTTATAAAAAGCCGAAGCATAATAAATTTTATTATCTCGAATAATAACTGCACCATCATGAAGAGGGCTATTTTTATTGAAAATGGCAATTAATAAGCTCGAACTAATATTAGCGTTTAATATTACGCCATCTGTTCTTAAACTATCAATATTATCATTATTTTCAATAGTTATTAAAGCACCAATTTTATTTTTAGATAAATATTCTACAGTTTCTCTAAGTTGATTAATCAATCTTAGTTGACTACTTTGACCAAGTTTATCATATTGATTCTTTTTAAACATTTGTCTAAATTTATTATATGCTCAAGGCGCAATGACGAAGAGAAAAGACAAAGTAACAATTGCTAAAATAACACTTAATAATATAAGAATTTCTTGTTGCATTTTAACCACTTATCCCTACAAAATAGGCAATTAATATTAAAGCAGCCATTAACAAAATAAAAGCAGCAATAGTTAGTCATTTAATCAAAAGTGTTTTTTTATAGGTTGCTTTATCGATTACTTGATTTTTTAATAAACAATTAGGACTATCACAACTATTATTAATTTCTTCCTCTTCTTTTATCAAAGCAGGATGAGATAATTCATGTTTATTTTCATTAAAAAGTCTCAATAATTCGTTTCTACGATCATTGATTAATTTTTCTGCCTTTTTTGGATCTTTTTCATCTAATAAAGCCATATTACTCCTCAATTATTAACTTTAATTATATATTAAATACTTTTGACTTAACTAAAGTAATTTATAATAAAACGGAGGAAAATTATGCTAAAAATTTTTAAATTGCTATCTACAAAATTAAAGTTTTTTGCTTTTATTTCTTTAGTTCTTTCTCTTCTTCAACCTTTTATTGCAACAATTATTCCATCTATAACAAAACAAATTATTTCGTTAGCAACAAATGAAAATGTTTATACAATAAAAGTCTTATTTTGAGATATTTTTCCAAAAAATAATTTGGAAGCATTACAAATTGTTGTTGTTTTAACAATAATTTTTGCTTTGTTTTTGATGATTATTTCCTATTTTGCATCTATATTAGCTTGAAAAGTGGCAATAAATGGAATTTACGAATTGAGAAAAAAATTATTTTTTCATCTAATACACCTTAAACAAGTCAATTTAGATAGTTTAAACGAAGGAACAATATTAACTCGTTTTACTAATGACATGTTAAAAATTAAACAAGGAATTACTACATTAATAAGAAATTTGTTGATTTCGCCTTCTTATATTATTTGAGGATTATGTTTTTCTTTAACAACTAATTTAAATTTATCTATAAGTATAATTATTGTTGCTCCTTTAATAATGATTGGAGCTTTTTTTGCTTTAAGAAAATTAATCCCTCTTTATTCGAAAGAAAATATTTCAATTGATAATTTAAATAATGTAGCAAGTGATGATTTAAAAGGAATCAGTGTTATAAAATCTTACAATTTAGAAAAAGTTAGATTAGATAATTATAAAAATGTTTCGAATAATTCTAGAAAAACTGCATTAGGTGTAAATATTTATTCGGCTACAGCATGACCTCTTTTAGATTTAATAAGTATTTTGGGAAATGTCATTTTATTCGTAATTATAGGAATATTAGTCAAAAATAATGACTTAGGAGAAAACAATAAATTAGTTGGAGATATTCACCAATTTTCTTCCTATTTAACAATGGTTACTAATTCAATTTTCTTTACATTATTTACTTTCAATCGTTTATTTAGATCTCAAAGCGTTGTAAAGAGATATTTTGCTATTTTAAATATGCAAAATAATGAAGAATTAAATTATGAATATAATAATTTCGACAAAGCTTCTATTGAATTTAAAAATGTTAGTTTTAATTATTCAAAAAAACCTATAAAAAAGGAAGATATAAAAAACGAAGAAAATATTGAAGTTCTTAAAAATATCTCTTTTAAAATTAATGAAGGTGAATTAATTGGCATTATTGGTAAAACTGGTTCAGGCAAAAGTACTCTTGCAAAATTAATTGCCAAACAATATGCTTTAGAAAATAAACAAGGCAAAATTCTAATAGATAATAAAGATATAAATAAAATAAATACAAAAAATTACTATCAAAATATTTCATGAATTTTCCAAAAACAAAAACTATTATCTGGATCAATTAAAGAAAATATTACTTTTGCTAACAATAAAATAAATAGAAATGAAATAGATCAATCAATTGATATTTCTAATTCGCAATTCATTTATAAACTAGAAAACGAATTGGAATACAAGCTTAATCAAGAGGGTAAAAATTTATCTGGCGGACAAAGACAAAGACTTTCTATTGCCCAAGCGATTAACAAAAATTTTAAAATTTTGATTATTGATGATGCTACGAGTGCATTAGATAATGAAACTGATTTTATAGTCAGAAATAAAATATTAAATAAATACCAAGATAAAACTATATTGATTATTTCTCAAAGAATTAGTGCTATTAAAAATGCTAATAAAATTATTGTTTTAGATAAAGGTGAATTAGTAGGTTTTGATACGCATGAAAACTTACTCAAAAATAATAAATATTATCAAGAATTATTCAATAGTCAATATAAAGGAGAATAAATGCCTAGATTAGCTTTTATGCAACTTTCGAAAAATGAAGAAAAGTTAAAATTAAAAGAATTATTAAAATTTCTTAAGAGATTAAACTTTAATTTCTTGAATTGGTTAATTCTCATAATAATTGGCGCATTAATTCCTCTTAGTTCAATATTAGCTTCGTTTTTAATTGGTTACATCGTAGATAGCTTTTTTAATAATTTGACTTTTGATAGTAATAATTTTGAATATAAAAAATTTATTCTTTATGTTTCTTTATTAGCCCTTTGCTATGTTATTTTTAAATTTTTAACTATTGTACAAAGAAGAAAAAATAATCGTGCAGTTGTTGAATTAATCTTTAAATTAAGAATAGAGTTATATGAAAAAATTCAATCCATGCCTATTAGTTATTTTGATAATCAAAAAATAGGTAATTTAATGTCAACACTAACTAATGACGTAAACAATATTTTGCAATCTTTAATAGATATGTTATCTAACTTTCTCATAATGATTTTTCAGTTTTTCATAATTTTTATTATTATGTTTCTTTATGCTCCTATTTTGGCTTCAATTGCGATAGTTTCAATCCCTTTATCAACTTATATTTTGTATTTATTTATTAAAAATAATCAAAAATATTTTATTAAGCAACAAAATTCTTTAGCCGATTTTAATGCCTTTTTAGAAGAAATCATTAATGCTATTCCTCTAATTAGATTACATAATCAGGAAGAAGAAATTATTCAAAGATTTGAAAAATTTAATAGAGCTTTAATAGAACCTGATTATAAATCCGCACGTAATATTTCTTTTACTTTTCCTTTTTTAAACTTTGCTAAATTTATTAATTTACTAGTTATTATTTCAGTAGGTGTTGTTTTAATTTTTAATAATATAAACATTGGTATCAAACCTTTAACAACTGGTTTATTAATTACTTTTTCAATATACATAATGAATTTAGGTGATAATATTTCCCAAATTTTAGAAATAACTAACAATATTCAACTGGGTTTGGGTGGAATAACTAGAGTTAATAAAATCTTAAATTTAGAAGAAAATAAAGATAAATATTTGAAAGAATTAGACTATAAAGAAGGAATAATTGAATTTAATAACGTTAATTTTTATTATCCTGCTAATTCTAACAAGCAAGTTCTTCACAATATTAATTTCAAAATTGAAAAGGGACAAACTATTGCTTTAGTTGGTAAAACTGGCTCAGGTAAAACTACTATTGCTAAATTATTGTCAAAATTTTACCTACCTTCAAGCGGGACAATAACAATTGATAATCAAAATAGTGCGGATATAAATGAAAATTCTTGAAGAAAATATATTAATACAATAATGCAAGATGTTTATATTTTTAATGCATCTCTAAGAGATAATTTAACCTTATTTAATAAAGATATTGATGATATAGAACTTAAAAAAATTATAAGTGACGTTATTGGTGATGAATTTATTAATGATTTGCCTAATGGCTTAGATACAATTTTAGAATCCAATGCAAAAAATATAAGTCAAGGGCAAAAACAATTAATTTCAATAATTAGAGCTTTAATTAATGCAACTCCAATAATTATTCTCGATGAAGCAACGAGCGATATAGATACAATTACTGAAATAAAAATTAAAAAAATGATGGACTATTTGATTAATAATTGTTCATCTTTAGTAATTGCACATAGACTAAGCACAGTAGTTAATGCAGATAAAATTTTAGTAATTGACGAAGGCAAAATTATTGAACAAGGCAGTCATGAAGAATTAATGAAATTAAATGGGTATTACAAATATCTTTATACAACTGGCTTTCCTGATTAAGAATTCTTGAATTCTTTATTTTTCTTTTTTCCCTATTTTGTGGGCAATTTAATATAATTAAACTATGAGAAATAAATTGTTTAAAAGCTTATTTTTTCTTTCATCTCTAACAAGTCTTTCATTAATTACAACTCTTGCTGCTTCATGTAATGAACAACAAAATAGTGAAAAACAAAAAGAAAATGAAACAAAAGACAATAATACTAGTGATAAAGAAATAGTAAATGAAAAAACTACAACAAGTGATACTTCATCTAATAATTTGAATGGTGAAATAACTGATAATAATACTGAAAGCGAAAATTCTGAAAATAGTTCAACACCTGTTGTAGAGAAAAACGATGAAAGTTCATCTTCTGAAATTTCTTCTTCAGGAAAATATCTTTATGACAAAAGTAATAACTATTACGCTTCTTTAGAAGGCAAAAGGGGCGATGATCTTTGACAAGCTCTTGTTAATTTGCAAAATTCGAAAAAATCACAAATAAAAACTTATGGCGATTTATATGATATTTTTTCACAAGTAGATTTGGATAAGGAATATGAAAATGATGGGACAATTTTAGATATTTATAGTGAAAATCCTACCGGAACTGATCCATATAATTTCACTATACATAACTATGAAGGAAAAGCAAATGGTCTAGGTAATGGACAACCAGTAGCTGGTAAAAATTCTAATGACGAAGGTTATATTTTTAATCGTGAACATTTAATTCCTCAATCATGATTTAAGAGAGAGCCAATTACTAGAGCAGATCCTCACTTTATTTTACCTACAGATAAATTGGTTAATAATAAAAGAGGTAATTTACCTCATTATATAGTAGAAAATGCTACTTGAACATCAGAAAATGGTACTAAAGTTAACAATGATTATGCTGAACCTGTTGATGCTTTCAAAGGAAATGTAGCTAGAATGTATTTCTACTTCCAAGTGACACATCATAATGCTTTGCAAAAAGCTAACAATGGTCAAATTCCAGGAGCTGTTGTATTTAAAGATAGTTATCCTTACTTTACAGATAATTTCCTTTCAACATATCAACAATGAGCTAAAAATGATCCGGTAGAATTATTTGAAATTAAAAGAAATAATGGTATTGCTTCATATTACGAAACTACTGAAAGTGAAAGAGTAGCAAAAGGACAAGGAATGCGTAATCCTTTTATTGACTTTCCTAATTTGCCAGATTTAATATGAGGTCAAGGAAACGAAACATTCCATAATTTAGGTATTTTAGTAGATATTAAAAAATAAAAAGGTTTCGAGCCTTTTTATTTTGCTTTAATAAATTTTAAAAATAATATAATAACTTTTATCTTATTTAATTAATTAAGGAACATTATGATAAAAAGAAAATTACTTTCTCTCTCTTTTTTACCTTTAGCTTCACTTCCTCTCTTTGCTGCTGTTGCATGCAATAACAATAGCAATTCATATGATGAAAAAGTAAGTGAATTAAAAAAATTAGTTTATACTGCAAATCCAGAACTTATTCTTAAAGATGTTAATGGCGATGTTATTGTTCAAAAAGAATTTGAAAAAAACAATGCTTCAAATATTGATGTTTTAAAATTAGTTCCAAGCAATTATGTTTTAGTCGATCAAAAGGATAAAACTGTATCTTTAGAAAATAGCAAAATAATAACAATAAAAGAAAATTCAATAGATCCAAGTGATTGACTTCTCTATAGTAATTTAAAACAACAATATACAGCTCTTTATGCCAAAATTGATAAAAATTTAAAAATTAATAAAAGTATTTGAGATCTTATTGATCAAAACTTCCATTTGATAGATAAAAATGAAAATCTTACAGCTGATAATTTTTACAATAATTACAGTTTTTTAGTTACTCAATATAATAATTTAAGTAATCTTATTGCCACTAGTTTAAAAGTTGAAGAAATTTTTTCTAAAGAAATGGAAGAATTAAAAACTAAATGAGAAAGTTATAAAACTGAAAATGCAAATAATGAAAAATTTAAAACTCTTTCTTCATCAGTTGCTAGTGTAGATAAAATTTTTTCAGACTATCAAACTAATAAAGAAGAATTTACAGATCAAACGGCTTATTTTGCAGCTTATATTGATGCGGTAAATAATATTAATAAATTTAGAGAAGAATTCTTAGCAACAACTAATCCAGAATTATCAGACGAATTAAAAACTCTTTACGATTTTCAAACTGGGGCTTTAGATAATTGATTCAGAACAGTTTTTAACTTAGTATATGATGGACCTAAAATTTTAGAAACTTCTTTTAGTGAATTTAAGAAAAAATTTATGAATTTTGACGATAAAACACCTAAAGAACAACTAGATACTATTAAAAAAACATATAGCGATGATTTAGTGGCTTTTAATAAAACTTTCACAGACACCAACAATAAAACTTCGGAACATTTTCAATATATAAATGATGCAAAAAGTAAAATAAGTACAAATATAATCAAAATTAGTAATCTTGCATCTAAATTCAATGCAGAATTAACAAAAAAAATATTTGATTTAAAAATTAAAGCATATAAGTGAATCGTCGAAATATCTAAATATCAATTTGTTAATCCGAATGAATACGAAAATGCAAAAACAAAAGCGGAAGAATTAATTAATGAAAGCACTAAAGAATATGACAACTTTATTGATCAAAATTACATCATTTTAATTAGAGAGGGAAATAAAATCTATAATTCGCTAACTTTAGAATACATTAAAAGCAAAGATACTAAAATACAAGAAATTCTAGCACAAATGAGAGATATTACTACCTTGTTAAATTTAAGTTTAAAAGAAAATGATAAAGTAAATGCTTTTGAAAATAGTATGAATTATCTATCGCAAATTCTTACACTTAAAAATCAAATTAACCAACATTTACAAGAAAATAACACTTCTTCTAATGAAGCAAATAGTAATAACAATGTTTCTAATTAATGCATAAAATAGTTTTATTGGTAAAAAAACAAATTCTTGAATTTTTGCTAAAATAAGAATTTGTTTTTTTAATTGCTAAAAATCTTTTTTTCTCTATAATTCAAATATTAATATATTACGCGTGAAATATTAAAAGGAGGACGTAGAATGGCTATCGTTCCAAAACGTAAAACTTCTAAGCAACGTAAACATAAAAGACGTACCCATCATGCTTTGCCAGTACAAAATTTAATTGCATGCAGCAATTGCTCAAACATGATACAACAACATTTGATTTGTTATAACTGTGGTTTTTACAAAGGGAAAAAAGTTGTTGGTTATAGAAGTTTAGACGATCGTAGAAAAGCACAATAATTTCATTCATTAATTCAAGTAGAAAATGTTTATTTTCTACTTTTTTAAAAATTTAATAAGTTTCAAGATAATTAAATATCTTATTTTTATAATGTTCGTATTGTGTTTTTCTTTTATTTTCTTCGACAGGTAAAACAATATTAAAATCAGAACAAATTTTTCTAAAACTATTTAAATAGCTAATAATTTTATTTTGAAACGCTAAAGGAGGTATTAGTAATTTAATTTTTGAAATATCTTCGGTATTTATGTATGATAAAGTTGACTTCAATTCTTTAATTTTTAATCAATCGTTAATTATAGAAGTTAAATAAAAATAAATAAATTCAGGCATAGCTAAATTTTCTAAAACTTCTATTTTTACTATTCCTTGGTTTATAAAACAATTTTTTTCTTCTCTGTTAACAAAACCTATTTTACCAAGCGAACCTACTGCGGAAATTAAAATATTATTTTTATTCACTTTAAATTTTTCTAAATTAGTCTTGTAATTTTTTAAATTAAATTTATTACTCAAAGAAAAATTTATACTTCCGTCATTGTAAATATCTTTTATTTTAATAATACTACCTATTTCCAATTTATTATTTAATAAGTGTTTACTTCTAAAATTAAAACCATTATAAAAATTACTAAAAGTTCCTAATTCTAAGGTTATAGCGCCAAAAATGTGTTGCAATAATTTGACTAATCCGTGCTCTCTCTCTCTCTCTCTCTCTCTCTGCGTCTTTATGTTGTAGAATGCCAACTTCAAGATATTTAAATATTTCATTTTTATAATATTCACACTGTTCTTTTCTTTTATTTTCTTCAGTAGGTAAACTGATATTAAGACTAGAACAAATGCTTTCAAAATTATCTAAAACATCAACTATTTTGTTCTGCTTTTCTAAAGAAGGAATTTTTAGTAATAAATTGCTTATAAAATCTATATTTAATTTTTGAGGAAAAGAATTAATATTACTTTCAAATATTTTTTCTTGTTTTACTTTTAAAAAATAATACAAAAACTTTTTAATTAAAACTTTTTCATCAAATTCTAAGGTAAGACAATTATCATTGGCTCAAAAATCCTTTTCTTGTCACTGAATTAAACCGGCTGTACCATATTCTGCTATTGTTATTTGTTCCTTTTCACGGTTAAAATTACTATAATAACCTAAATATTTTGCTCCTCCGCTTACTACTGGATAGCCTTCTTTAGTAAGTTCTTTTTTAGTTATTCGTTTTCCTCTTATAAATTTACAAATATCGGCTAGTTTTACTTCGAAAACTTTGTTAGATTTTATATTTGATTTATATAAATTAAAAGTATCAAAAATATTATCAAGATAATATTTATATTGCTTATTTCTAGCGTTTAATTCGTCTCTTAATTCTTTTTGAATACTAATAGAAAAACTACTAAATTTATCTAAAATTTCAACAATTTTTTCCTGAAGGGATAAAGGAGGAATTATTATCTCTAAATTTAATATTCCAGGCATATAGGGATGTTTGATAGCGCTTCCACGATAAAAATTAGATATTTTTTCTTTAATGAAATGAAAAAAATAATACAAATATTTAGTATTTAAAATCTTTGTATCAAATGATTTGCAAATTCTATTATCGCTTGTTATGAATTTACCTTTATGATATTGAATTGTTAATTTGCCTCCCCCAGGAATAGCAATTATTTCTTCGTCATAAAATTCACCTTTTCACTTTTTTGAAGAAACAAAATAATTCGATACATAAGTAGTTAGAATTTTTATATCGCCATTTTCTTCTTTAATTTTTTCAATTTCTGAAGCATATAAATATTTATATTTTTGCTTATTTTTGAGCTGCTTTTCTTTTGCTAAATCGCTAAAAGTTTTATCTCAAATAGTTACTTCATATAATTTTTTTCTAATAAAAAACTTATTATCTTCTTTCGAAAGCAACTCTTCAAAAATTTTCATTATTTGTCCTTTCAATTAGGATAATATAAATTGTTAATTCTAACTTTTTTCTTTATTTTCTTTATCAAGAACCTTATCAAAATTTACATTCTTTAAATTATTATATGTATCAATTAAATATTTTTCTTGTTCTTCAATAGTATTAAAATCATTTAGAATTAAAAGACTTCTAAGTTGTTCAAACAGAGGATCTTCACGCATTTCTTTGGTAATATTAGACTTTCTTCCAAGTGAATCAGCCATAATTGTTTTAATCGTATCAAAGGCAATATTATTAAGCATTTGATAAAACGTTTTTGTTCCTTCTTCTGTATACATTTGGTAAGGATTTTTTTGCGAATATTGAACAAGATTAATATTTGATCTTAATTTATCCATAGCGTCAATATGATTTTGTCAATATTTATCAACTATTGATAATAAATTGCTCTTTTCTACTTCCAAAACAGTATCTTGATCACTATTTGCCATGGCATTTTCTTCTCATTCATTGAAATTTTTAGTTAAATGATTTGATAAATATTCAACTAAATCATTGTCATGTATTTTTCTAACTTTTTCTATTAATAAATTATTCTTATCTTCGCCTCTATTAGAAAAATTTTCATTTATAAAATCAACTAGTTTCTGACTATCAATATGACCACTTTTTAGTTTTAATGATTGATATTTAACAACATTTTTCGCTATATTTTTAATCATTTTTCTCAAAATAAAAGAAACATTATCGCTAATTAAAATTAAATCTCTTTGAGCATAAAAAAGGTCTCTTTGTTGTCTAATTACATCATCATAGTGCAAAACACTTTTTCTACTATCATAATTAAAGCCTTCAATTTTCTTTTGAGCATGTTTAAAGCCAAATTGTAAATTTTTGTTAGTTATTTCTTTATTGCCTTGTTTTTCATAAGATTTTTTAAATTCTTCATAGTTGGAAAATCTTTGCATTAATTGGTCATCTAAAGAAACATAAAACTTAGAAACACCAGGATCTCCTTGTCTTCCTGATCTTCCTCTTAGTTGGTTATCAATTCTTCTACTTTCTGCTCTATCAGTACCTATAACATAAAGGCCACCTAACTCTAAAGCTTCTTTAGAAGGTTTAATATCAGTTCCTCTTCCTGCCATATTTGTAGCTATTGTAACAGCGCCTACTTGCCCAGCAGCAGAAATAATTTCTGCTTCAGAAGCGTTTTGTTTTGCGTTTAAAACAGTATGAGGAATATTTCTTTTATTCAAGAAATGGTGCAAGATTTCTGAATCTTCAATTTGAGCTGTACCTATTAAAACAGGTTGTCCTTTTTTATAAAGTTTTTCTACTTTATTCGAAACAGCTATTCATTTTGCTTCATAATTACCATAAATTGAATCAGGTAAATCTTTTCTTATAACGGGTTTATTAGTGGGAACTGGATTAACACGCATATTATAAATATCAATAAATTCTTGCTCTTCAGTTTTAGCAGTTCCTGTCATTCCACAAAGCTTATTAAACATTCTAAAAAAATTTTGGTAAGTAATAGTTGCTAAAGTTTTAGTTTCTGGTTCAATTTGTACCATTTCTTTTGCTTGTAAAGCTTGCTGCAAACCTTCAGAATATGCTCTTCCTTCCATAATCCGTCCTGTAAAAGCATCAACTAATTCAATCTTGCCATCTCTTACAATGTATTCAACATTATTTTTCATAACTTTATGGGCTCTTAATGCATTTTGTATTCTATGAACGATTTCTGAATTTTCAATATCATATAAATTATCAATTGTAAAAAAATTATTTGCCTTATTTATGCCGCTATAAGTCAAAGAAATTGCTTTGGATTCTTCATCTATTTCATAATCTTCTGGACCCAAAGTTCTCACATATTGATCCGCTGAATAATAAAGATAATTATCTTCAGTATCTCCGCCAGAAATAATTAAAGGAGTTTTTGCTTCGTCTATTAAAATAGAATCTGCTTCGTCTATAAGACAAAAATGTAAACCTCTTTGTACTTTTTGTTCTATAGAATTAACCATATTATCTCTTAAATAGTCAAAACCTAATTCTGAATGCACTGAATAAGTAATATCGCAAGCGTAGGCTTCTCTTTTTAAATTGACATTCATTTGTGCTTTATTTATGCCAACACTAAGACCTAAAAAATTAAATACTTGTCCCATTTCCAAAGCATCACGTTCACTCAAATATTCATTAACTGTGGAAACAATTGCCCCTTTTCCTACTAAAGCATTCAAATAAACAGGCGCAATAGAAGTAATAGTTTTTCCTTCACCCGTTTTCATTTCTGCAACACTACTTAAATCAAGCAAAACACCGCCAATCATTTGTACATCGTAAGGTCTTTTGCCTAGAACTCTTTTTGTTGCTTCTCTAGCAACAGCAAAGGCTTCAGCTCTAATTAAATCAAGTGCTTCTCCATTAGCTATTCTTGCTTTAAATTGATCGGTTTTAGCTTTTAATTCTGAGTCATTTAATTTAGAAATTAGTGGTTCATAGTGATTAATTTTTTTCAAAGTTTTTTCAGCAATACGCATTTCAGTTGACTTAATATTGAATAAATTCATAGTGCTATTATTTTATATTAAATGTTAATTTTTAATTAAAAAACGAAGCAAAGCTTCGTTAATAATTGCCTTTTATTTTTTGTTTATCTAACTTAATTTTTGTTTGATTAGTAAATAAAATATGTTTTATTCGATATAGATAATCTACTATTGCTTCTTCTAAAGCCTCTTGTTCGTAGCGAGATGAATAGAAATTATAATATGGCAAAACTTCTTTTTTTAAATTTGCTGCTTTATATGAATAGGTAAATTTTTTTACTGTTTTTTCTTTAAAATTATCATTACCCATAAGCATGACATAATTTAAATCAATCTTTTCTTCTTTAAGTTTACTTACTATTTCTTCTAGTTCTAAATTAGTGTCATTTTCTAAAATATAAAGATCAAATTTATGTTCATTTTTTAATTTCGTAATTATTTGTTCATTTACTAAAGAACTTCGTGGCGCTATGACAATACTTTTAATAATTAAATTTTCCATATTTATTTATAAATAAGGCTTTCATGTGTCATTTCAACAGGTTTTTCAATATTCATATAATCTAAAATTGTAGGAGCAATATTTGCTAAAATGCCATTACGTAATTTAATATTTTTATCAGTAGAAATAAGCATAACCGGACTATTTGTATGTTTTGTAGCTGGATTGCCGTTAGCATCTTCTGTAATTTCAGCATTTCCATGGTCAGCAGTAATAAAAACAGTAATGTTATTTTTTGCAGAAAAATCTACTAATCTAGCAATTTGACTATCTAAAAATTCAACTGCTTGAATTGTTGCTTTTAAATTACCAGTATGGCCAACCATATCAGGATTGGCATAATTCATAATTGTTAAATCAAAATTTTTTGCATTAGCAATCAATTCATCTGTGATTTCTTTAGCTGACATGTTAGGATAATCAGCATAACTATTGACTTTTAATGAAGGAACCATTATTCTTTTTGAATTTTGATATTCGACGTCTTTGCCGCCATCCATAAAATAAGTAACATGAGCATATTTTTGAGTTTCTGCTAATCTTAATTGTTTCAAATTCTTGCTCTCAACAACTTTACCAATTGGATTAATTACTTTCATTTCCTCGAAAGCAATTTTAGTTTTTAAACCTTCATATTTCATCATTGAAACAAAATTGTTGATTTTAACTTTTTTACTTGTTTCGTAATCATAAAGATTTGAACCAATAAACATATGAGTTATTTGTCTTGCTCTATCAGGTCTAAAATTAAAGAAAATAATTGAATCATTATCCTTTATAAAATTTGCATTAGCATTAACTGCTGGAATCAAAAACTCATCAGTAATATTTTCTGCATATTGTTCGTTGATATAATCAATAGGATTAGTAAAGACTTTATCGCTTTCTCCTAACAATGCCAAATAATGTTTTTCAACTCTATCAAACATTTTGTCACGATCCATTGCATAAAATCTTCCACCAATTGAAGCTATTTTATATCCTAATTCATCACATATTGAAACTAATTTTTCCATTGATTTGATAATTGATTTAGGAGCTACATCTCTTCCGTCACCAAAAACATGTATAGAAACATTTTCTAATTCATTTATTTTTGCCATTTTTATTAATTCAAATAAATGAGATTCATCAGAATGAACTCCTCCAGGACTTAAAAGTCCCATTATATGTAATGTTGAACCATTTTCTTTCACATTCTTTAAAGTTTCTAAAATAACTTTATTTTTGTCGAAATTGCCAGTTTTAATAGCTTGATTTATCAAAGATAACCCTGTATAAACAATTCTTCCCGCGCCTATATTTAAGTGACCTACTTCTGAATTCCCCATTTGATTTTTAGGCAAGCCAACATTTTCACCACTTGCTTCTATTATTGAATTAGGATAATTTTTAAATAAGTTATCAAAAGTTGGGGTATTAGCTATTTTAAAAGCATTGCCCTGTTTTTCTTCTCTTAAACCTAAACCGTCAATGACAACTAAAATTGTTTTTTGCATTATTTCTCCCTTTTAAAATAAAAAGTTAGTCTTGTTATATTATAGAA
Source organism: Mycoplasmopsis meleagridis (assembly GCF_900660695.1). Classification (GTDB taxonomy): domain Bacteria; phylum Bacillota_I; class Bacilli_A; order Mycoplasmatales; family Metamycoplasmataceae; genus Mycoplasmopsis; species Mycoplasmopsis meleagridis. The sequence goes on along the minus strand of NZ_LR215042.1, from coordinate 166,031 downwards.
AATAATTTAACTAAAAGTAATATCCATACATAAGTCAGTTATCTTTAAAATTACCTTTGTTTAAATAAAATTTATATATCTGCAAATTTTAATATCATTTAATTAATCAGAAGGAATGCGATGAATTATAAAGCTTTGTATAGAAAATATCGACCAAAAAAATTTGATGAAGTTAAAGATCAAGAACATATAGTTAGAACCTTAAAAAATATTATTGCTAACAATACCATCTCACACGCTTATCTCTTTAGTGGTCCTAGGGGAGTTGGAAAAACCTCAATAGCTAAAATTTTTGCTAATAGTGTAAATTGTATTCACACTGAAAAACCTTGAGATATTTGTGATGAGTGCTTAAAAAATACCAACAATAATTTAAACATTATTGAGATGGATGCAGCTTCAAATAATGGTGTTGAAGAAGTTAGAATCTTACAAGAAAAAATTGAATTTTTGCCTACCTACGGACGTTATAAAGTTTATATAATTGATGAAGTTCACATGCTTACTAAGAGTGCTTTTAATGCCTTATTAAAAACTTTAGAAGAACCTCCTTCGCACGTAATTTTTATTTTTGCAACAACTGATCCACAAAAAATACCTTTAACAATTCTTTCAAGAACGCAACGTTATAATTTTGTTAAAATCAAAAATCAAGCAATAATAGAAAGATTAAAAGATGTTTTGGAAAAAGAAAACATCTCTTATGAACAAGAAAGTCTACCTTATATAGCTAGATTAGCAGACGGGAGCTTGAGAGATGCGCTTTCATTTTTAGAACAAGCTATAGCATATGGTAATGGTCAAATTAATTTTAAAGATACTGTAGAATTATTCGGTTTAATATCAAATAATAAAATTATTCAAATCCTAAATAATCTTTATTTCTCTAAATTAAAAGAAGCTTTAGCAATTTTTAAAAATGTTGAAAATAGCATTAATGATCCTAGTACTTTTATAAATAGCTCAATGACCATTTTAAAAGATTTCATAATTTATCAAAAAACTTATGAAACTGAACTTTTAGAATATTTACAAGCCGAAGATTTCAAAGAAATTAAATTTAATTATGAATTTGCCATAAATTCGTTAGAACATTTATATAAGTTGCATAAAGAAATTTTTTACCAAGAAAATAGTTTTCAACTTATTGAATTCTATTTAGTAAAAATGTTAAACAAAAATAATAGCAAAGAGATAAATAATGAAAAAACTAATAAAACAATAGATTTAGATCAAAAAACTAAAGAAATTTTGCTTAGACATAAAGAAATCACTAAGGAGATAGAAATGGATGAAAACGAATTAAAAAAAATGTATGATGAAGAAAATAAATCTATTAAAAAGGTAGAGGATATTATTCAAAAAACTCTTGAAATTAGCATTGATTTGCAAAATCAAGCAGAAGAAAATAAAAATATAGAAAACGATATTTTAAATTTTGAAGACAATTACAATCAAGGATTAATTTCATCCGCAGAATACGAAATGCCTCTTTTGGAAACTGGAATTGACAATAGTTTTCCAAAATTAAAAAATTATATTAACAAAACTAGTTTCAATAATTATCTAAAAGATCAAGAACTATTGCTTTCTTTAATTGCAAAAGCTTATTCTAAAGATGCTTTCATACAATTCAAAGAACAATTTAATAATTGAAAAAATAATTTAGAAGACATTGTTACTAATTTAGATCGTTATGGTGATTTTATTAAAGTAATTAAAGATATCGATATTTCATTAACTATTGTAGGACCTAATTTTGTAATTTTCACTAATAAGAAAAATACACATATTGGTTTTTTAAACTATCTATATGAAGTTTTAGAAAGCAAAGAAATACAAAATGATATTATAGAATCTCATTTAGGCAATAAAATCAAGTTTTATTTTATTGAAAACATTGAAGAAATTAAAAAAGCTATTGATCATTTTAATACTTTAAATACTGAAGAAAAAAATAAATATAAAGAATTATCAATAGAAAATAATTTCAAAAAGAAAGATAACAAATTATTATCGTTTTTCAAAAAAGCAGCAGCAACTAAGAAAGGAAAATAGTTATGGATCAAGCGATGTTAAGAAAAATGCAAAAAATGCAAAAAGAATTTGAAGCTAACGAAGAAATTTTTCAGCAAAAAGAATTCTCTTTAGAAAAACAAGGCGTTGAAGTTGTAGCTAAGGGCAATAAAGAAATTGTTTCTATCAAAATTAAAGAAAGTGTTTTATTAGACCCTGATGATCCCGAAACATTAGAAGACTTAATTACTTTAACTATTAACGATTTATTTACAAATATTGATGAAGAACATGAAGCAATAATTCCTAACATTCCAGGTTTAGGATTTTAATTTATGAAAATAAAAACTATTGAAGAACTCAATGAAAAATTAGCTTATTTTCCAGGCATTAGTAAAAAACAAGCGGAAAAAATGTCTAATTTTTTATTAACACAAGAGGAAAAATATATTGATGAATTAATAGATAAATTAATCAATTTTAAGAAAAAAATTAATTTTTGTCCTCAATGTAATTTACTTAGAGAAAATGATTTTTGCTCAAATTGTAATGAAGAAAAAGAAAACAATAGTTTAATCATTGTTGAAAACGTCGCCGTTTCAAACAGATTAAGTAATTTTAATGTTTTTCAAGGATATTTTTACGTATTACCTTACATAATAGAACCAAAAAGTGATTTACTAGACGATAAATACGAATATAATGAACTTTTTGAATATATAGGAAAACATAATTTCGAAGAAATAATCATTATGCTTAGTCCTTCATTAAACGGAGAATTAACCACTAATTATTTACTTGAAAAATTAAAAGAAAGCAAAATTAAATGCACCAGAGCAGCTATAGGCATGCCAATGAATTCTAGTATTGATTACCTAGACGCTTTTACTTTAAAACAATCATTAGAAAATAGAAATAGCAAATAGGAGAAATTATGTTTATAACTTTTGAAGGTTTAGATGGAAGTGGAAAAACCACAGTAATAAAATTGCTTGCTGAAAAATTTAAAAACACTTTTAAAAACATCAATATTATCACCACAAGAGAACCAGGCGGACAAGGAATTAAAGAAGCAGAAAAAATTCGTGAAATAATTCTTAGTAAAGAAAGTGATATTTCGCCAATTACTGAAGCTATGCTTTATTCAGCATCAAGAAGAATACACCTTGATAAAGTTGTAATTCCTGCTTTAAAAGAAAATAAAATAGTTCTTTGTGATCGATACATTGATAGTTTCTATGCCTATCAAGGTTATGCTAGAAACTTAGGAATTGATTTTGTTAAAAATCTTACTTCTTTAGTAGTACAAAATCTAATGCCTGACATAACTTTTTTTCTAGATTTAAGTTTGGAAAAAAGTAAAGAAAGAAGAGAAAAAAGTCGTAATATCCAATCTCTTAATCGATTAGACATTGAATCTGATAATTTTTATAAAAAAGTTTATGATGGTTATCAAGAATTAATAAAAAATGAACCAAAAAGATTCATAGTTATTGATTCAAACAAAAAAATAGATTATGTTGTAAATGAAATCTTTAATATTATAATAAATCACCAATTATTCAAAAAACATTACAAAATAGACTAATATGAAAAATGATATTAAAAAAATTATTAACAATTCCATTACTAATAATCGTTTAAACCATTGTTTCTTATTGAAAAGTAACAAAAAAATTATTTTTGATAAATATATTATAGAAATTATTAATTTAATTACTAATCATTCGTTAATATCACTAGAAAAAGAACAACTTCCCTTAAATATAATTTATTTAGATTATTATGATGAAAATAAAATTAGTAAAGAAATGATTCTTCAAACTTTCAATAATGCAACAATCAATACTAGTAAAGATAAAAAAATTATTATTTTTCAAAATATTGAAAATGTTTCGTTACAAGCTTTGAATAGTATTTTAAAAACAATTGAAGAACCAAATAATAAAACTATATTTATTTTTACAACTAATAACATCAATAAGGTTTTACCAACTGTTAGGTCTAGAGCATTTATTATCAATATTAATGAAGAAATTGAAAATGAAGAATTAGTTGAATTTTTAATAAAAAATAATAATTTAAATAATGAAAAAGCCTTATTTTACAGCGAAATTAGTCAAAATAAAGAAGAAATAATCTATTGTTTAAACAATGAAATAGAAAGTATTTTAGAAGAATTCTATAATGTTATTAAAAATACAAAAAAATCTTTTACTAAGATATATTTATTTTTAGAAAAATATACAAAAAAAGAGTCCTTTACTATCTTTATTTTTCTTATAAAAATTATTAAATATGCCTTAAAAATAGTGATTTTTGAGAAAAAACCCTTATTTTCAAATGAAAATTTGAAAAAAGTTATTTTAAAAATTAAAGAAATAAACAACATAAATAATATTTATGAACTTATTAATGATTTTTTGAATAAATCTAACAATAAAAATCTAAATCCTTTTTTACAAGCAGAAAGTTTTTTAATCAAATTAATGGAGATGTGAAATGTCTAAAATTTACATTGTGGGAACTCCTATAGGCAACATGAAAGATATTACTTATCGAGCTATAGAAATTCTTAAAGAAGTTGATTTAATCGCTTGTGAAGACACTAGAGTTACTAAAAAACTTTTGGATTATTGAAACATAAAGAAAAAGCTTTTAGTCTATAACAAATTTAATGAAAAAAATTCTGCTAAAGGTATTATAAATAAACTTAATTCAGAAAATATTAATCTTGCGTTAGTAAGTGATGCTGGTATGCCTTTAATTAGCGATCCTGGTTTTGACATTATTAAAGAAGCTAGAAATAATAATATTGAAATTGAACTAATTCCCGGAGTTAATGCTGCTATAAGTACATTTGTTCTAAGCGCGTTTGCATCAGAATTTATTTTTTTGGGCTTTCCTAAGGAAAAAAGCTCGCAAAGGGAAAAACAAATTAGATCCTTTGTTGAAAATTATGCATATATTTTTTATGTTGCTCCACATAAATTGCTTTATTTTATAGATGAAATAGATAAAATTTGAAATGATAGAGCACAAATTTTTTTGGCAAAAGAATTAACAAAAATGTTTGAAAAACATTACACAGGTAGTCCTAAAGAAATTAAAAAATTACTAGAAAAAGAAACTATTAAAGGAGAATTCACTTTAGTTCTCAAATTAAAGACTCATAAAAGAATAAAAGTAAATAAATACGCTAAAAAAGACTAGTTTAGTCTTTTTTTATCTTAATAGGATATAATAAATATTAGTCTTTTTTAATCTTTATTTCTCACATTAATCGTCTTATTTATGGAGCATCATGCGAAAAAATCATATCAATATTTTTGCTTTGGGAGGACTTGACGAAAATGGCAAAAACTGCTACGTTCTAGAGTTTAACGAAGAAATTTATATCATCAATACAGGAACTAAAATTCCTTTAAATTCAAATAATGGCATTGATAATATAATTCCTAATTTTAATTATTTAGTGAACAATAAACATAAAATTAAAGGCGTTTTTGTTTCTGATGTAAAAAATGAAACTTTTAGTGCTCTTCCTTGATTGTTAATGAAAATTGATTCTTTACATATTTATTCATCAGAATTTAATAATTTAACTATCAAAGATCGTTTGAATAAATATAAAATAGATAATCCTAACTACAAAATACACGCTTTAAAAACAATTAAAAAAATTGGTGAAATTTTTGTGCAGCCCATTGAATTGGCAGGTTCAATGCCTGGGCATATTGGTTTTAATTTTATTACTCCTGATGGAGATATCTTGTTCATGTTTAATTTTGTCGAAGGAGATTTAGGAATTTATGGCAAATTAAATTTTGAGATTTTAAAACAAAATTTTAGTAAACGCAAAATTCTAGCTTTAATTGTAGATTCTGGAAGAGCAAATTATAAGGGTAGAGCTATTAATAAAATAAAACTACCGGAAACTATTAGACAAACTTTTTTAAAAACTAAAAATAATGAAAGAATTATTATTGGCGCTTATGATGAAGAAATGGTTTCTATTCAACAAATTTTAGACTTGGCTTTAGAAACAAATAGACCATTAATTATTTATGGGAAAACTTATAATCAGTTATTGAATTTAATTGTTAAAAAATATCCTCAATTAAAATTGCCTAAAATCATAGACTATCGTTTAGCAAATAAAACTAATAACAGCGTTATTTTGATAACAGGAGCAATTGAAAGACTTTATTCTCGTTTTTTAAGAATAATTGAAAACAATGATATTTATTTAACTCTTAAAGCAAGTGATAATGTAATTATGATTGCTCCTCCAGTCAATGGTTTAGAAAAATTAGAAGCATATACTTTAGACGAAATTGCAAAAATTACTACTAAAATCACAGATGTTACTTCTGAAGAATTTTATAGACATAGACCAGCAGCACAAGACATTATTAATTTAGTAAAGCATCTAAATCCTCAATATATTATTCCTGCACAAGGTTTATATCGTTATTTAATTAATGTTAAAAGAAACTTAAATCAAGAACTTAAAATAAAAGCAAATCGCTGTTTAATATTACAAAATGGGCAAATTGTGCATTTCGTTGATGGAAAATTACTTTCTTTAAATGGAAAAGTTAAGGAAATAGGAGACACTATTGTTGATGGTTTTGGAGTGGGCGATATTTCTTCCGCAGTTTTGAATGAAAGAGAAACTTTAGGAAGAGATGGAGTAATTATTATTGCGGCATATTACAATAATAGAACTAAATTATTAAGTGGTAAAATGCAAATTAAATTTATAGGTATTTTTGATAAAAAAAGTAAAACTGACGCTAAAGAATTAATCAAAAATGTTATTGTCAAACTTATCGATAAAGAAACATTTAATGGTTTAAGAGATTTTCAAAATCGCGCAAGACAATCTGTTAGAAGAAAAATATTTAAAGTCTATGATAAAGAACCAATGGTTATTATTAACTTAATGCAAATTTCTAATTAAAAAGTCAGGTAGCTGACTTTTTTATTCATGAAAATTTATTGTTTTTATACTATTTTTATCTTTATTAATACTATTCAAACTAATTAAAACACCATTAAATTGGGATTTGTTAGAAGAAACTTTAAATTTAACATTTTTTTGATAACGCATTTTTAAATAAACTTCTTCAAAATTGGCCCCTATTGCAGAATTAATAGGGCCGCACATTCCCACATCACTAATAAAACATGTTTTGTTAGGCAAAATTCTTGCATCATTAGTTTGTACATGTGTATGAGTTCCTACAAGAGCATCGATTTTACCATCTAAATAGAGTGCTAGAACATTTTTTTCGCTAGTTGTTTCCGCATGAAAATCTATAAAATGAAAATCAGCTCTTTCTTGATAATTCAAAATATTGTCTATGCAATCAAAAAAATTATTTGCTGTTTCCTCTTTTCAAGGAAATAGTAACTTGTTAAAAGTAATTCCCATTAATGCTGTTATTCTCAAAGTTTTATTATTAATTTTGACAATTTGACTACCTTTTCCTGGATATGAATTATCCACATTAGCAGGACGAGATAAATCATTATTATTAATAAAAGTTAAAATTTCATCATTGGCTCACACATGATTACCTAATGTGAAGTAATTTATTCCAGCTTTTTTAAGACGCAAATAATCTTTTTTAGCAAAGCCTTTTCTTCCAGAAACATTTTCTGCTTGAGCAATAACAAAATCAATTTTTTTCTCTTTGATTAAATTAGGCAAATATTTTTCAACTATTTTTATACCAGGTTCACCAAAAATATCTCCTATAAAGAGAATTTTAAGTTTTTTATTCATGTATTCGTTTCTACTTATATTTTAAAATCTCTCAATTTAAAATATAAAAAATATATTCTCATTATAATACTTATATAACTATTAAAAAGGAAAGTATGAATTTTAGTTTAGAAATAAAATATGAAATTATCAAAAAACAAAAAAATAATGAACAAATAATAAACTTTTTAAACGGTTTTATAGTAGGAAAAGCTAATTTTGATCTTAATCAAAATATTTTGTTAATAATTAAAGATAATTACATCAAAGAAAAAATTATCGCTTTTCTTAAACAGCTAAAATATGAATATATCGTTGAAGCAAATAATTTAGTAATTAAATCCTATAACTCGGTATTGCAAAAAAATATAACAAAATTAAGTAGTTTTTTTGCCGGTATTTTTTGTGCTTCTGGAACAATTAGTAACTTAACTAAAACTTCATACCATTTATCGTTAAGCTCTCCTAACGAAATTTTTATTGATGATATAAAAGAAAAACTTAATTCATATTCTTTTGGTTTCAACAAATATCACTATCAAAAAAAATATTATTTATATATTAAAAAACAAGAGAAAATAGCAGATTTCTTAAAAGCAATTGAAGCTATTGATTCTTTTTTTAAATTTGAAGACAATATCATTCAAAGAGACTATGAAAATAACAACAATAGATTGAACAATATTGATTATTCAAACATTGAAAAAATAGCAAAAGCACATAATGAATATTTACAAAATATTGAATTCATTGAAAAAAATAAGTTGCAATATCATTTTAACGAAAGAGAATTAATTTTTTTTAAACTTATTAAAGAAAATTATGGTGATTCTCTAAATGCATATGTAGAAGCTTTAGCAGAAAAAGGAATAATTATTACAAAGGGCGGATTGAATCATTGAATAATTAAATTGAGAAAAGTTGTAAAAAGTTATAAATAGGGGCTATATGTATTTTTTATACGGAGAAGAAAATTTTTTAATAAATAAAAAAATTAAACAAATTTGTAAAAATTATCCTAAGCATAAAATCATGCATTTTTACTATGAAAATATCGATAAAATCAACGATTTTATTAAAAATATTTATACAGATTCACTATTTAACGAAAAAAAAATTTTAATTATGCATAATTTTGAATTTTTTACTAAAAAAAATATAGATAAAAAAGAAATTTTTATCCTCGAACAATTGATTGATTCTCTTAATTTTAATGGCGAAAACATCATTGTTTTTGTTAATAATGAAATAAGTGAAAGCAAAAATATATTCTCTAATTTTTTTACTGAAAATACTATAAAAAAGTTAGATAAGTCAAATATATATGAATTTAAAAAACTAAATAATAAAGAAAAAATTAATTTAGCAATTGAATATGTAAAAGAAAAAGAAGGATATTTAAGTTTTGTAGATGCTTCAATTTTAGTAAACATTTTAGAAGATGATACAACGCTTTTAATAAGTGAATTAGATAAATTATTAAGTTATGATAAAAAAATAACTAGCGATATGATCTATAAAATCATTGCTCCGATAATTAAAGATGACCCTTTTGGTTTTGTTAATTCTCTAGAAACTAACAGTTTGGAATTTATTTGAAAAAAATATAAAGAAAAAATAGAACAAGGAGAATATATAATTAATTTAATTAGTCAATTGTCTCAAACTTTGATAATTTGTAATCAAATTCATAATTATTTAAAACTTAATGACAATTTGTTAGCCTACTGTAGTGATTTTAAAATAAATAATTATCGTGCTAAAAAAATACAAAATTTAATTTCTAAATTAGGTATTTACAAAATTAAAAATATGCTTAAAAATTTAGCTGTTATAGAAGAAGATATTAAAAATGGTAAAATAAACGAAAAAATAGCTTTTGAACAATTATTAATAAGATATTTTCAGTAATTGTTATAATACTAAATGTATCGGTCAACAGCTGCTTTATTTTAAGTAGAGGAAAGTCCACGCTAACACAATCTGAGATGATTGTAGTGTTCATGCTGAATCTAATAAATTCAGGCTTAGACGACTAGTGCCACAGAGACGAGAGTTGTGAAACGGGTAAACTCCATGAGTTAGAAACCCAAATTTAGGTAGGGGAACTCTTCAAAGAGAAATGAATTAATGAAGAGAACTTTTTTATAAAGTTAGATAAATTGTTGACGCCTTTTACTAAGGTACAAAACGTGGCTTATAGATACAAAAGGCTTTATGCCTTTTTTATTTATAGTAATTGGGGGAAATATGTCACTTAAAGCAGGAATTGTAGGCTTACCAAATGTAGGCAAAAGCACTCTTTTTAGCGCTTTAACTAAATATCAAGTTGAAGCAAGTAATTATGCTTTTACCACCATTGAACCAAATATTAGCAGTGTTCCTTTAAACGACAAAAGACTATATCAACTAGCAGAAATTGTTAATCCTGAAAAAATTATTCCTGCTACTTTTGATTTCGTTGATATAGCAGGTTTAGTTAAAGGGGCTTCAAAAGGTGAGGGATTAGGTAATAAATTTTTAGCTAATATCAGACAAGTAGATGCTATTATTCATGTCGTTAGATGTTTTAACGATAAAAATATTATGCACGTTAATAATGAAATTAACCCCGTTAATGATATACAAATAATTAATTTAGAACTTATTTTGGCTGATTTAGAAACAATTAATAATGTTCTCAATAGAATTAACAAAAAAGCAAAAAGCGGTGATAAAGAAGCTTTAAATGAGTTTAATTTTGCTAATAGAATTAAAAATACTTTAGAAAATAATATTTTCATTAACAAAATAATTAATGAATTTAATGAAGAAGAATTAAAGTATTTGAAAAGTTACCAACTATTAACTGCTAAGGCAATGATTTATGTTGCTAATTTATCAGCTGAGCAAATTACTAATTATGAAAATGATAAATTTTATAAAGAATTAGCTGCTTATATAAATAATCAAAATAAAATCATTCCTATTTCAGTGCAAGTAGAATTCGAAATAAGCCAAATGGATGCTAATGATGAAGAGGAATTTTTAAAAAGTTACCAAATTGAACATAGTGGCTTAGATTATCTAACCAGAGAGGCATTTGATCTTTTAAAACTTAAAACTTATTTTACCGCAGGAAAAAAAGAAATAAGAGCTTGAGTTTTTAAAGAAGGTATGCTAGCTCCTAGTTGTGCTGGCATTATTCATAGTGACTTTGAAAAAAAATTTATTAAAGCTGAAGTTATTTCTTTCGAAGATTACATAAAATTTGATGGCGAAAATGGTGCAAAAAATGCTGGCAAATTAAGAATTGAAGGTAAAAATTATATTATGCAAGATGGTGATATATGTCATTTTAGGTTCGGAAAATAAAATAAAAAAGTATGAGACATACTTTTTTTATTGTTAATTAAAGCATAAATTATGTAATTAAACTAGTTCGATAATTGCCATTTTAGAATTATCACCCCTACGAGAAACAATTTTGTAAATTCTTGTATATCCGCCATTTCTTTCTTTATATTTTGGGGCAATTTCGTTAAACAAATATTTTAAAAGTGATTCTTTATTATTTGCTAGTGTAGAGCGAAGATAAGCTGCTACCAATCTACGATTTGCTAAAGTTGGATTTTTAGCTTTAGTAATAATTTTTTCAGCATGACGACGTAATTCCTTTGCACGAGTTAAAGTTGTAGTTAAGCGCCCATGCACTAACAATTCGCTAGTTAAAGTACGCATTACGCTTTTTCTTCATTTAGTATCACGGCTATAAATTTGAGTTGGATTAGCCATTATTCTTCTCCTTTTTTAAGTTCACGTCCGTGTTCTTTAACCACACTGATAATTTCGTCAATTGATTTTCTACCTAAATTTTTAGTTTGTTCTAATTCCTCTAAAGTCATATTACAAATTTCTGATAATTTACGCATACCAATTCTTCATAATGCGTTAAATGAACGCACTGATAATCCTAATTTACTTATATCGATATCATCATCTTTTTCTTCTACTTCAACAATTTTTTCCTCAGCAAAAATTTGAAGTTTCATTTCATCTACATCACCAATTAATTTAAATGTACCAACTAAAATTTCACAAGCTTGTTTAATAGCATATTTAGGATCAATAGTTCCATTTGTCAAGAGAGTAAAAACTAATTCTTCTTCGAAATTATTGCTTGAAGAATTTAATTCATTTACTACGTAATTAACTTTTTTAACTGGTGAAAAATCTGAATCAGTAGCAATAAAAATTCCCTTTTTAATCTTGCTTTCTGTTTTAGAAATAAACTCACTGTTATTTACGTATTTTTTATTTTCTTCATTGCTAATAAAGCCTCTGCCTGTTCTTAAAAACATTTCTAAGTGTAGTTGGCCTTTATTTAAAGTGGCAATATATTGGTTTTTGTTCAAAATTTCAATGTTTGAATTGTCAACTACTAAAAGATTTGAATAAATTGCTCCTAATTCATCAGTTTTAAGAGTTACTTTGATAATATCGTCATCACTAACTAAATCTGGATTATATTGAAATTTTACTTTACGTAAATTCATTATTAACGTTACAACATCTTCTTCAACACCATTAATAATTTCAAATTCATGGTCGATTCCTTCAATTTTTACTGCTACTAAGGCAAGTGCAGTAATACTTGAAATTAAAGTTCTTCTTAAAGCAACGCCTAAAGTGTTACCAAAACCTCTTTCTAATGGTTTAAGAGAAAAAGTTGTTTCGTTAATGTTTTCACTAAGATTTTGTACTTGTTGATAAACAAGTTTAGGCATCTTTTCCATAAATATCTCCTTAATTGACTTAATTATCTTTGTTTTTCACGTTTTAGAATACGTTTTGGAGGTCTAGTTCCATTATGTGGAATTGGTGTAACATCTTTGATTTCAGTTACTGTGATACCTACAACTTCAATTTGTTTACGAGCAGAATCTTTTCCTGCTCCTAAACCTTTAAGTCTAACTTTAACGCTTTTAATGCCATGTTCCTTAGCTGCTTCTGCTGCTGCTTGCGCTGCTAGAGAAGCTGCATAAGGAGTTTTTTTCTTAGAACCTTTATAACCAATAGCGCCAGAAGAGCTTCAAGCAATTACATTACCAAATTCGTCTGTAAAAGTAACAATAGTATTTTGATTAGTTGAGTGAATATGAGCAATTCCGTTAGTAATATTTTTCTTTTTAGTTTTTCTTGCCATGATAAATTCCTCTTAATCCTATTTACCTTTTTTACCAGCTACTGTTTTTCTAGGACCTTTACGAGTTCTAGCATTTTTTTGAGTACTTTGTCCTCTAACAGGTAATCCTTTACGATGTCTAATACCACGATAACATTTAATTTCCATTAAACGTTTAATGTTAAGACTAACTTCTCTATGCAAGTCGCCTTCAGTAGTATATTTAGCAGCTTCACTACGTAATTTTTGTAATTGTTCTTCGGTTAAATTTTTAGTTCTAATATTTTCACTTACATTTGCAGCCTTGCAAATTTCTTCTGCTCTACTTCTCCCAATACCATAAATATAAGTTAAAGAAATAACAATACGTTTATGATTAGGAATTTCAACATTTAAAATTCTAGCCATATTTTATCCTTGTCTTTGTTTGTGTTTAGGTTGTGAGCAAATTACTCTAATAATCCCTTGGCGTTTGATAATACGGCAATCTTTGCACATTCTTTTAACGCTAGCTCTAACTTTCATAATTCTCCTTATTTGTGTCTGTAGGTAATTCTGCCCAAATTAAGATTATAAGGACTAATTTCTACATCCACAGTATCGCCAGGCAAAATACGAATGTGATTAACTCTAATTTTGCCTGAAATGTGAGCTTTAATTAACATGCCATTTTCTAATTCAACTTCATATTCGTCAGTAGAAAAAGCTTGTCTAACTTTAGCGGTCATTTTAATAGCATCTTTTGCCATTAAATTCCTTTCGTTAAAACTATACCCTTGCCATTTTTAATTAATACAGTATGTTCATAATGAGCAGAGTTTAATCCGCTAGCACTAACGACTGTTCACCCATCTTTTTTCAATTTGACTTGATTATTTTTTTGTAAAACCATTGGTTCAATACAAATAACCATGCCATCTCTTAATAATGGGCCACTATGAGCTTTACCTTCATTTGGTACATAAGGATCTTCGTGCACATTAAGGCCAATTCCGTGTCCAGTATATTCTTTAGGGGTATAGAAATTATATTTCTTTATAACATTACCAATTGCATTACTTATATCGCCTATTCTAGCGCCCTTTTTAATAGCTTTTAGTCCTTTTTCAAAAGCTTCTTTAGAGCATTTAATTAGCAATTCATCTATTTGAGTGATTTTGCCTACTCCTTTAGTAAAAGCGCTATCACTATTGTATCCTTGATAGGTACAACCTAAATCAACACTTACTAAATCACCTTCTTTAAGAACATATGCACTTGGTATTCCGTGAATCAATTCATCATTTACTGAAATGCATGCTGTAGCAGGGAAACCATATAGGCCCTTAAAAGCAGGCAACGCATTTCTTTTTACTATTTCATTAAAAGCAATTGAATCAAGATCTTTTAATGAAACGCCTGGTCTTATGAAATCTCATAAAATCTTTTTGACTTCTGCCAGAATTTGACAACTTTTAGTAATTTTAGCAATTTCCTCTTCACTTTTTATACTAATCATGTTGTCTCCTCGCACTCTATATAAAATAAAGAAAATAAAGCCTAAGCCTTATAATCAACATATTATGTGCCTAAGAATTATATATTAATATTAGATAAAGTAAATTAACTTTTGCAAGTTAATTCTTGTTCTTTATAACTTTAAATAATCTAATATTTGTTTCACAACACTTTCTGGTTTTCCAGAAGCGTCAAAAATTTGTAAGTTATTATTTTCTCTAAAATAATCTAATAAAGGAGCTGTTGATTTTTTATAGACTTCTTGTCTAACTTTTATATTTTCGATGCTATCATCTTTACGCATTTCTAACAAATTCTGACAATTATCACATCTGTCATTTAACTTTGAAGGCATAGAGAAAATATTAAAATTTTTACCACAATTGGGACAAAATCTTCTTCCATTTAATCTTTGCATAATTAATTCGTTAGGAGCTACTAATTCGATTACTTCATAACTAAAATTACTAATATTATTAAGAAAATGTACTTGTTCTAAAGTTCTAGGATAGCCATCTAAAATTACTCTTTCTCCTTTTTCCATTAATTCTTCTAATTTTTCTTTAACTATTTGATTAGTTACTTCATCGGGAACATATAGTCCATTTTCTACATATTTAGCTAGTTCTAATCCTAATTTAGTTTTTTTAGCTATTGCTTCTCTAAAAATACTTCCAGTAGAAAGATGTTTCATGCCTGTTTTTTGTGCTAAAAAAGTTGCAGTAGTTCCTTTTCCTACTCCAGGAGGTCCCATAAATACTATATTTGGTAAACTATTTTTTATCATAATAATCCATCTCCGTTTTTATTAGACTTATTATCTTTTTTCTTTTGTGATTTTTTAGCATAATCGTCTAATGAAATAACCGTGTTTTTTTTAGATTTTAAAAATTCAGCATTCATTTTTGATAAAGTTTTTTGTTTTGAAAGAATTTGGCTTTTAAGTCTTGCTTGAAATTGTTGAATTGTTTCCAAAGAAACAGTTACTAAAATCATCAATCCTGTTCCGCCAAAACTTATTACTGGAGGCAAATCAAAAGCTATAATCATTACATATTGCATAGCAGCCATTATCACTAAATAAAAACCACTAAAAATTGCTAAACGCATAACAACACCTATCAAATAATCTTCTGTTTGTTCTCCAGGCTTAAGACCAGGAATAAAAGTGGAATTTTTTGCAAAGTCTTCTGCTATTTTATCTACTTTGGATTGTTGTAATCCAATTAGAAAACTAAATAGAAAGGTTATAACTACTAATAATGTTAATCCTAATGGTTTTGTAAATTGTAAATTGTAAGTCATTCAAATTTTAGCTAAACTATCTTCTGGTAAAATCCTTGCTATCATTAACGGAAAGGAAATAAGCAAAGAGGCAAAAATGATAGGCATTATCCCACCAGGATTAAGTTTGATTGGTAATTTCCCCATTTCATTAATATTTTTGCTTCTTCCTGCTCCTATTTGTTGAATAGGAATGTGACGTTCAGAATTGTAAATAAAAGCAATAATAAAAACAACAAGTAAATAAACGAATAGATAAATCATAAATTTAATCACACCTACTAAGCGTGATGCAGTTTCATCTGAACCTATAAAAAAGTTAAATGCTCCACCAAATTGTGCAGGTAATTGAAATGAAATACCTACAAAAATAATTAAAGATGTTCCATTACCTATACCTTTATTAGTTATTTCTTCAGCTAAAAAAAGAGAAAATAGCGAAGCTGAAATCAATATAATTGGTAATAAAAAATAAACTGTTAAATTTTGTAAATTCGAATCATTATTTAAAGGAATGAATTGAATAAAAGGATTATTTCCTGCTCCTAGAGATTGTGTTAATAAAACTGCTTGAGGATAAGCTATAACCAACGTAAGAATTCTAGTAATTACATTTATTTTTCTTCTCCCTTGTGGACCGCTTTGACTTAATTTATAAAGAACTGGAACTGCTCTAGTTTGCAAAAGAGACATGATTAAGGATGCATTAATAAAAGGACTAATTCCTAAAGCTACTAAAGAAAAATTTCTTAATCCCCCTCCGCCTACTAAATTTAAAGTATTGAGGAAAGCGTCTTCGTTAATCAAATTGCTATTTCTGATTCTAACAAAGGGAGCTTGAATTGTAGTAGCTAAAATATAAATTGTTAAAAGAAATAAAGTAAAAAAAATTTTTTTTAGAAGGTCTTTGTTTGATCAAAAATCGACTCAACGATTATTGAGTTTACTAAATAAATTTGAAAAACCATAAGAAAATGATTGTCAAAAGTTTTTCATCCTTATTCCCCTAAAAAATACACATTAATTATATTAAAAAATACTTTTTCTGTGAGTATTAAAAAAGTGGAAAAACTTTTTTAATTTGCTCAAGAGAGAAATAAAAAAGCACCTAAGTGCCATGTTCTTTGAAAACTGAATAGTATACTTTTTATGACTCATTGAAATGCTTTAAATACACATAACAACTTTTAAACCTTTCGATTTATTAGTAATGGTCAGCTCAACGTATTACTACGCTTACACATCCATCCTATCAACCTCATAGTCTATAAGGAATCTCAAGGGAATACTTATCTTTGAGGAGGCTTCCCACTTAGATGCTTTCAGCGGTTATCCTTTCCGTACTTAGCTACCCTGCTATGCTGCTGGCGCAACAACAGGAACACCAGTGGTACGTCCACTCCGGTCCTCTCGTACTAAGAGCGGCTCTCATCAATATTCCAACGCCCACATCAGATAGGGACCAAACTGTCTCACGACGTTTTGAACCCAGCTCGCGTACCGCTTTAATGGGCGAACAGCCCAACCCTTGGAACCGACTCCAGCTCCAGGATGCGATGAGCCGACATCGAGGTGCCAAACCTTGCCGTCGATGTGATCTCTTGGGCAAGATAAGCCTGTTATCCCCAGGGTAACTTTTATCCGTTGAGCGACTGCCATTCCACAATGCACAGCCGGATCACTAAGTCCTGCTTTCGCACCTGCTCGACTTGTAAGTCTCACAGTCAAGCACACTTCTACCTTTGCGCTCTACATACGGTTTCTGACCGTATTGAGTGTACCTTTGAACGCCTCCGTTACTCTTTAGGAGGCGACCGCCCCAGTCAAACTACCCACCATGCACTGTCCTCCTACCCGATTATGATAGCAAGTTAGAAACTCAATATAACAAGGGTGGTATTTCAAGGTTGACTCCTTTAGAACTGGCGTTCTACTATCATAATCTCCCACCTATCCTACACATGTTAGACCAAGTTTCAATACAAAGTTATAGTAAAGCTCCATGGGGTCTTTTCGTCTTGATGCGGGTACCCAGCGTTTTCACTGGGACCATAATTTCACCGAGTCTAGTGTTGAGACAGTTGAGAGATCATTGCGCCTTTCGTGCAGGTCAGTATTTAGCCGACAAGGAATTTCGCTACCTTAGGACCGTTATAGTTACGGCCGCCGTTCACCCGGGCTTCATTTCAACGCTTCGCAAATGCTAACGCATCCACTTAACCTTCGGGCACTGGGCAGGCTTCACCCCCTATACATCACCTTGCGGTTTAGCAGAGAGCTGTGTTTTTGATAAACAGTTGCCCCTCATAATTTACTGTGACCTATATGTTACTATAGGTTCCCCTTCTTGCGAACTTACGGGGTCATTTTGCAGAGTTCCTTAACACTAGTTTTCTCGCTCGCCTTAGAATACTCATCTAGGGGACGTGTGTCCGTTCTTGGTACAGGTTTCCATAAACTTAAGTTTAGAAGCTTTTCTTGGAAGCGTGAAATCACTTAATTCGCACAAATGTGCTATGCATCGTATCTTTCGGTTATGGCCTGCGGATTTGCCTACAGTCCCCAATTGATACTTACCCTGCTAATCCAATAAGCAGTAAAGTTATCCTTCTCCGTCACTCCATCACATTTATAGAAAGTACAGGAATATTAGCCTGTTGTCCATCGACTACGCCTGTCGGCCTCGCCTTAGGTCCTGACTAACCCTGGGTGGACGAACCTTGCCCAGGAAACCTTCCCCAATAGGCGTCGTAGATTCTCACTACGAATCGTTACTCATACCGGCATTCTCACTTCTTAGCGCTCCACTAATCCTTACAGTTTAGCTTCACCGCCCTAAGAACGCTCCTCTAACGTACAAAATGTACCCGCGGCTTCGGTATCATGTTTTAGTCCCGTTAAATTATTGGCGCAAGATCTCTTGACTAGTGAGCTATTACGCACTCTTTAAAAGGTGGCTGCTTCTAAGCCAACTTCCTAGTTGTTTGTGAAATCTCACAACCTTTCTCACTTAACATGATTTTGGGACCTTAGCCGACGATCTGGGTTGTTACCCTCGCGAGCCGGGACGTTAGCACCCCGGTTCCGACTGCATGATAATTCATAATGGTATTCGGAGTTTGATTATAGTCAGTACAGCTAGGCGCCGCCATTCCATATTCAGTGCTCTACCACCAAAATTTAACATCACACGCTAGCCCTAAAGCTATTCCGAGGAGAACCAGCTATCTCCAAGTTCGATTGGAATTTCTCCGCTATTCACAAGTCATCCGGGCACTTTTCAGCGTACTACGGTTCGGCCCTCCACTCGGTATTACCCAAGCTTCAGCCTGCTCATGAATAGATCACCTGGTTTCGGGTGTACTTCAACATACTAAAACGCCCTATTAAGACTCGATTTCTCTACGGCTCCGCTTTTTGCTGCTTAACCTCGCATGTTAAAGTAACTCGCCGGTCCATACTGCAAGATGTACGCCATCACCCATAAACGGGCTCTGACTAATTGTAAGTAAGTGGTTTCAGAATCTATTTCACTCCCCTTTCGGGGTTCTTTTCACCTTTCCCTCACGGTACTATTCCACTATCGGTGTCTGATTAGTATTTAGCCTTACCGGGTGGTCCCGGCAGATTCAGACAGGGTTTCACGTGCCCCGCCCTACTCAGGATACGACCAAGAGATTAAACAATTTCGCATACGGGGATATCACCCTCTATGTCGCTTCTTCCCAAAAGCTTCTGCTATCGTTTAATTTTATAACTCTACATAGTTCGTCCTACAACCCCATTAAAATGGTTTGGGCTCTTTCTCTTTCGCTCGCCGCTACTAAAGAAATCATTAAATTTATTTTCTTTTCCTCTTGCTACTAAGATGTTTCAGTTCGCAAGGTGTCTCACTCATTTTTCTATGGATTCAAAAAATGGCAATTAGGCATTACCCTAATTAGGTTTCCCCATTCGGAAATCCCCGTTTCATAGCATATATCCGGCTCAACGAGGCTTATCGCAGGTAATCACGTCCTTCATCGACTTTCAGACCCAAGGCATCCACCACAAACTCTTTATTATTTAAAAGTATGTTCCTATTTGGTTAATGATGTGTATTTTAAAACATTTCAATAAATCATAAATAATGATTACTCGATGATCAAAACAAATTGACAAATTTATTTGTTTAGATGTCGTTGTAAATATTATCAAAATAATTTACTATTCAGTTTTCAAAGAACAATTGAGAGAATGTTCTCTCAAAACTAGATATATAACTCAGAGCCTTAAACCAAGTCATGACAATATTAAAATAACAGGCTTAAAGGTTAATTTTAGTCCCAATGATTAAATAAATTAACTAATGTACTCCGTAGAAAGGAGGTAATCCATCCCCACGTTCTCGTAGGGATACCTTGTTACGACTTAACCCCAGTCACCAGTCCTGCCTTAGGCAGTTTGTAATTAAACCGACTTCGGGCATTACCAGCTCCCATGGTTTGACGGGCGGTGTGTACAAGACCCGAGAACGTATTCACCGTAGCGTAGCTGATCTACGATTACTAGCGATTCCGACTTCATGTAGTCGAGTTGCAGACTACAATCCGAACTGAGATCGGTTTTTTGAGGTTTGCTCCCTGTCACCAGTTTGCTTCTCTTTGTACCGACCATTGTAGCACGTGTGTTGCCCCACTCGTAAGAGGCATGATGATTTGACGTCGTCCCCACCTTCCTCCCAATTACTCGGGCAGTCTCCTTAGAGTGCTCAACTTAATGCTAGTAACTAAGGACAAGGGTTGCGCTCGTTGCAGGACTTAACCGAACATCTCACGACACGAGCTGACGACAACCATGCACCATCTGTCATTCTGTTAACCTCGACTATATCTCTATAGCTTTGCAGAAGATGTCAAGAGTGGGTAAGGTTCTTCGCGTATCTTCAAATTAAACCACATGCTCCACCGCTTGTGCGGATCCCCGTCAATTCCTTTAAGTTTTATTCTTGCGAACGTACTACTCAGGCGGATCATTTAATGCGTTAGCTGCGCCGACGAATTTTCCATCAGCTAATGATCATCGTTTAGGGCGTGGACTACCAGGGTATCTAATCCTGTTTGCTCCCCACGCTTTCGTCTCTCAGTGTCAGTATACGCCCAGTTAGCTGCCTTCGCCATGTTGGTGTTCTTCCTTATATCTACGCATTTCACCGCTTCACAAGGAATTCCGCTAACCTCTACGTAACTCTAGTATGCCAGTATCCAACGCGCTTTGGGGTTGAGCCCCAAGTTTTAACGCCAGACTTAACAAACAACCTACAGACGCTTTACGCCCAATAATTCCGGATAACGCTTGCGACCTATGTATTACCGCGGCTGCTGGCACATAGTTAGCCGTCGCTTTCTAATAAGGTACCGTCAGGATAAATGCATTTCCTCATTTATTTTTTCTTCCCTTACCACAGCAGTTTACAACCCATAAGGCTTTCATCCTGCACGCTGTGTCGCTCCATCAGACTTTCGTCCATTGTGGAATATTCCCTACTGCTGCCTCCCGTAGGAGTCTGGGCCGTATCTCAGTCCCAGTGTGGCGGTTCAGTCTCTCAACCCCGCTAAACATCATTGCCTTGGTGGGCCGTTACCTCACCAACTAGCTAATGTTACGCACCCCGCTCTTTTAGCGAAGCTTAAAGGCTTCTTTCATATAAATTTCATGCGAAAAATATACATATTCGGTATTATCAAATGTTTCCACTTGCTATCCCAATCTAAAAGGTACGTTGAGTACGTGTTACTCACCCATTCGCCGCTAAGTTCCGAAAAACTTCGCTCGACATGCATGTATTAGGCACACAGCCAGCGTTCATCCTGAGCCAGGATCAAACTCTCGAAAAAATTGACTGTCATGTTTATATATCTAGTTTTCAAAGAACAATATACTTGAAAAATGAAATCAAGCTTAATAATAATAACAAAAAAATAAAAACAAAAAATAATTTTTTATTTTATTTTATGTAAGGCAAAGTTTTGCCGTAAATAGGTTGATTTAAATACTCATTATCGGCATTTTTTCTGCGTTCATTTTTTGCTTTCTCAATGTCAGAAAAATCTGTTCCTGAAAATCCTTTTAAAATGAAAATTTTATTTCTATTTTTATCGCTTAACATACTTTTATTATTGTAGTCAATAAAATCTACTTTAAAAGGTATTGTTCCTAATTCATTTTTATAGTTATAAAAATCATTTTCTGGATCAATTTCAACTTTAACTTCTCTTATTAAAGAATCATTTTTCTTAATAAAATAAAGGAGCACAAATTGCGAAAAAATTAAGGAGAGTTTTTTTTCAATTTCTTTTTTATTACTAATTACATATAAATTACTAAAATCGTACATATTTCTATTGTTTCAAAGTTGCAAATTATTAACATTTTTTTCAATTAAAAAATTCATGATTGTTAGTAAATTAGCATCAAAAAATGAATCAGCATTAATTGCTTTAGGATAATTAACATTTCCATTAATAACTTCTAAATTAGAATATGATCAATAATTATTTTTATTTTTTTTGTCTAAAAGATTTAATTCGTTTTCGATATAAAACCCATTAAATAGATGATGATGGGGTGTGAAATTAATTGAATATCAATTGTAATATTTGTTTGTTTTTGTATCTTTAACAAGCATTTTACCTATAGCATAACTATCATTTAGTAAATTAGTGATTTCAAAATTTTCTATCTCGTAATTAGTATCATTATTAGCATCAGTTATATACATGTAATCTTTGAAATTGTCTACTAAGTATTTGAAGCCATTTAAGTTAAATTCTAAGTATTTACTGTTAGGATGCATTAATGAATCAAAATCTACTAAGTTAAATAAATTATCTTTAAATTTAATTGTTGGATTATTAACTTCTTCACTGAAATTAGTCACACTTACATTTTTATCAAGTAAATTTAAAGAAATATTTTTTTTACTTTTTTTATCTATCAAGTTAGGATAAAACTTGGCATAATCGATAAAATTAGTTAAATAAAAATATTCATGGAATTTTATGATTTTATTATCTTCATCAAGGAAAGAAAATTGAACTTTAATATTGTTCTTGTCTAAAATTAAATCATTGAACAAAATTTGTTTGATAATTTTATTTTTATAAACAAATCTATATTCGTTTAAATAAAAATTTAAAGTTAGAAGAAAGTAATTTTTCTGTTTATTACTATTTAAAAAAGCAATATTTCTCATTGAATTTAATTTATTTTTATTAGCAATCTTTAAAGGATTATTATTAGCTGCTAAATATAAAAAATACTGTAAATTAGGCAAATTATATAAAGCAGAATTATAATTGTTGCTATTATGAATAGTTCATAAGTTGTTTAAATACTCTTCCTGATTAAAGTCTTTATTTGGTAAAAAATTAAAAAGTATGTTCAAATCAGTAGATTGATCACTATTTTTTTTAATAATATATGAATTATTTTCTACTGTAGAGCTAGAATAATTTTTTAATTTTAAATTATTGCTAAGAGCATAATTTTTATTATTAATAACTAAAGAATTATTTTCAATTTTTAAAAAAACATTTTTATAGTCGTTGTTAATTAAATAATTATTTAGATAAAGCAATAATTGGTTTTTAGTTAACTCATTTGTTAAAGAAATTTTTTCGATAAGTTCAATTAATTTATTATTTTCCAAATCACTATTACATGAAGAAGAAATAAAAGGAAAAAATAAGAGGGGAATAAAAATTAAAAATTTTTTTTTCTTCATTTACTTCTCCTTTTTTATTATTTATAAATTAATAGCAAAATAATTTTATTTAATTATTAAATAAAAAATACTGGAATAATCCGGTATTTTTTAAAATTAAAGATAATTGAATTTTCCGCCTGCTGCTTCAATTGCGTTAATAGCGCTTTGCGAAGCATCATGTAATGTAATAATTAATTTTTTAGTTAATTTACCATTTCCTAATAATTTAACTGGTAATGATCTTTTAAGCAAATTAGCGGCAAAAAGTGCTTCTAAAGTTACTTCATCACCATTTTTAAATACTCTTTCTAAATCAGCTAGATTAACAATTTGATAAGAAATATGATTTACATTTGTAAAACCTCTTTTACCAATTCTTCTAAATCAAGGAGTTTGTCCTCCTTCAAAACCTAATCTATGACCATGACGTTTATTTTGCCCTGATTGACCTTTACCTGCTTGTTTACCTTTACCTGCTGCATGTCCTCTACCAACACGATGTTTTTCTTTACGAGCACCCTCAGTATAACTAAGTGAGTTTAATTTAATTTCCATAATTTACCTCTTATTAGCGTTTATTGAAAATAATATGTTACAATTCTTCAACTTTTTTATCTCTAACAAGTGCAATTTGTTCTGGCATTCTTAAATTACTTAATGCTTTTAAAGTTGCTCTAACAATGTTAGCTTTTGAACGCGAACCGTATGTTTTAGTATAAATATCTGTATATCCAGCTAATTCAACAACTGCTCTAACTGCTCCACTTGCAACAATTCCTTTACCTTTTGGTGCGGGTTTGAGCATAACTTTTGAAGCTAAAAATTTAGATTCAATAATGTGTGGAACTGTAATTTGTTTGTAAATAGGCACAGTAATAAGGTTATTTTTTGCATCCTTAATTGCTTTTTTAATTGCATCAGGAACTTCGTTTGCTTTTCCATGACCAAAACCAACATGACCTTTTTTATCACCTACTACAACAAAAGCTGAAAATGAGAATCTTCTTCCACCTTTAACAACTTTAGTAACACGAGCTATATTTACTACTTTTTCACTAAAATCATTATCTGGTTTTTCGAATCTATTATTTCTTTCATTGCGTTGAAATGATTTATTTTGTCTTGGTTTTTTATCAGTTTTTTCAATGTTTGAATTATTTTCGTTTGATAGTTTAACTCTTGGTCTTTTATCAGTTTTAGCCACAACTTCTTTTGTTGCGCTAGCTGATTTTTTGGGTTGTAAATCTTTATTTTCTGCCATTAGAATTTAACTCCTTTAGCGTGCTCTCTAACTGATTCAGCAAATGCTTTAACACGACCATGATATATATATCCACCACGATCAAATACTAACTCTTTGATTTTTAAATGATTAATTTTTTCTGCCATTAATTTGCCTAATTCTTTGGCTGATTGAATATTACCGTGATATTCACCTTTTTTATAAGTTGAAACAGCTACTAAGGTTATGCCTTTAACATCATCAATCAATTGTGCATAAAAATTTTGATGTGATTTAAATACATTAAGACGAGGTTTTTGGGCTGTACCGAAAATGTGTTGTCTTTCGCGTAAATGTTTAACTTTACGCGCTTCGTTACGAGATAATTGCGCCATAATTAACCCTTTCTAGCCTTATTTAGCGGCTGTTTTTCCTTCTTTACGACGAATAATTTCATCTTGATAAGCAATACCTTTACCTGAATAAGGATTAGGTTTTCTTACTTTTCTAACAATAGCAGCAAATTGTCCCACGGCTTCTTTATTAATGCCTGAAATAGTAATTTCTGTAGGTTTAGGTACTTCTACTTTAACATCACTAGGAATATCTAAATTAACTAAATGACTATAACCAGCAGCAATTTCTAAAATATTACCTTTTAGAGTTGCTTTGTAACCAACTCCTTTAATAACCAATTCTTTTTTGAATCCTTTTGAAGTTCCAATAAGCATATTAGAAATTAAGGCATTAGTTGTTCCATGTAATTGTTTGGTGTGTTTTTCTTCATTTGCTCTAATAGTAAAAATTTGATTATTTTCGATTTTAATGGTAATTAACTTACTGAAAGTTTGCACTAATTGACCTAAATTACCTTTTACTGTTAATGTATTAGTCTCTTTAGTTAAATCAACACTAACATTTGCAGGAATATTTAAAATTCTATTGCCAACACGAGACATAATTTAATACCTTATCAAATATAGGCAATAACTTCACCACCTACATTTTCCTTTCTAGCTTCTTTATCGGTCATTATACCTTTTGAAGTTGAAATAATAGCAATTCCATATCCTGATAAAACATGTGGTAATTTTTCAACTGATGCATAAACTCTTAAACCTGGTTTTGAAATTCTTTTAAAATCAATAATTGCTTTTTGACCATTTTTGTATTTTAAACTAACTTCGAATTCTTTATTTTTCCCTTCGCCTTTAACGTTATAGGATGTGATATATCCTTCCTTAACTAAGATATCTAAAATTTTGGCTTTTTTGAGTGAAAAAGGAATGTTTACAGTTTTAAATTTACGTTGATTAGCGTTTTTAATACGCACAATCATATCTGAAATAGGATCGGTTATAAACATCTTATCAACTCGCTTTCTTCATGCCTGGTATTTTGCCTTCGTGAGCTAAATTGCGGAAGCAAATACGGCAGATTTTGTATTTTCTTAAAACTGCATGAGGACGGCCACATAATTCACAACGAGTATAAGCTCTGGTTGAAAATTTAGGGTGTTTTTGCGCCTTAACTTTTAATGATTTTTTAGCCATAATTATTTATCTCCTTTTGCAAAAGGAACACCAATTAATTCCAATAACGCTTTAGCTTCTTTATCACTTTTTGCGGAAGTAATTAATTGCACATCTAAACCTTTAATACGACGAATTTTGTCAAATTCAATTTCTGGGAAAATAATTTCTTCTTTAATTCCTAATGAATAATTTCCTCTTGAATCAAAAGCTCTAGGATTAGCACCTTTAAAATCACGAATACGAGGCATGGCAACATTAATTAATTTATCAAGAAAATCTCACATTCTTTCTCTTCTTAAAGTTACTTTACCGCCCATTGGCATGCCTTCACGTAATTTTCATGAAGCATTTGATTTTTTGGCTCTAGTTTGGAAAGGTTTTTGCGAAGAAATAACAGTCAATTCATTAATAACTTCTTCAATTGCTTTAGAATTAGTCACTTCTTTGCCAGCAGTCATGTTAAGAACGATTTTTTCTAAACGAGGTACTTGCATTATTGATTTATATTGAAATTTCTCTTTTAATGCTGGGACAACGTTATTTTTATAATAATTTTGCAAATTACTCATAACTATAATTCCTTCTTAGTTCTACGACTAATTCTAACTTTTTTATCACCTTTAATTTCATAACCTATTTTGCTAAAAACAGCAGGTGAATTTTTTGTAGCTTTTTTAACTAAAATTGAAATATTTGACGCATGAATAGGAGCTTCTATTTGTTTAATTTGACCATCTTGTCCTTGTTGAGGTTTTATATGTTTAGTTACCTTATTGATGTCTTTAATTCAAACTAAGTTTCTTTTGTTATCTATTTTTTCGATTTTTCCAACTTTGTTTTTATGTGAACCTGCAATGATAACAACTTCATCATTTTTCTTAAATTTCATATTTCTCCTATAACACTTCTGGTGCTAACGAAATAATTTTTAGATAACCTTTATCACGTAATTCACGAGCAACAGGTCCAAAAACACGACTTCCTCTTAAAGAACCATCTTCTTTAATTAAAACAACTGCATTGTCATCAAATTTAATATGTGAACCATTTGTTCTTTTAATGCCATAAGTACTTCTTACAACAACAGCTTTAACAACTTGTCCTTCTTTAACTATTCCATTTGGAATAGCTTTTTTAACTGAACAAACAATAACATCGCCAATATTAGCCGTTTTTTTACGACTTCCACCTAAAACTCTAATTAAACCAACTTCTTTTGCTCCAGAATTATCTGCAACATTTAATTTTGAAAGTTCTAAAAGCATTTTTTATTTTTCACTTTCTTTTTCTCTTTGTTTAATTTCAACTAAACGAAAATGTTTGGTTTTTGATAATGGACGAGTTTCCATAATTGTAACAATATCATTAACTTGAGCTTTATTTGATTCATCATGTACTGCGAAGCGTTTTGTTGTTTTGAAACGTTTTGAATAAAGATTATGAGCTCTATAAGTTTCAACTTCAACATAAATAGTTTTACCGCCTCTAGAAGCTACAACCTTACCTTGTAATGATTTACGAGTTTTAACGATTCTTTTCATTATTTAGCTCCTTTGAGTTCAAGTTGTTTAATTGCTGTTAAAATCTTAGCAATATCTCTTCTAACTAATTTAATTTTATGGCTTTGTTCTAATGAAGTTGTTTTATTTTTGAATTTCAAAGTTCACAATTCTGCTCTTAAATCTACTAATAATTTTTGAAGTTCGTCAATTTTTTTATCTTTTAAGTCTTTAAAAAGCATTATTGTTGACCTCCTTCATTTTGATTAGTTTTTGCTACAATTCTCCACTTAACTGGCAATTTATGTCCACCTAATCTTAAAGCATCTCTTGCTATTTCTTCTTTAACGCCTGAAACTTCAAACATCATTGTGTTTTCTTTTACAGATGCATATCAAAATTCTGGGCTTCCCTTTCCAGAACCCATACGAACACCAATTGGTTTTGATGTTTTTTGAAAATGAGGGAAAATACGAATAATAACTTGACCTTCACGACCCATACGACGAGTAATCGCAATACGAGCGGCCTCAATTTGTCTTGCGGTAATAATTGAACCTGTGGTAGCTTGTAGGCCAAATTCACCAAATGATACTTTATTACCTTTATGCGCCTTTCTTTTTAAAGGATTAACTAAGAAAGGTTTACGATATTTTGTTCTTTTAGGTTGGAGCATTATTTATTTTCTCCTTCCTTAACTTCGCCTTTAGAAATCCATACTTTAACACCTATTGCTCCATATGTAGTTCTAGCAATAGCTTTAGCAAAATCAACATTTTGTCTTAAAGTGTGTAATTTCATTTCACCACGTGAATATCCTTCAGTTCTAGCCATATCAACGCCATTTAAACGACCTGAAACAGCAGTTTTTATTCCTTTTGCTCCCGCTTTTAAAGCATCATTGATTATCAATTTTTGAGCAATTCTAAAACTTTCACGATTTTCTAATTTTTGAGCAATTAATTCAGCTGCTAAACGAGCATTTAATGCTGGTTCTTTTAGTAAAACAACTTGTAAATTAATATCTGCTTTTTTATCTTTTAAAAATTTGTGTAAATTGGTATTTAAAAGTTCAATGTTTTTACCATTTTCACCTAATAATTTAGCTGGTGTTGCAGTATGTAAATAAACGATAATTTTACCTAAAGAATTTCTTTTAATTTCAACTTGTCCAATTTGATACTTACGTACTAATTTATCAAAGAATCTATAAATATTAGCATCTTGAACTAATAATTTACCATAAGTTGCTTTTTCAGCAAATCAGGTAGTATTGTGGTTTTTAGTAATACCATATCTAAAACCGTTTGGATTAACTTTTTGACCCATAATATACCTTACTTTCCTATTTTTTTTCTTCTAAAGTTATTGATAAATGACTTGTACGTTTGAAAATTGAATAAGCTCTTCCTTGCGAACGAGGTTGAAATCTCTTTAGTGTTGGACCCTCATTAACTAAAACTTCTTTAACAAATAATTTAGAAGCATCCATTCCATGATTGTTTGTAGCATTTGCTACTGCTGAGTTCACTAATTTAATAAATAATTCCGACGCTTTTTTGTTTGTATTGTTCAAAATACCAAGAGCAGTTCTAACTTCTTTGCCTCTAAATAAATCAGCGACTAATCTTGCTTTTCTAGCACTAATTCTTTGTGTTTTTACATGTGCTTTTGCTTGTTGAGCCATAATTATTTTTTACCCTTATCTGCGCCATGGCCTGAAAATGTTCTAGTTGGTGAAAATTCACCTAATTTATGACCAACCATATCGTCAGTTACATAAACATCAATAAATTTATGGCCATTATGAACTTGAAAAGTCAAACCAACAAAATCTGGGAAAATTGTTGATCTTCTTGATCATGTTTTAATTGGAGCTTTTTTTACTTTACCTTCAACAATTGCTTCAACTTTTTTAAGCAAATGCGAATCGGCAAAAGGACCTTTTTTAAGACTACGAGCCATTATTTAGTATCCTTTCTTCTTCTAATAATTAATTTGTTTGAAGCTTTTTTTGTTTTTCTTGTTTTTACGCCAAGAGCTTTTTTACCTCATGGTGTAAGAGGGGCTTTGCGTCCAACAGGTTGTTTACCTTCACCACCACCATGTGGGTGATCAACTGGATTCATTACTGAACCTCTAACTGTAGGTCTAACTCCCATATGTCTATTTCTACCAGCTTTACCTAAATTTACTAATAGGTGTTCTTCATTGCCAACTGAACCAACAGTTGCTCTACAACGAGCTAGAATACGACGTACTTCACCTGATTTAAGACGTAAAATAACGTATCTGCCGTTTTCATCTTTACCTAAAATTTGTGCGCTTGTTCCAGCTGATCTAGCAATTTGACCGCCTGCACCTGGTTGCATTTCAATATTATGAACAGTTGTTCCTTCTGGAATATTAGCTAAAGGTAATGCATTACCAACTAGAATATCAACATGTTCACCTGAAATAACCTCTTGCCCTAATTTGATTCCATTTGGAGCAAGAATATATCTTTTTTCTCCGTCAGCATAAGCCAATAAACAAATATTTGCTGAACGATTTGGATCATATTCAATAGATTTAACTACTGCAGGAATATTGTCTTTGTTACGTTTAAAGTCAATAAGTCTGTAAAATCTCTTTACTCTACCACCTTTATGTCTAACAGTGATTTTCCCTTGGTTATTACGACCTGATTTTTTCTTTAAAATCACCATTAAAGATTTTTCTGGTGTATGGCCACTTAAATTGGCATTATAATAAAGCGAAGACATATTACGGCGACCATTAGTAGTTGGCTTATAGTGTTTTATAGCCATTATTAACTGTCTCCTTTGCTTAAAAATAGTGAGGATTTTTTCTTTTAAGCAATTTTAATTTCCTCTTTTATGCTTCTTTTTTATTTCTGCTTACTGTTTTTCTTGCAGCAGAATTATTTGATTGTGCTTTATTTTTAACTGCACTGGCTTTTTTATTAGCGATTTTTTCTGCTAATAAAGCTTCCTTTGCTTTATTTTTAACTTTTGTTTCTTTGATTTGTTGTTCTTTTAATTCTTTTTTAACGTTTTCTTTTTCAGAATTTTCGTTTGGATAGTAATTAATTGAATAACCTTCTTTTAAAGTAACCATGGCTTTTTTATAACGATTCAAAAAACCTTCAAAACGTCCTACTCTTTTGTATTTTTTATCTACTTTAAGGGTATTAATTTTTTCTACTTTAACTTGAAATATTGTTTCAACAGCGTTTTTAATTTGATACTTATTGGCTGATCAATTTACTTCAAAAGTATAGATATTTTTAGCTTGTAAAAGGTTTGTTTTTTCAGTAAGAATAGGTTTTTTAATAACTTGTGTTAATTCCATTATTATCTATCTCCTCTTTCTTTAAATATCTCCAAACCTTCTTTTGAAAGAACTAAAACATCAGCTCAAATTAAATCTTCAATTAAAACAGAGTTAGGTCTTACTACATTAACATTTTGTAAATTAGCTAACGATTTTAAAACATTTTCATCATTATTAACAACTAAAATATGCTTTAAAGCAGTAATTTTTAAACTATTCAATTTAGTAACTGCATCTTTAGTTTTAATGCTGCCTATTTCAAAGTCATCTACAACAACAGCTTTATTTTTAGCTAATAAAGTAAGAGCTGAAACAAAAGCAGCTTTTTTAACTTTTTTATTAACTTTTAAATTGTAATTTCTTTCAGTAGAAGGACCAAATGCTCTCCCTCCTCCTACTCATATTGGCGATCTAGTAGAACCAGAACGAGCTCTTCCGGTTCCTTTTTGTCTTCATGGTTTTTTGCCACCACCTCTTACTTCAGCACGACTCTTAACTGAATGGGTACCTTGTCTTCTCGAAGCTCTTTCAGAAATAATTGAATCAAAAATTGCTTGAGAATAAATCTTATCGACATCAAAAATTTCTTGCGGAAGTTTAGATGTATCAAAATTCAAAACAGTATCTTTGCTAAAATCTAATTTAACAGGTTTTTTTACTTCTTTTTTAGGAGCTGGTTTATCAACAAGATTTTCTTTTTCGATGTATTCAATGGCTTCATGATCTTTAACTTTATCTTCACCCACTTTATTTACAATTATTCTTGCTTTTTCTAATCCTACGCTACCACGATATGCACCATCTCTATGGAATCAAACTCTTGTATCATTTTTACTTTTTTCACTAAGTTTAATGAATTCTTCAACTGCGCTTACAAATGTAGGAAAATTAGTATGTCTTTTGACGTTAGCTTTTTTCAAGTTAAAAGTAACATTTCGTGTTTTATCAAATTTTTCTGAAATATAGTATTTTTCTAATGTTGATTTTTGAGCCATTATTCTCCCTATTATTTAGCAGATTCTTCTTCTTTAGCACGAATTAATTTCTCTAATTCACTTGAATGCATACCAGCTAAAACTTCAATATTGTATTTTTTAGCTTTTTCAACTAATTCATTCATTTTTACAACTTCTTGAATATCAACTAACTTAGTTGCCGTAGGATTTGGTAAACCTTTAACGGCTTGTTTAATAACTACTAACCCTTTTTTAGCTCCTGGAATTGAACCTTTAACTAAAATGTAATTGTTTTGAGCATCAACTTTAATAATTTCCAAGTTTTGAATTGTAACTTTTTCAGCACCTAAATGACCTGGCATTGTCATGCCCTTAACGACACGATTACCACTAATATCACCTAGTGAACCTGTTTGTCTTACTGGCTTACTTCCGCCACCACCACCGTGTGATTTCGGTCCTATGTGTTGATTTCATCTCTTAATTGTCCCAGCAAAACCTTTTCCTTTTGATATTCCGCTAATATCTACTAATTCACCTGCAGAAAAAATATCTGCTGAAATAGTAACACCTAATTCATAGCCTTCCATGCCACGAATTTCTTTAATGAAGCGCTTAGGTGTTGTTTTAACTTGAGCAAATTGGCCTTTTAAAGGCTTGTTTGCTCTATTGTTTTTTAAATCTTCAACAGCTAATTGAGTAGCTACATACCCATTTTTTTCAACTGTTAAAACTTTAGACACAACATTCGGCTTAACTTCAATTACTGTCACTGGTATAGAAGCACCAATTTCAGTATAGATTTGAGTCATACCGATTTTACGTCCTAAGATTCCTTTCATAATTCTCCTTAAATTTTATTTTTGAGTAATTTGAATTTCAACGCCAGCTGGTAATTCAAATCTTTTAATTTGATCAATAGTTTTATCTGTTGGATTAATCAAAACGATTAAACGTTGATAAGTTCTTGATTCAAACTGTTCACGTGATTTTTTATTAACATGAACTGATCTTAAAATAGTTACTACTTCTCTCTTTGTTGGAAGAGGAATTGGACCACTTAATTGAACATTTTCTTTTTTGGCTATTTCAACTATTTTTTTAGTAGCAAAATCAACCAATTGATTTTCAAAAGATTTAACCTTGATATTTAATTTACTCACTTGTTGTCTCCTTTTTGTTCTTCAAGAACATTACTCCATGTAAATTACTTAATTCGCCCTCAACAACTCTTTTTGGCGTATCAACAACCTTACACTTCAAAGTAACATTGCTTTTCAATTATAAACGAAAGCTTAATTTTAAAAAATAAATATTATTATATTTAGGATAATTTATTTGCTTTGTTAAAAATAATCATTTTACTGTTAAAGGTATTTTTACAAGAAAAAAATTAACACTCTTTTTAATTTTTTAAAACAGTAAAATTAATAAAAACAAAAAATAGCTACTAATTAGGATTTTTTACTCTTTTTTATTAATTTCATTGTTTTTTATTCTTCTTAGTAATTAAGTAGTGGAGGAAAAACATGAACAAAATAGAAAAAAAACAAATAGATGAAGCTTTAAAAGAAATATCTAAAAAATTTGGTGATGAAGCAATAAGGATTTTAGGAGAAGAGAATTTAGACGAACATATTGAAACATTTTCTTCCGGTTCATATTTACTCGATAATGCTATTGGAATAGGCGGCTATCCTAAAGGAAGAATTATTGAAATTTTTGGTCCGGAAAGTAGTGGTAAAACAACTCTTTGTTTACATGCAATTTCAGAAGTTCAAAAATTAGGAGGAATTTGTGCCTTCATTGATGCCGAACATTCAATGGATCCAATTTATGCTAAAAATTTAGGAGTTAAACTTGATGAATTAATTATTAGTCAACCTGATAGTGGAGAACAAGCTTTAGAAATAGTAGATATATTGGCAAAAAGCGGTTCTATTGACTTAATTGTTGTAGATAGCGTAGCTGCATTAGTTCCTGAAGCAGAATTAAATGGTGACATGCATGACATGACAATAGGTTCGCAAGCACGTTTAATGTCAAAAGCACTAAGAAAAATAACAGCTTCTTTGAATAAAAATAAAACTACTGTAATTTTTGTTAATCAAATTAGAGAAAAAATTGGAGTAATTTTTGGTAATCCAGAAACTACAGCAGGGGGAAGAGCATTAAAATTCTATTCTTCTATCAGGCTTGAAGTTAGAAAAAGCACTTCAATAGTAGAAGGAAAAGATATAACTGGAAATGAAATAAAAGTAAAAGTAGTTAAAAATAAAGTCTCTGCACCATATAAAAGTTTTACAACACAAATTATTTTCGGCAAAGGTATTGATGCACTAAATGAATTAATCGATATGGCTACTGAATTAAATATTTTCAATAAAAAAGGGACTTGATACTATTATGAAGATAAAAATATTGCTCAAGGTAAAAAAGCTTTAAAAGATTTATTAAGTCAAAATTTAGAATTTAAAAAAGAAATTGAAAATCTTGTCAATAAAAAAATAGGAAACTAAAAAGATAAAAATACTAATTTTGTCTTTTTTTTATCAATTTTGTCAATTTAACTAATTAAGAAGTATGAAAAGGAAAATATGGTGATGATCAATAGGAGTAATAAGTATTAGCGTAATATCTTTAATTTCAAGTGCCTTTATTTATACAAACAACGATACTTTAATTGTTAGAAAAAATGAAAAAGAGATAAATAATAACCTAGTAAATATAGAGTTTGTCGGTGCTGTTGAAGGAATAAATAAAATTAAAGTTATTAAAAATAGTTTGCTCAAAGAAATAATAAAAAAAGTAAAAATAAGTAAAAAAGCAAATTTAAGTAATTTAAATTTGAACAAAATATTAGCAACAGATCAAATTATTAGAATTCCTTACAAAACAAGTGAAATAAATAAAAAAAATATCAATGATATTAAAAACATTAATGACTTTAAAAATTTAAAACTTTCTTCCTCTTTAAGCAAAAGTATTATCAATTTTATAAAAAAGAAAAAAATAAATAAATGAGATGAATTATTAGCTATACGTGGATTAGGTGAAAAAACTTTAGAGAAGTTGCAAAAAAATTTTTTAATCTAAAAAGTTACATATATTTTTTACTATCAATTCTTATTTCTTTTTTACTAGTTAATGCTGTTGAATATTGATATTTTTTTATACTTCCTTTTAGTATCCTATTAATTATTAATTTGTTAAAAAATAAATGATTATTTTTATTAAATTTAATTATCTTAATTTACTTTATAGCCTATAAAATAATTAAATATGAAAAAATAGATGAAAATATTTATTACATAAATGCAAACATAAGAAAAAGTTATGAAAAATATTTTCTAATTAATTATAAAAATCAAAATATTATTGTTTTTCATAATTATTATTCAAAAAATTTATATATTCCCCCATTTAGTAATATTGAAATAGAGGGAAAAATAATTCCTTTTAAGTTAAATAATAGTAATCTATTTCTTTGAAAAAAAGAATATAACATTAACTATCAACTAATAGACTATAGTATTAAAAATATCATTAGACCCAAAATTTCTTTACAAGATCAGTTAATAAATAATTTAAATTCCAATTTACCCTATTTTAATCGTTATTGAGCAAAAATAGTCTTTGGTATAAATAACGAAAATAATTTAGATTTTAATGACAACATTAATCAATTGGGAATTAGCCACATTTTTGTAATTTCAGGATTTCATTTAGATATTTTGTTTGTTGTATTAACATTTCATAAATTTAAAAATAAAAAAATAGATATTTTTTACAATTCATGTATTTTCACTTTTATTTTTCTCTATATAACACTATTATTTAATCCTATTTCTGCTATTAGAGCTTTTATAATGAAATTAATAGATTTTATTTATAAAATGACAAACAAAGGACAAAAAATAAACACTTTTTCATCATTAATAATCGCTGCTTTTTTACTTTGAGTAATTAACAACAATTGAATTTATTCTTTAAGTTATTATTTCACTATTAGTAATACTTTTTGAATAATATTTTTTAACAAATTACTAAGAAAAAATGAAAAACTTAGAGATAAAAAAATTTTTTCTTTTTTTATTTTGATGAATATTATTTGCCTAATAAATGCATTCAATATTGCGATTATAAACTCTAATATTAGTTGACTAAATATTTTTTGAAATTTACTTTTTAGTCCTATTATCGAAATAGTTTATATTTTTTCAATATTATTTTGATGATCCGATTATTTTTTAAATTTTGTTTTCTTTCTACTTGATAGATTATTAATTTTTGCTAATTCAATAAATCTAGTTACTGAAATAAATTATGTTTTTGATTTAAACTATCTTTACCTATATTTTCAATTTTTATTATTCACAGTCTTTTTAATTAAAGTAATTGCTTATAGAATAAAAAACAAAAAACTACGTTTGTAGCGTAGTTTTTTCATATGGCGATCCCAAGAAGAGTCGAACTCCTAACCTTTTGGGCCGTAACCAAACGCTCTGTCCAATTGAGCTATGGGATCACTGGAGGCACCAACGGGACTCGAACCCGTAAATCAAAGTTTTGCAGACTCATGCCTTGCCAATTTGGCTATGGTGCCGAAAGTTTTAATTATTATATAAAACTTTAAGGCGGGGACACAAAATTACCCTTTAATTATACAACTTAATAAATTTTAATTAATTAATAATTGATTTGTCCAATTTAATTTAAAATATATAAAGCAATACATGAAGAAAGTAACGGCTTATGCTTAATTATGTTACCTAATGTATATATCATCCTGTATTGCCTTTTAAAAATGATGAAAGGAGATATACTTATGCATCAACCAAAAGAATCTGCTTTTAGATTAATAAAAAAAGAAACTGTACAAGAAATTAATGATAAGTTAAAGGCTTCTAAATCATTAGTTGTTGCTGAATATCGTGGTTTAAGTGTTGAAGATTTAACGAAATTACGTATTTTAGCTAAGAAAATTAATGTTGAAGTTAAAGTATTTAAGAATCGTTTATTTAAACTAGCAGCAAAAAATAATAACTTTGCAGAATTAAATGAACATTTAGTTGGTCCAAACATTTTCTTTTTTAGTAAAGATGATGAATTATCAGCTTTTAAACTAGTTTCTTCGTTCGCAAAAGAAAACAAATTATTGATAGCTAAAGCTGGTATTTTCGAAAATAAAGTAGTCAATGCTAATGGCGTTATTGAAATTGCTTCTTTGCCAAACTATGAAGAAGCACTTACAATTCTTGCTCGTTCACTTATGAACCCATTACAACAACTTTCTCTATCATTAAAACTACTTAGTGAGAAAAAAGAATAACTCGATAAATAATTCAATTAACACGAAAGGATAATCATGGCAAAAATAGAAAAACAATCATTTATTGAATCATTAAAAGAAATGTCAATTAAAGAAATTATGGAACTAGTAGAAGCAATGAAAGAAGAATTTGGTATTGATCCTTCTGCTGTTGCAGTTGCTGCTGCTCCTAGCGGCGCTGCAGAAGCTGAAGAAAAATCATCTGTTTCAGTTCTTATTACTTCTGATAATGGTAAAAAATTAGCTATTGTTAAAGCAGTTAAAGAATTATTAAACTTACCTTTAATGGAAGCTAATAAACTAGTTTCAACTCTTCCTGCTACAGTTAAAGAAAACATCTCTCCTGCTGAAGCAGAAAACATAAAAGCTCAATTAGTCGAAGCAGGCGCTTCAGTTGATATAAAATAAAAAAACACTTGAACGTGTTTTTTTATTTCTCCTATTATTTTGTTGCTTTGGCTAATTCGTTAAGTCTTTCTTGAATATTAGTAAATGCATTTCCTTCCATAGTTGCTTTACTACTATTTATTCATTCTCTTTCTTGACTATTAAGATTTTTGAATATTTCTTTCGAATCATCTAAAGCTCTTTCTGCTCTTGGAGCATCATCGACTACATGAGTAGAAGAAACATTAACTCAATCTTCGCTAACACCTCTTTTAATCACTGCATTATTTTCTAACAATTTGAATCCATTTAATTTACTAAAGTCTTTTTTGATAATGTAAGAAACACTTTCGTATACTGATTGTGCAATATTTTTAAGAACGCTAGTAAAATACTTGCTAGAATGTGCACTATCTGCTAATGATTGATCAGTATCAACACCAACAACATATTTCGTTGATGGTTTAGCTGAAATAAATTGAGTTCAAAGTCCCCCTACAGGCAATGTTATAGTTGGATTTAAACTAACTGAATTATTTTCAACTTCTGATTGTTTATTTTGTGCTGTGATATCAAAAAGAGCATTTACATAAACTTGATCATTTCTAGTTAAAGAATGAAGTTTTTTAGTCGGATTTTTAGTATTTCAATACAAAATACCTTTTAAAAATCCTTCCATATAATCAGTTACTCCGTCGAATAATTGGCCTCCAAAAGTGTTAAAAGTACGTTTTTCTTCAGGGAGAGTGCTCAAATATTCTCCTGCTGCATAACCCGCTATAAAGCCACCTTCTTTAGAGTTGTACAATAGAGAAATTACATTTCCGTTAGTAATTGAAGGATCTGTTTCAAAATCTACTGTTACAACAATTATTTTATTGTCAATAAATTTTTGTTTATTACTTTGATAATATTCTTCAAAAGGAGTTTTATTGTCAAAACCAACTAGAACTCATATCGTTGAACCTTGTAGCATTGCAGTGTCATAAATATTTTTAAAATTCTTACTTGCATCTAATTCAAAAGCATCATATTTTTCAAGAGGAATATTATTATGTTCAGCTAATTGAATAATACCTTCTCATCCTGATTGATGAAAAGAATTATCATATAAATTACCATCAGGAATTAAAGCTATTTTAGGAGCATTAAGAGCTTCTTCCTCAGTTAAATCTAAGTTATTTTTAAAGTTAACTTTAGCAATCAATTCTTTAGGTTTTTTAGGATGTTCTGTTGAACAAGAAACAGCTGCTAGAGCAATTGGCAAAACACTTAAAGGCATTGAAGTTAAAATTAAATTTTTAAAATATTTTTTCATAATTCTCCTTAAAAATTTGAGTAATAATATTATAAAGATTTATTTATTTGAAATAAAATGATAAAAAAGACTATATTATAGTCTTTTTCGTTAGATTATCTTGTTACTTCACTTGAAGAACTTGATGAATTTGCTTCTGTAGAAGGAGAATCTTGATTTTTAATTTTAGTTAATATTTTTTCTACTGCAGCAATAAATTTATCAACTTGATTAGTACTGGTAAAATCAATTGGAGGTCTTTTTTGAGGATCGCTTTCCATGCCTTCTGAAGTTTTTGCTTCTAATGCTTTTGTTAATATATTAATTAAATTTGTTGCGCTTTTATCGTTTTTTGTTTGATTAGCAGTTTTTAATTCTTCTAATTTTGCTTTTAGTCTATTTTTATTTTCTTCAGCTAGTGCGTTGGTAGAAGAACCACTACTATTATTCTCTTTTTCTGCCTTTTGAATTTCTCTTATAAGATTTGAAATTTCACCAAATTTAGTTATATATTCATCATATGTAGCAACTTTTTTATTTTTATATTCAGAGTTTATTGCTTTTAATTTCTTTAAATTCTCCAATCCTTTTTCAGATGATACGCTCGCAGAATAATTAGATTTATCTAATAAAGCATTTGTGTAATTAGTTTGATTTTTTTCTGCTTCACCAATTAAATTGTTTAATTTTTCACTTATACTTTCATCAAAAGTATTTGGATTATTTTCGAGAGCTTTTTTAACTTCATCTAAAGTAGATGAAGCATTTTCAATATTAGTTAAAAATTTACCATCTAAATAACCTTTGGCTTTATTATATTTTTCTTGTATAGTAAGCTCTTTTGATGATTCCACTGTAGGAGGAGTTTGTGTTGGCGTATCTGTAGATGAACTTGAACCTTCAGTTGTTGTATTCTCTGCACCTGATTGAGTAGTTTCTTCAGTTGGAGATGTAGTAGCACTTTCACCTGATGTACCAGGATTTTCTGTACTTGAGCTTCCCGAGCCAGGATTTGGATTAGTATCGGTTGAAGGAGTAGATGTTTCTCCTCCTGTTGTTGAACCTGTGCTTTCGCCTGTTGAAGAAGAACCAGGATTTTCTGTTCCTGAACTTTCTGTACCAGGATTTGGATTAGTATCAGTTGAACCAGAACTTTCGCCAGTAGTTGAATCACCGCTAGCAGAAGGATTAGAAAGATTATTGTCATTAGTTGTTGAATCTGGATTTTCCTCATTAACAGGAGGATTTGTATCTTCATTAACACATGAAATAGCTGCTAAAGGTGCTATAACAGAAGCAGCAAGAGAAAGTCCTAATAATAATTTAAATTTTTTCATATTAATATGTCCGATCTTTAAACAAATATATTGACCATCATAGCATGTTGCAAAAAAAAAAAAAAAAAAAGCAAAAATATACAAAAAATGCATATTTTGCTTATATTAAATAAATTTATTAAACGTTTTTCTGCTTAATTTTAGCTTTGATTTGCTTCAGAAGGTGCAGCAGTTGAATTATTAGAACTATTGATTTGACCTAAAATTTTATCTATTGCTTTTATAAAATTATCAACTGTTGTAGTGCTAGTAAAATCGATAGTTATCTTTTTGCTGTCTGTTCCTTCTTGACTTGATTCTGTTGTAGATGATGAATCATCTTTTAATGCTTTTTCTAATTTTTCTATTAATTTAGTAGCTGATGTATTTTTATTGTTTTTGTTTGCTGTTTTTAATTCTTCTAATTTGGTAGATAATTTAGCCTTATTTTGTTTAATAAGTTCATTGTTTGCAGCAGTATTTTCCTTATCTGATGATGTTGTTCTTTCTGCTTTTTGAATTTCTCTAACCAAATTTGATATTTCAACAAATTTAGTTTCATATTCTTCCATTGAAACAACTTTTTTATTTTTGTATTGTTCTTTTATTTCGTTTAATTTAACTAAATTTGTTCTTCCAGCTTCTGTTGTTACGCTACCTGAATATGTAGCAGAAGTAATTAATGATTCTGTATATTTTGTTTGATTCTTTTCCCCTTCGGCAATTAAACTATCTAATTTTTCTTCTAAAGTTTGTGTTGAGTCTAATGAAGGATTATCAATTTCTCTCTTAACTTCTTCTAGTGTTGTATTAGCATTACTTGATGATAAAAGTTTACCATCTGCATAAGCTTTTGCTTTATCATATTTATCTTTTAAAGTGGATTTTTTTGTTTCTTCAGTAGGAGTTTCTGTTGGTTTTTCAGTAGATGAACTTGAACCTTCAGTTGTTGGATTCTTTGTACCTGATTGAGTAGTTTCTTCAGTTGGAGTTGGAGATGTAGTAGCACTTTCACCTGATGCACCAGGATTTTCTGTACTTGAGCTTCCCGAGCTAGGGT
Organism: Mycoplasmopsis meleagridis; assembly: GCF_900660695.1. GTDB lineage: Bacteria > Bacillota_I > Bacilli_A > Mycoplasmatales > Metamycoplasmataceae > Mycoplasmopsis > Mycoplasmopsis meleagridis. Next base: position 124,610 of record NZ_LR215042.1, on the reverse strand, counting down.
TTGGATTAGTATCAGTTGAAGGAGTAGATGTTTCTCCTCCTGTTGTTGAACCTGTGCTTTCACCTGTTGAAGAAGAACCAGGATTTTCTGTTCCTGAACTTTCTGTACCAGGATTTGGATTAGTATCAGTTGAACCAGTTGAATCACCGCTAGTAGAAGGATTGTTATTAGTTGTTGAACCCGTATTTTCTTCTGGATTATTTGTTTTATTTCCGCCATTAACAGGAGGATTTGTATCTTCATTAACACATGAAATAGCTGCTAAAGGTGCTATAACAGAAGCAGCAAGAGAAAGTCCTAATAATAATTTAAATTTTTTCATATTAATATGTCCGATCTTTAAACAAATATATTGACCATCATAGCATGTTGCAAAAAAAAAAAAAAAAAAGCAAAAATATACAAAAAATGCATATTTTGCTCTTTTTAGATATTATGATCAGATTAAATCTTCTTCTATAGTGTTGAATCTTGTGTAGATGATGATTTATTAATACTATTTATTAAAGTATCTATCGTTCTTATGAAACTTTCAACAGTATTAGTACTTGTTAAATCTATTCCCTTCTTTTGCTCTGATTGTTGAGTTGAACTTTCATTAGCCAAAGCATCTTCAATTGTTTTAATTAATTTCGTGGCCTTATCATTTTTAGCAGTTTTATTCAATTCTTTCAATTCATTTAATTTGTTTGTTAATTTTGTCTTATTTTCACTTTTAGTTGCTTCTGCAGCTTGTTCAGGAGTAGTTTTATTTTCTTTTTCTGCTTTTTGAATTTCTCTGATTATGCTTGAAATATTAGCTAATGTATTTGTAAATTCTGTTTGAGAAGCAACTTTAGTAGTTTGATATTTTGTTTTAATTTCATTTAATTTTTTTAATTCTTCTTTACCTTTTGCAGATAATACTGGTTGTAGATATGAAGCATTAGTTACTAGTTGTTGAGTATTTTTATCTTGATTTTTTGTTCCTTCTGAAATTAATTTATCTAATTCTTCATTTCAATTTTTTGAAGGAGAGTCTGTAGGAGAAGTAACTATTTCAGTTTTCGCTTGCTCTAATGTAGAAGAATTAGCGTTATCTAAAAATCCTTTGTCAAAATAATCTTTTGCTTTGTCATATTTTTCTTTTAATGTAGGTTCTTTTGGTGTTTCTTCTTCAGTAGGAGTTTCTGTTGGTTTTTCAGTAGATGAACTTGAATCACCAGTTACTGGGCTTTCTGTACCTGGTTGAGTAGTTCCTTCTGTTGAAGGCGTAGTAGTACTTTCACCTGATACGCCAGGATTTTCTGTACTTGAGCTTCCCGAGCCAGGGTTTGGATTAGTATCGGTTGAAGGAGTAGATGTTTCTCCTCCTGCTGTTGAACCTGTGCTTTCGCCTGTCGAAGAAGAACCAGAATTTTCTGTACTTGAACTTCCCGAGCCAGGATTTGGATTAGTATCAGTTGAACCAGTTGAATCACCGCTAGTAGAAGGATTGTTATTAGTTGTTGAACCCGTATTTTCTTCTGGATTATTTGTTTTATTTCCGCCATTAACAGGAGGATTTGTATCTTCATTAACACATGAAATAGCTGCTAAAGGTGCTATAACAGAAGCAGCAAGAGAAAGTCCTAATAATAATTTAAATTTTTTCATATTAATATGTCCGATCTTTAAACAAATATATTGACCATCATAGCATGTTGCAAAAAAAAAAAAAAAAAAGCAAAAATATACAAAAAATGCATATTTTGCTTATTTTATATATTTCTATATTATTTTTGTTCTGTTGATGAAGTTGTTCCTTTTATTTTTGCTATTAAAGAATCTATAGTTTGTACAAATTTATCAATCGTAGATGTTGCGGTAAAATCTATAGAAGTTGTATTTTTATTTCCTGTCGATTCACTTGAAGTTGGATAATCTGCTGCTTCTAATGCTTTTTGTAATTTTTCAACTAATTTAGTTGCTGTTTCGTTAGCATTATTTGAATTCGCTTGTTTTAATTCTTCTACTTTTTTAGTTAATTTTGCTTTGTTTTCTTTTTTAAGTTCTTCAACAGCTCTATCACTTGAACTTTGGCTTCCGCCTGTAGTAGGATTTGCCGCCTTTTCAGCTTTTCTAATTTCACTTATAATAGAAGATATTTCAGCAAGTTTTTGTTCATATTCAGTATATGAACTTACTTTATTAGTTTGAAAATTAGACTTTATTTTGTTTAATTCGGCTAATTTGCTTTTACCAGTTTCTGATATAACAGGTTCTGTATATGTAGAATTAGTAACTAAAGTATTTGTGTATGATGTTTGATTTTTTTCTGCTTCAGCGATTAAAGCATTTAATTGACTATTTCAATCTTCTGTAGGAGATGTTGTTTTATCAGTTACTATTTCTTTTTTTGCTTTTTCTAATGTTTCGGTTGCCTTATTGTTAGTTTTTAAAAATCCATTATCTGAATAGCTTTGTGCTTTAGTGTATTTTTCTTCTAATGTAGGTTCTTTTGGCGTTTCTTCTTCAGTAGGAGTTTCTGTTGGTTTTTCAGTAGATGAACTTGAATCACCAGTTACTGGGCTTTCTGTACCTGGTTGAGTAGTTCCTTCTGTTGAAGGCGCAGTAGTACTTTCACCTGATGCACCAGGATTTTCCGTACTTGAGCTTCCCGAGCCAGGGTTTGGATTAGTATCGGTTGAAGGAGTAGATGTTTCTCCTCCTGTTGTTGAACCTGTGCTTTCGCCCGTCGAAGAAGAACCAGGATTTTCTGTACTTGAACTTCCTGTACCAGGATTTGGATTAGTATCAGTTGAACCAGTACTTTCGCCAGTAGTTGAATCACCGCTAGTAGAAGGATTAGTTGTTGAACCTGTATTTTCCTCATTAACAGGAGGATTTGTATCTTCATTAACACATGAAATAGCTGCTAAAGGTGCTATAACAGAAGCAGCGAGAGAAAGTCCTAATAATAATTTAAATTTCTTCATATTAATACGTCCAATCTTTAAAGGATATATTGGACATGATACTATTCTTCAAAAAAAAAAAAAAAAAAAAGCAAAAATATTTAAAAAGTGCATTTTTTGCTCAAATTTATTATTCTTTAAAATAATTTAAATAAAAAATCAGGCTAGGCCTGATTTAATTCTATCTTCCGCTCTTAACGTAAGGAATTCCTTCCGCCGCAGGAGCTTTGGATTGTTTAGATGTAAATATAACAACAAGGAATGTTAGTAAGTAAGGTACTATTTGGAATAAATTAGAAATTTCCTTAAGCTTGTCATGAATTTGAGGAGCTGCATAGGCAAAACCTAGGAAGAATGAAAAAATTAAAGTTGAAACAGCAATTAATAAAATATTTCATTGTCCCATAATCATGATTGATAAAGCTAAATATCCTAATCCTGCAACATCACCATCGTTAAAATTAACTAAACGATTATTCGTTGCTTGTCCATAAAATGCACCTGCTATTCCTGCTAATGCGCCAGAAATAAGAATTGCATGTCATTGATATCTAGTAACGTTAATTCCCGCTACATCAGAAGCGTGAGGATTTTCACCAATACTTCTAAATCTTAGCCCTCAGTTGGTTCTATAAAGTAGAATGTAGCCAATAACAATAATAGCCACAGTTAAAATTAAATTGAACGGAACAATAGGTACTGTTAATATTTTATTTACATCAACAATAGCATATTGTAAATTAGGAATAGTGTTATTTAATTGTTTTGCATTTCCAAAAAGTGATAAACATAGTAAAGCAATTCCTTGAGCTAATAGATTAAAAGCAAATCCTGAAATTGTTTGTGAACTTTTAAGTTTAATTGATGCAAACCCAAAAAGTAAAGAAGTTAATGCTCCAAAAGCCATACCTATTAATGTGCCAGGAATAACTAACCATTGCGCAGTTATTGGATCAGCTTTATTAGTAAAAGAAACTAGATTATGTGAAAATAATAAATATCCTAAAGCACCAAAAATCATCATTCCATTAATTCCAATATTAACAATACCACATCTTTCGGTAAACATACCTGATATAGCGCCTATAGAAAGAATACAGAAGAGTAAAATAATTCAATTTCAAGTAGCTGCAAAACCTATCATTATCTTACCTCCTTACTTTTAGCATTCTTACTAATTAACTCGAGAATATAGTTGTCAATAACAAATTTATTATTTTCATTTACCGCAGTTCTATATTCATACTTAATAGAAGTGATTTCAGATTGATAATTCATTCTTATTGTCTTTTTGTAATTGCTATTTAAAGAGTTTAAATTTTGAATATGCAATTTTTTATAGTTACTATAATCGTCGAAAATTTTCAAAACCTCATCATTAGTACTATCTTTTCTATTCATCGCTAATAAAGCGTTTTGTTGCTTTTTATAAGCTTTGTTGAGTACTTTAATTTGTTCTTTTCTACTTTCTTTCATACGATTAAATTGCTTAATATCGAATGAAGTAATTCTTTGACTTTTATTAGATTCACTTTCGATTAAATAAATTTGTTGAATTTTAGCTAATTCTACTTCTTTATAATTTTTTCTATATTCTGCAAAGAGTTGCTTATTAGCCAAAATTTTGTCATTTAACTCTTTAATTTGTAAATTGATTTCTTCGCTTTTTGCCTCGTAAGTTTCTTTTATTAACTGACTAATATTATTTTTTAATTCCTCTAATTTTTCGTAATTAATTTCAATATTTTCTAATTCTAAAGATAAGTTAATTAATTCTGCATTAGCAAATTTGCTATTAGGATCAATTAGTAAAACTTTAGAATTAAGTTCAGTTAATTGTTCACTTACGATTTCTTTTTGTTCAGCAATATATTCAAAAGTAATTACATCATAATTATCAATTTTAAGTTTTCTTTGTTCTCTTAATGAAATTAATTTTTCATCCAAAATTTTGTTAGCTTCTTTTTGAGCTTTAATAAATTTCTTGTTAAGAAGTTTTTGTAAATTACTATATTCTTTCGAATCTTTGTCTATTTCTTCATCATTTAGTTGAATGTGAAGTGAAGCAATTTCTTCATTGAAAAATTCATTAGTTGTGTCAATATAAGGATTGATTTCTAAAAGAGCTTGGATTTTACTATTAATTTCTTCAATTTGACGATCTATTTGACCAAAATTAATACTACTATTTTCGCTATTTTCTAAAGCAGCCAATTTGTTTAATTTTTTCATTCTGTTGCGTAATGAAGTTTTTAATTCATTGTATTTTGCATTTAATTTTTCTTCGAAAGATCTAGTTAAATTTTCTTTTAGTGTTAATTTTTGGTTAATTGAATCTAATTCTTCTTGCATTTTAATTAATTCTTCAGTAGCAAAAGGATTAGATTTAGCAGTTAAAGTTTTAGGATCTTTTAAATGCTTAATAGCATTTTTAATTGTTAAATTGTCAAAGTAGAGATTAGCTTTGTGTTGTTGTAATCTTTCCACTAATTTGAGTTTATTTTGATAATAATTAATTTTAGATTCTTGTTCTAATAACAAGTAGAAGTATTTAACTTTGTCTTCTCTATATTTATTAATCATTTTTTCTCAATTAGCAAGTTTGATATTTTGTTCAATTAAAGCTTTGAGCTTTGAATACTTAGTAGTTAACTTAAGATGTTTTTTCTTAGCTAAATAGATTTTTCTTAAAACTCAATATTTTCTCGAACCTAATTTTACTGAGCTAATAAATGAAAAATTAATTGGTTTGAAATTCATAAACATTTGTGCAATAGCGGCAAAATAAAGAACAATAGATGTAATAATAGGTATTTCATCTGGTTTGATATATAAAGGAGCTGCTTGAAGAGAAGTTCTAATTGTATAAAGAATACCATAGAAAAAGCTAACTATAATAACACCAATTGATGAATTAAGAGCTAAAAGTGCAATAGCAATAGATTCAAAACCTATAGCAATAGGAGCTGTATCTTTTGCCCCATATAAGTTTTGATCAAATACATAATAGAAAAAGCCAGCTAAGCCTGCTAATGCAGCTGAAAAAATCATTACGTAAACAGTAGTTAATTTTTCATTAATTCCAATATATTCACCATTTGATTTTGAAAGACCTAACATTTTTAGTTTGTAACCCATCGTTGTTGATTTATAAACTAAAAATAAAACTATTGAAAGAACGACGAAAATAACTATGAAAGAAATGCTAAATATTAACTGCATTTGGTTAGTTCCACCAACTATTCTAAAAGTTCCTGCTTTAATTCCTGATCCACCTAAATTGTCAAAAAATTCACCTGCTGCTTTATCGCCAAAAGGAGAATTTTGAAAGACAAACAAGAAACCATTTAATTTAGCAACTATCCAGTTCATCAAAATTGTACTAATAACTTCGTGAACATTTAAATATGCTTTCAATAAACCAGCAATAGCTCCCATAATTGCCGCACCAATAATTGATAAAAGAAGGCCAACAACTAATAATGCAGGAGTAATATCATGTACGTTTAAGCCTATAAACAAGCTATACATGAGAGTAGATGAAATCATCATTTGACCACTAATACCAATATTGAATAATCCTGATTTAAATCCAACGGCAGATGCTAAACCAGAAAAACCAAAAATAACAAAATATGTTAGAAATTTAGCTGTATTAGTTTGATTTATGAAAGCTTTTTCAATTTGAGCAAAGAAAAGAAACGGATTATTCTTAGAACTAATACCTATAAAAATTAAAGCAATTAGTAAACCAAATAAGGCTGCTCATAACGAATTGATAACTTTTCTAGCTGTTGATTTGGTTTTGTCTAAACGCACATACGTGCTAAGTTTTTGACTAAAGTTTTTATATTGTTCTTTGAAAGAAGCGTATTTTGTGTTCATATTTATTCTGCTCCTTTCTTATTTGCCATATAATCGCCAATTTCTTTTCTAGTAATTAATTTTGCATCTCTAGAAGCAACAATTTTTCCTTCTGAAATAAAAGCAATCGTATCAGCTAATGCTAAAACTTCATCAAGTTCATATGAAATTAACAAAATTCCTTTACCTGCTGCTTTTTCTTTGAGAATTTCACCATGAATGTTAGTTATTGCTTTAACGTCTAAACCACGTGTTGGTTGCATGACAATGATAAAATCATGCGGTGTTTCCATTTCCCTACCAACAATAAATTTTTGTTGATTCCCACCAGATAAAGATCTTGCCATTGACATCCCTAGCAAAGCCCCACGAACATCGTATTTATCAATTATTTGTGATGTTTGATTATTAACTGCTTTATTTTTTATGAATCCTAAAGAATTGTATTTTTTATCTCATAATCTTCTCAAAATCGTATTTTCTCTAATAGTATAGTCCAATACTAAACCATGTGCATGACGATCTGTGGGAATATAAGAAATATTGTGTTTTGATCTTTCCTTAACTTTTTTATGGGTTATATCAATCATTTCCCCATCAGAACTTCTTAAGAAAATTTTACCATTAACAGGCGTAATTAACCCTGAACAGATTTTTTCAAGTTCTCTTTGGCCATTTCCTTCTACTCCGGCAATGGCTACAATTTCGCCTTTGTGAACTTTCAAAGATAAGTTTTCTAAATTTTTATCTTGTTTTCTAGTTGATATGTTTTGTAATTCAAAAACAACTTCTTCTCTTGTTGTTGGTGTATCGTTAATAGACATTACAACTTTTTCACCAACCATTGCATTAACCAATTGATCCATTGACGTATTTTTCATGTCGTAGGTACCAATTGATTTTCCTCTTCTTAAAACTGTCGCATAATCTGCTACTTGTTCTATTTCGTTTAATTTATGTGTAATAAAGATAATTGTTTTTCCTGCAGCTTTAAAAATTTCGAAAGATTTTAATAATCCTTGAATTTCTTCATCAGTTAAAACAGCAGTGGGTTCGTCAAAAACCAAAATGTCATTATCTCTATATAGCATTTTCATAATTTCTACTTTTTGTTGAGTAGAAACTGTTGCTTTACCACTTTTTTGATTTAAATCGAAAAATAAATTATATGTTTCTTGTAAAGCTTTAATTTTAGTTTCTGCGGTTCTACGATCTAGAAAGCCTTTTTTGGTAAATTCATCGCCTAAAATAATATTGTCTAAATTTGAATAAACATTTACTAATTTAAAGTGCTGATGAACCATACCAATACCATAATTGGCTGCATCATTAGGGTTTTCAAAATAAACGTTATTTCCGTTTATTGCAATTTCCCCTGATGTAGGCTCATACAAACCAAAAAGAATACTCATAAGAGTACTCTTCCCTGCTCCGTTTTCACCAACAAGAGCGTGAATTGTTCCCTTTTTAACGTTAAAACTAATATCATCATTAGCTTTAATACCTGGGAAAATTTTGGTTATATGTTTAAATTCAATAGCATTTTGAGTTAAACTCATAATTTCTTGAATGTATTTATTTTAATATTCTATTTCGCTGTTGCAGCGCCTTCAGTTGTAGTTCCGCTATTGGTATTTGAAGAAGTTCCACTTTCTGCATTTGGAGTTGAACTACCTGATTGTGTTCCTGAAGTTGATGATTCTGATCCTTGAGTTGTAGTTGATTCGCCTGAACCAGAAACATTAGGAACTGATGGAGTAGGCGTTGTTACTGTTGGAGTAGTTACTGCAGAAGGATCTAACAATAATGCTAAATCATTGATTCTTTTTTGACCATCTTGAACAACTTGACCATCTCTTGTTACTTTATTACTTTCTAATCATTCTTTATCAGATGATGAAAGAGCACTATATTTAGCTTTTCCAACCTCAATAGCTTTTTCAGCAAGAGCTTTATCTCCGCCTTCTAAGTGCGTTTGAGCCAAACCAACTCATTTATCTGCATAACCTTTGTTAAATGAACCGCTCGTTTTATTTAATTCAAATCCACCTAACTTAGATTTTGTTAATTCCCCATTTGTAAGATCTGTAGTTAACAAGTATCCTATAGTATCATAAACTGATTGTCCAACAGCTTTAAGAATTGATGTTAAATATACATCTTTGTGTGCATCGTCTCCTAGAGCTTGATCTGTGTCAACACCGACTATATATTGAACGTGGTTAGCACTAACATATTGATTTCATCTTCCAGCAACAGGTAATACTAGTGTTGGATTTAAATCAAGCACTTCTGTTCTAACTTCAGATTGTTTACTGCTATCGTTAATTTCAAATAACGAATTTAAGTATACATTACCCTTATTTTTGGTTTTAATTGTTACTTTTGCTTCAGGATTTTCCTTGTTATAATCGATTAATCCCTTCATGAAACCTTCATTAAAGTCAGTAACTCCTGGGAAAGTTCCTCCACCAAAGGTACCAAAATTTCTTTTTTCTGGTTCATTAGCATATTTTTCTTTTAAAAATTCACCAGCTGCTCAACCTGCCATATATGCAGCTTGTTTAACGTCATATGTTAAAGCAATAGTATGACCAGCTAATTCTCTTGCGCCATCGCTATTTGTATCAATTGCAAAATCAATTGTTAAGAAAATAACGTTGTTGTCTTTGATTCTTTTCAAAACACCATCTTGTTTAATTCAAGAAAGTAGTGGATCTAAATGGTGAAAACCTGTCAACACAATGTATCTTGATCCATTATCAAGTGCAGCATTGTATTGGTCACTAAAGTTGTTATTTTGAGTTTGATAAATAGCGTAATTATCTGGTGAAATCTTGTTTTGTTCCATCAAACGAATAACGCCTTCTCATGAAGATTGATTGAATGATTTATCGTCAATATCACCACCATCAGTTACAACTGCAACATGATTGTTGTTTCCAACATTATCATTTGTAATTTTAAAATCATTGTTCAAAACGATTTCAGCGATTCTATCTTTTTCAGCTGGGGCGTTTCTGTGAACATAATTTTCTTCACATGAAACAGCAGCTAATGCAGGCACAGAAGCTGCAAAAAGTCCGCCCATAGTTAGTCAGCTTTTTGTAAGTTTTTTCATAAGTTCTCCTTTTGATTTTTTACAAATAAAGCGATGATAATACCTTAAAAACTAATTTTAATATAGTAGTTAAAATATTGTTTTTATTATAATAGCTTGCACACATAATTTTAAACAAAGTAAAAAAATGTGAAAAAAATCCACATTTTTACTTAAAAATATTATCGACAATTTCTCCATAAGAATCGAATAATTTTTGAATTTTTTCTTTATTTTCTTTGAAATATTTTTCAAAAATTTCCATACTTTTTCTAGAAAAATTTATGAAGGAATTAAAATCATCAATATCATCGTTTGATTTATTCTTTGTCAGGTCTTTTAATTGTTCAACATAATCATCAATAAGAGAATTTAACCATTCATTATTTGCCAAAACAATGCTTAAAATAGGCTTATATTTTTCAATAGTTTCTAAATATGAAGGAATTTGCTTGTAAAAATCATCAATAAGATTTATTTTCTCTTTTCAGGATGAAGAAATAAATTTTTGAACATTAACATGTAATTGAGAATTAAAAAAATTATCAATATTTATGCTATTAGATATAGAAGAATCAACTTCGTTTTTTATTCTTGTTAATTCCTTATTTAGTGCTTCAATTTGCATATTAGCATAATTGTTTTTTTCTTCATCACTAGCGTTTCTAAGATTTTTTTGTTCTGAATTTGTGCATGAAAAACTAATTAAAGGAAAAACAATTGTAATAATAGGTAAAAAGAATTTTAATTTAGCTTTCATTATTTGTCTTTTCTTTGCCCTATTTGAGGCATTTTTATATAGTAAGGATCTATTTCTAGAAGGTTAGTGTGATATTTAAAAACAGATAAATAAAAACTAAAATTGTTAAAAAATTTATCAAAATCAATCTTTTTAAAATTTGTTTTTTTATCGTTTATTCTTACTTCTACATCTTTAATGTCAAAGTAATTTTTTCTATGATAGAAGTAATTTTTGTTTCCAGAAGCATTGACATAAAAATCATTTTCAAAAGGATTTTGTAATAGCAAAATCTCAAAAATAGATGTTGTACGCAAATTAATATTTTTTAATAATGCTATTGTTCTTAGATAAACTAATGAAATTCTTACTCCAGTAAAATAACCAGGACCAATATTCAAAAAAAAATTGCTAAACTCATCTATTTTATAGTTATATTTATCTAAAAAACTTCTTATATACTTATCAATTAGTTCTACTTTTTTAGGATAGTTTTCTAAAACTATTTTGTCAATTAATTGATAATTACTATCAAAAATTGCCAAAGCAAAATCTTCATTTGATGTATCTAAATATAAATTCATTATTTTATTACCTTTACTTTATATTTTCTTGAATTATCCTCTAAAACTTCTATTTCTATGTCAACAAAATTATCATAATCAATACATATATTTTCAGCTCATTCAACTACAACAATTTTATTTTCAAAATAATCGCTAAATTCATCTAGGTTATCTCTCAAATTATAAGCATCAATGTGAATTAAATTATTGTAAATTTTTAAATAATTAAATGTTGGAGAAGTTACATTTTCTTTTATGTCTAATTCAGTAGCAATTGCTTTAGTTAAAGCTGTCTTACCTGCACCTAATTCGCCTTTTAGTAAGACAAATTTGGATAATGTCAAATTATTTAAAACATATTTTGCGACTTCAGATAAATTGATTTCCTTTTTAATAATGAATGTTTTTTCTTTTATTGACATAATTTCCTTAATATAGATACATTTTAATAAAAAAATAAAAAAGTTAAGCCCAATACTTAACTTTTAAAAAATTACAAATACTATTTAATAATGTTTGTAACACTTCCATAACCTACGGTGTGTCCGCCTTCACGAATTGAGAATTTAGTTCCCTCTTCAACAGCAATAGGAGCAATTAATTTAACTACTAAATCAACGTTTTCCCCAGGTGTAACCATTTCACGTCCTGCTTCGAATTCTACGCCACCAGTAACATCAGTTGTACGGAAATAGAATTGAGGTTTGTAATTTTTGAAAAATGGTGTATGGCGACCACCCTCTTCCTTGGTTAAAACATAAATAGCAGCCTTAAATTCTGTATGAGGAATAATTGAACCAGGTTTTGCAATAACTTGACCACGTTCAATTTGTGACTTTTCAATACCACGAAGTAATAAACCGGCATTATCACCTGCTTGTACTTCTTTAAGATTTTTACGGAACATTTCCATACCGGTAACAACAGTTTTTTTAGTTGGTTTTAAACCAACAATTTCAACTTCTTCATTAAGAGTCAATCTTCCTCTTTCAACACGACCTGTTGCAACTGTTCCACGACCAGTAATGGTAAATACGTCTTCAACAGCCATTAAGAATGGTTTGTCAAATTCTTTAACAGGAGTTTCAATTCATGAATCTACTGTATCCATTAATTCCATAATTTTTTCTTCGTATTTAGCATCGCCTTCACAGGCTAATTTAGCTGAACCACGAATAATTGGAGTATTATCACCGTCAAAACCATATTTGCTTAATAAGTCTCTAACTTCTATTTCAACTAATTCAAGCATTTCTTCGTCATCAACCATATCACATTTGTTTAAGAAAACAACCATACGAGGAACACCAACTTGTTTTGAAAGAAGAATGTGTTCACGAGTTTGAGGCATAGGGCCATCAGTTGCCGCAACAACTAAAATTGCACCATCCATTTGAGCAGCACCAGTAATCATATTTTTGATATAGTCAGCATGTCCAGGACAATCGACGTGAGCATAGTGACGTTTTTCAGTTTCATATTCAATATGCGAAGTATTGATTGTTATACCACGGGCTTTTTCTTCAGGAGCATTATCGATAGAAGCATAATCACGAGCTTCTGCTAAACCTTTTTTAGCCAAAACTGTTGCAATAGCAGCAGTTAAAGTAGTTTTACCATGATCAACATGGCCAATTGTACCAATATTAACGTGGTCTTTACTACGATTAAAATCTAATTTTGCCATTTTATCCTTTCATTATGTGTTTTAGCGCTAAAACCAACCAAAGTGCAGTCTTTCATCTGCATCCTGTCCAAAATACAAAACGCCCTAATTTAAATATTTTATATGAATAATAAAATTTACTTAATTTATTTTAGTGTTATTGAAATACAAAAACTATTTTTGCAATGTTTATAAAATGTGACTTTTTTACTAGAAAAGAATCATATAAAATTTCTGGTTATATAAATAATATATAAATTTATTTATATAAAAAACTAATAAACTGGACATAAAGGACACATGAAAAAGAAATTTATTTTTTCCCTCTCAACAATAAGTTCGCTAAGCACTTTTGTTTTTCTCTCTGCTCAATGTACAAGCGTTAATAATGAGGATGAAAATAATTCCACAAACTCAAAAAATCAAACAATAAACAAAAATGAAGAATTAAAAAAAATAATCACTACTGCAAAAATCACACCTATTACAACTAATAAAAAATTTGCGGACATGCAAGATATTAGAAATTACAATATTGAAAATGTTGATTTAAACTCTTATGAAATAGACATATATGATCTAAAATACCTTGGCGCAGGTAGAGCTACTTACAAAGTAAGTATCAAAGATAAGGCAACTGATCAAATATATAAAGATGACGATAATATTAGACAAATTGAAGATATTTTTATAGAAAATGAAAATACTAAACAACCTACTGGGGATGAAGTAAATAATAATTCTTCAACTGAAAATACTTCGCCAGATAGTTCTATTTCTGATGAAAATACAACACAAGATAATACTAACAGTTCTACAGAAGCTAATGAAGAATTTAATGAAATTATCCAATTTAGCACTGGTTCTTCTTTATATGGCGTTTTCAATTCGCCTCAAAGTTCAATAACAAATGACAACACAAATCAAGATGTTTCAATAAATATTGACAAATCATCTCTTCAATTAACTGATCAACAAAGAGTTGCTTTTACTTATAATGTAGTAAAAAATAATACAAATAAAATATTAAAAACTGCGCAAGCAGAAATAACTGTAACTAAACCAATATCAGCAGAAGAATTTGCAAAAATTAATGAACAAATAATTATTCTTGCTGAAAATAAAGATGAAGAATATAATCAAGCTTCGAAAGAAGAATTATTATCAAATGTTACACAATGAACAAAAATTAAAAATAACTTTAGTAAAATCACTTCAATTATTGGACTAAAATCCCAAGAAAGTAATAACGGAGTAGTTGTTTCTTACAAAATAGCGGATAATTTAAATCCTGAAAATCAAAGTCAAGAATACCAAATTACTTTTAACAACCTTCCTAGTTCAAATGAAAAAATGCAACTTAGTAAAATTACTGTAAGTTATTTTACCGAAAATGCTAATAATACTGATGCAAATGAATTACAAGTGAGTAACATAGTAGCAAATAATACTGGTGAATATTGAACATCTGAAATTAAATTTGTAAATCAAGAAGCCACACAAGACGAAATAAATAATGGCTATAGACTAGTTAGTCTAAGAGCAAGCGAAAGAAACAAAGAAGGATATAAAATAGTAAGAAAAGTTAATGTTCATAAAAGCGATAAAAATATTATTCTTAAAAATAGAGAAAATATTAAGCAATTTAAGCTAGTTCAAGAACCTGAAGCTAAAGAATTATTACAAACATTGCAAAATGGTTCTTCTTTAAGATACGATTATAAAACTGCAACTATTTACGAGAATAAAGATGGCAAAAGAATTACATTATTTACTTTTTTAAATCCTAATTCTATTGCTAATAGTAAATTAACTTTAGCAACAAAAAATGGAAATAGTTTCACTAATGCAACAGTTAAGTTGAATGTTAAAGATAAAAAATACGGATTAAGCTTTTTTATAGGCAAATATGATTCTAATCCTGAATTACAAAGATATGATAATAGAGAAAGTGTAGTTGAAAATCAAGAATTTACAATTCTTACAAAAGAGGAATTAACTGCCTATGCAAAAACTTTCGCTAACACAATAGAATATGACAATGCATCTAGTCAATATGTTTTTAATTTTGATAAAAATAACATTAGACATGAGGATATAAAAAATAACTTAACTTTAAGTGAGCCAACCTATACGCAAAATAATTCTACAGGCAGCGTAACTGTTAAATATAAGTTAACACAAACTACACCTAATTCTGAAATAAGTGCTGAGAGCGAAAAAGTTATTACAGGATTTAAAAAAAGTAATCTTGAATCACTATTAAACGATGTAACAGTTGAAATTAATGATAAAACAAATACTTTACCTTCTAACGTAAATGAAAATAACATCAAATTAAAGAAAAACAATCAGGAAGCAACGTTTGAATCAGGTATTAGCATTTCTAAAACAACTAAGGATGCTAACAATTCTTTAGGTAGAGTAACTGTAGTAATAACTTTGACAAAAGATAATGATACTTTTGCTAAGGAATATACAATAGAAGGCTTAAAAACAGGTGAAGCATTAAATTTTGAAGAAGCTAAAAGTCATATTTCTCTTACATTTAATGGAGATAAAAAATACACCAATAAAAATGATGTCAAAAAAGAAAATATTAATGCCGCATTTTCTGGAGAATTTACTCAAAAAGATAAAATTAATTTAAAAGTTAAAAATATTTCTGTTATCGAAAATAAAGAAGCAGTAAATGTTGAACTAGAATTAAGTAATAAAGAAAATCCAAGCGAAATAGCAACTTATAATATAGAAATTGACGGTTTCGCTCCAGAATTAAGCGCTTGAGCCAAAAAATATGCCGAAGGAAAAAAATTATTTTCTCTTGTTGGAGATCAAGCATTACAAACAAAAGTTAAAGAAGAAATAAATAAGTCAAAAACTAAATCGGTAGACATAAGAATAGATAGCAATATTATTTCTTATAAAGGAAAAACTTTACCAAAAACACTTAAATCTCCTATTATTGCTTTAAATGATGAAGTTTTAAATGATTATAATCAAAAGCACTATACTTTTCCTATCAACACTCATCAAAAGAAACAATCAACTCCTTCAATTAATTATGATAATAATCAAGGAATTAAATCAAATAATTTAGGTCTTGCACTAACTATAGAAAATGAAAAAGTAGTCATCAAATATAAACTAATTGGCGATAAACAAAAGAAAATCGACACGATCTATACTCAAGAATTATTTTAAGAAAAAACGGATAACTTTTCTAAGGTTATCCGTTTTTTATATTAAAGTCTCTATGTCCTGAAATTTTGTATAACCTAAATCATTTAATGGTTTAATAAATTGTATTTGTACTAACACTTTTTTAGGCATATTAATAGAAATACTATTTATTGCTAAAGGAATTTGCAATAAATAATCAATTGCTTTAAGAAAGATAAATTGTTCATTAATTGTTAGATTATTAATTTTGTTTTCAAAATCTAAATTATTCGTTGAACTTTCATATATTTCTTTGATTTTAATTAAAGGTTTTATAGTTATATTATTAAAATCAATATTATTAACTTCTTTTAAATTATCAATAACATTTTTTAAATCAATATTTTTATCAGTCAATAAATTTAAAAGATAAAAAGAAAAATAATTATTTTGAAAAGTTAAATCCTTGTATTGATAAACATATTCTTTAGAATTCTTTTTACAAAATTCAAATTGGATATTCAATCTTTCATCCAAAGAATTAATGATTTTAGAAATTTGATCATACAATAATTTTTTCGAATAACTATATTCATCAAAAATAGGTAAAGTTCCAACTATTTTTTCATTTTTATTTATCTGAAATTCATTATAAAAATTATCTATTAAAGTAGTCATATTCACTTTTATTACCGATAAATATGGATTTTTTAAAGCTTCATAATTATCGATTAAATTTCTTTGATAATTATTTTCTAATTCATATTTATTTAAAAAAATTAATTTATTTTTATCAAAAATATAATCAACATTAACGTTATCTACTAAATCACTAATTTTAATATCTCTAAAACTATTTTTAAAAACAAGATTTTGTGGGCTTATACTATTAAAATAAGTAGAATTATTATTCAAATAATTAAAACTAAAAATATTTATTGCTTCAATTAAATAATTGCGAAATTTTAACGAATTTAAATTATAGAAATTTTTGTTTAAATCTTTAAAATAGTCGTTTCCGTAAAACAAAGACAAGAAAAGAAAATTATTTTTTTCTTTATTAATATCATTCAAATTTTTGTTTAAAAAAATTTTGTTAGTGTTATTAGATAAACTATTACTATTTTGATATGTTATACCATAAGACAAAGGATTATTGTCAACATCAGTTTTTTGACTTTGATTTAGAGTATCATATTGAATTTCAGAAACTAAATTTTGTTTGAACAATTCACTTTGCTTAAAGTTATAAATGGAATTATCAATAGGAAATGAATTGTATTTGAAAATTATTTTTTTTAATGTATTTTCTGAAAATCTAAAGTTGTAATTAGGATAAAATTCATTTTTAAAGAAAACTTGTTTATCAAGTTCATTTGAATTCAAAATATAATAAGAACTAAAAAGAAAAGTCTTAATATTATTTTCTTGATTTTCAAAAGGTAAAGGATTAAATATTAAATTATTTGGAATTTCATTTAACAAAAAATCCTTAAAATAAGGCGAATTATGACTATTATTAAAAACAATGTTATTAGTAAAATCTTCTTTTAATGGTCTATTTATGTAGTATGAATCAAATAAATTATTTACATTATCAAAATCTTTTTTTAAGGAATTTCAATAATCACTAGCGTTAATTAATCTATTTACTTTTTCATTTTTATAATTTACATAATAATATTTTTTTAAGATAAATTCAACTTTTGTTGCCTTACTAAGATTTTCAAAAAAATCATGCGAATTAATATTATTTTGCTCATCATTATATGTTTGTATAATGCCAAATTTAGAATTAGAATTCGAAGGAAAATCAACAATATTATCTTTACTATATTCTTTAATTTCTCCATTATTTAAATGTAATATTATTGAACTAGCAAGACCAAAATTTAAGTATTTAAACGAACTTTCATAAAAATTATTATTAATTGAATCAAATTTTGCTTTATTAGTAAATTTTCATTCAATTAAAGGGGCATGCATAATTGCTTCATAATCGCTATTTATCTTACTAACCTTATTTATAGTTATTTCACTTAAATGTTCATTAGCAAAATTATAATTTTTAATATAAGTAGAAGAATTATTAATTTCTCTTACATTGCATGAAGAAGCAATAAATGAAAGTGAGGAAATTGCTGCTAAAAAAAACCAAAATTTATGCATTATCCTCCTATTTATTTTTTACATCATATGCTAAATATAGATTAATTGCTAAAACTTTCAAAATGCAAATAAATGAAGTAGTAAAAACTATAACAAATATTACATACGATAAATTATCAAAATCTACTATAAGTTGTTTAAATAAATTTCCTATATTTAAATAATTATCAAAACCTTCAACATCAAAAAAGGCAAGAGAACATAAAGCAATTATATTCATTATTAAATTTTCCCCAAATAAACTTAATTGATAGAAAAAAACTTGTGGAAAAATATATTTAAAAATAATTCTTATATTATTACTTCCGCCTATTTTATAGGCATTTAAATATTCGTTTTCTTTAATTTCAATTGTTTTATTATAAGTTAAATAAAAACTATTTATAAAACCGAAAATACTAAAGAACACAAACATTTTTCATAGTGAAAAAGAAGTTATTTTAAAAGTAAGAATAATTAAAATAACAAAAGGAATTACACTTAAACTATTAAAAATTAAATAAGAAATTTGAGGTATTTTTTTATTATTAAAATATCCAATTATCAAACCTAAAAATATACCAATAAAAATTTGAATAAAGGTTATTAAAAATAAAGTTAAAAATGAATATCCAAATGAAAATACAAAATTGCTAAATCTACTAATTGCTAAATTATTTGTTCCAAAAAATAATACATAATTATGTTTTTTTACTACTTCTAAAAGCAAATAAGAATTATAGGTAAGACTAACTTGATCTGAAATAAAAATTTCTTTTGATATAACTGATGAATTTACCTTATTTGCCTCTTTTATAAGGTTATAAGTATAATCATTTAGATTAAAACGCTCTGTTTTATAAGGAAAAAAATAATTAGGTAAATTAGAGAATAAATTTGAATTTCCTACTGCTTTATTCGGTGAATAAGGATAAAAAATCATACTTAGAAAAATAAATAATAAAAACAAAATGAAAATAATAAAAAATGTAATATTAATTTTTTTGTTAAAAAATCTTTTTAAATATTTAGACGAACTATAGCTTTTAGTAGAAACGTTAAAATTATTCTCAGCTTTTTTAAATATGAATAAATCTTTATTATCTTCTAAATGTTTCATATTTTTTCCTTACTATTTTTCTAATTCTAATTGAGCTAGTGTATTCATCAATGTTTGTTTCTTTAATCAAATTAGCTAAATAAATATAAAGCAATTGGCTAATTATGTTAAGAGATAGTAAAAAACTAATATTTAGAATTATGAAAGTAATTATTGCTTCTACTTCTTTTAAATCAAACATATTAATCAAAAACAAAGATTCGCCTGGAATATCAAAAATTCTTTCTAAAATAAAACTTATTCCCAAAGTAATTAAAACTACATTAAGTAAATTAGCAAAATAGTTAGCAAAAATATTTCTAATCAAAGCGTTCTTTAAAATTAATCAATTACTTAATCCAAGTGCTTTCATCTGAATAACGTATTCTTCTAAAAAAGATTGCATAATAAGATTTTTAGTAGAAATAAAAATATAAGTTAGAGGCACTAATGATAGTAAAACTACAGGAAAAATTAAAGATAAAAAAGATCAAAATAAACCATATTCATTGGGTTTTAAAAATATAATAGGCAAATCATTATTCTGAGCTATTAGTATAAAAATAGGAGCGAGAATAAAAATTGGTAAAGAAGTAATTATAAAAATAAGAAAAGAAAATATTATCGAAGATTTTTTATTGCTATTTAATCCGAATAATATGCCTAAAAAAAGACCTAAAAAACTCGCTATTAGTAGAGAAAAGAGAATAAAAATAAAAGTATATTGTAAATGATTTAAAAACAAGTTTAAATTACTATTGTATTCGATTCTTAAACTTGAATTTCTTATTAAACCAAAACCATTAAAAATATTTTTAAAAAAAGAAATAAAACTTTGACTCAAAGATTTTTCTTTTTCTATTAAAGAAAACAAAAAAAGATAGGCAAACATAGAAACTACTACTAATGTGCCTAATGATAAAAATACTTTTTTAAACAAATAAATAGCAAATTTCATTTTGCCCTTCTACAAAGGCAAATTAAGCTATAAGATTATTAGCTTTTAAAGCCTTTAAAAGATCATTAATTGCTTCTTCTTCGTCTTCCCCGTTTGCCTTGATAGTGATTAAATCATTTTTTCTAATGTTCATTGATAATACCATCATAACCGATTTTAAATTACCAACTTTGCCAGTTTTATCTAAAACAATGACGATGTCACTTTTAAATTTAGAAGCTTCTGAAGCAATAACACTTGTTGGACGCGCATGAAGACCAATTGGATCAATGATTTTAGCACTAAATGTTTTCATAATATCTCCTAAGAAATTTCTGTTTAAATTATACATTACTTTACCCTAATTAAAGCTTTTAATAAGTTTCTAACAAAGTATAATTTAAATACTATGAGCATGCTTACTATAAAAAACAAAATTTTAGAAGAGTTAAAATTAATTGCTAAAGAATTGGACATTCAAAAAGAAATTTTTTTAATTGAACCTAAAGTAAAAGCTGATTTATCCACCAATATGGCAATGGGTAATAAAGGGCAAAATCCTATTGAATTAGCTAATAAAATTGTTGAAAAACTAACTTCTAAATTTAGTATTTTAAAAATTGAAAAAATTGAAATTGCAAATCGGGGATTTATTAATTTTTTTCTAAAAAATAACATTTTAGTTGATGGAATTAATCAAGTTCTTGAACAAGGTAAAAATTATGGAAGGGGCAACAGAGAAGGATCAATCATTATTGAATTTGTTTCAGCTAATCCAACAGGCTTTTTACATTTAGGTCACGCAAGAAATGCTGCTATTGGTTCCACGTTAGCTAATATTGTTGAATTTTCTGGTTGAGATGTTATAAGAGAATATTACATTAATGATGCAGGCAATCAAATTAATATGCTTGCAGAAAGCGTTTTTGCTAGATATCAACAACTTTTTGATCCTTTATACCCTCTCCCTGAAGAATCATATAAAGGCGAGGATATTATTTGGGCAGCTAAAGAATTCAAAAACAAATATAGCGACAAATTCAAAGATGTTAAGTTAGAAGGCGAAATTTTAGAGCAATGAAAAAATGAAGCCACTGCTTTATTCATGGAGCAAGTTAAAATAGATCTTAAAAATTTTGGCGTATGAATGGATTGTTATTTCAGCGAAAAATCGCTTTATCAAAATAATAATGAAGTTATTATGGAAGCTTTAAATAGATTAAAAAGTACATATAAAAAAGATGGTGCTTTTTGATTAGAAACAACAAAATTTGGTGATGATAAAGATCGTGTTTTAATCAAAAGTAATGGTGAATTTACATATTTTGCTCCAGATATTGCTTATCATGATATTAAATTTAAAAAAATAAGAAAAAACGGTATTTCTCTTGATGTATGAGGTGCTGACCATTCAGGTTATATCAAAAGAATGCAAAACGCCATGTATGATTTAGGTTACAAAGGCGATAATTTAATAGTTCTTTGTATGCAATTAGTTAGATTAATGAAAAATGGACAAGAATTTAAAATGTCTAAACGTAAAGGAACATCGTTTTGACTAAGAGAATTTATAGATTTAGTCGGTAAAGATAGTGCTAGATTTATTCTTCTTGATAGAACATATAATTCAAAGCTTGATTTTGACATAAATATAGCCACAAGCAAAACTAACGATAATCCAGCAGTTTTAGTACAATACGCTAACGCAAGATCTTATTCGCTTTTAAATAAAGCAAACAAAGATTTAGATAATTTAAAAGCTTACAAATTTGAAAATGAAAGAGATAATAAATTAATTTCAACCATTTTAGAATTTCCTGAAATAGTAGAAAAATCTGCTGAAAAATATTTAACTAACTTACTAACACAATATTTAATTAAATTAGCTAAAGAATTCAATTCATGATATTCTAATAGTGAAAAAATAATAGGGAGCGAAAATGAAATTAGTTTATTAGCTCTTGTTAAAGCTGTTAATATTACTTTAGAAAATGGCCTAAAATTATTAGAAATATCAACTCCACACGAAATGTAATTTTAGTCGATCAATAATAAAAAAGAAGTGGAAACTTCTTTTTTATTTTCTAAGATTTAATTCTGCTAATGCTTTTTGATATGTAACAAAATCTGTTTTCTTTAAATGTTGTAATAAAACACGACGTTGGTTAATTTTAGCAACAAATCCTCTTTTAGAATGATTGTCTTTAGGATTTTGGGCAAAATGTTTTTTTAAATCTTCAATTTCAGCAGTTAAAATAGCTATTTGCACAAAAGCGTTTCCTGTATCTTTAGAATTTTTACCATATTTTGTTACTAATTCCGCTTTTTGTAATTTACTAATCATAATTATCTCCTTAATTATGTTTTAAACCTAGTTGCAATTAAAATAATCATAACCAAGTATAAAATGCACTCGGAATGCTTAAATAATATAACACAATTTAAGAATTCTTATTTAATTTAATGAAATAATTTTTTGCTAAAAAAAGATCATTTTCATCAATTTCTTCTTTTTCATTAGTAACTAGAATTCTTATTTTTTCCAGAATTTCAATTTTTCCTAAAAAATTATCAACTAAATGTAAATCATAGTCTAAAGATTTAATAATTTGTTTATTATCTCCATTTAAGTAAACAACATAATAAACATAATCATTTAATTCCAAAAAAGCTATATATATTCCTTTTTTTAAACTAACTAATTTATTATCAACTTTAGAAATATGTATTAGATCATCCTTTTCATTTAAACTAACATCAAAACCATATTTATACATGTTTAATGTGTTGACTAAATCAATTTCTCCGCTTAATAAGCATTCTTTAATAAAAGATGTAGAAATTTTATTACCGTTTTCTAACTTTAATTCTTTAACAATAAAAGTATTATTAGGAAAATTTTCTTTCAAAAAAGTAGTATTTCCTTTTCCTTTATAACCAAATTTAAAATCTTCTCCTACTACAAGAGTAAATTCATCATATTTATATGTTAATTTTTTAATAAAATCTTCTGCTTCTAAGTTATAAATATTTTTAAAATTTAATTCAATTGCATTTAAAAATCCTAAATTTGCCATTTTTTGAATTCGATAATTTAAATTTGTAAAAATGCCTTTATTCATATTTTTAGGTAAATTTTCAACATCTGCAAAATAAACTAAAACAATATCTCTTTCATAATTTTGCTTTTTTATTTCTTTTGCAGCTAAAAATAGCTGATTATGTCCTAAATGGAAAGTTTCAAAAGAACCAAAAACAAATATTGGTTTATTAAAATATTCATTGTTTTCTAGTTCAAAAATTCTCATTGGCATAATTAATCCTTTTAAAAAAATATGTGATATCACATATTTTTATTTATTAAGCAATAAAATCGTTAATTCCAACAAAAGTTTGCTCTTCTTTATTATTGAATTCTCAATATTTTTTCTCTTGACGTTTTTTAATGCCTAATTGTCTTTTTGTTTCTAATTTGCCTAAAATATAAGTAGATACAAATATAGAACTATTCGAAGAAACTAGTGTACCAATTAGTAAAATTAAATTTAATCTTCAATTTGTTGCATCATTAAAAACAAACAAAATTATTGCTGCTAATGTTAAAACTAAAAATAGATATAAAGTTCTTTTTAAATTATGAATAATTGCGTTATTGATTGCATATTTAACTTGTTTTTTGCTTAAAACATCATGATAAAAGAAAGAATTAGTATTTTCTCTTATTTTGCTAAAAATAGAAATCATATTATTTACTGAGAAAACAAAAACACCTAAAATACCAGCAATTATTATAGGTGATATTTCAACTCTTGTTATAGCTAAGAAAGCTAATATAACTAAAATATCACTTACTAAACTAATTATCATTGCTATTGCGTATGTTCATTTGAATCTTATCAATGAATAAATGAATAAGCCCAATAAAGAAACTCCAAAAGCAATTAAAGAATTAATTACTAATTGCTTGTTTTCACTATTAGAAAAATCAAAACTAATAAAATTAATATTTGCATATTGAGCATGACTTTTAACAAAAGTTTCTAAAGTATTTACATCTATTTCATAAGGATAATTAATAGCTACTTTAAAGAGCGAATTATCCATATTTATAGGTAAAACCTTAACATAGGACGAAGCGTCTTTAATATTTAAATTATCTTGATTTTGAATAATTAAATCTCTTAAGCTATTAGCTTCATTAAGATTAAGTGGAGATGTATTAAATCCTTCTAAATAAATAGTTTTACCACCTTTAAAATCCAAAGATAAATTTAATCCTAATTGAGCATTATTATTATGTGCTGCTATAGATGAATAAACAATTAAACCAATAATAATGATTAATAAAATAGCTAAATTAAATCATTTGCTATTTCTATAATAATCAAATCTTTTATAAAAAATTTTTCCATTAAGTTTTTTAACCTTTTTATAGTTAATGCCTAAAAGTCAAAGACGTTTATTAAATCATCCAGTTGATACAAGTAAAGTACTTAAAATTCTATTTAAAATAAGCATTATTAGTAGAGTAAAAATGAAAGAAAATACTAATAATAAACTTAAGCCTCTAACAGAATTAGTTCCAAAATAAAACAAAATAAAAGCTATTATTAGTGCGCTAATATTAGCGTCTAAGA
The DNA here is from genome assembly GCF_900660695.1 of Mycoplasmopsis meleagridis. GTDB lineage: Bacteria > Bacillota_I > Bacilli_A > Mycoplasmatales > Metamycoplasmataceae > Mycoplasmopsis > Mycoplasmopsis meleagridis. Next base: position 99,756 of record NZ_LR215042.1, on the reverse strand, counting down.
TAGAAAAAGAAGAAAGAGAATATGTTCTTTTTATAGCTTTTTTAAGCTTATCGCCGTGGTAAATTTCACCTTTTAATCTTTCAAAATTAGTAATTGAAGCATCTAAACTAATAGCAAAACCAATAATTAAAGCAACAATAGTAACAGGTGAATATTCACCTCTTAGAATAGTAAACATTAGTAGGGTTAAAAATATATAAAGTGCCGACGAAATAGTGTTTAAAGCACCTAATAAACCATAATTAACAAGCATAAAAATAGCAACAATAATAAATATTACTATTCCTGCAATTAAAGCTTTTTCTAATATTCCATTAACCAAATTAGGCTTTTCAATTTGCTCCGAAAGCATATTTAGTGAATAAGGAGAAATACTGAAATTAATGTTAGCTGCTAGTTTTTTAGCACTTTGATTATTCAAATTATCATTTCTTATATAAAATGATTCACCATTTGCTGGTTGATAAATAGTTGAAGTACTAATTAAAAAATTATTAACATTAATTTGATTTTCTTTTAAAGCATTTGGTTGCTTTGTTTTTTCATCTTCGACACTTTCATTAACGTGAATAAAGTTATATGGATTCTTTTTTGAATTTTCTCATTCTTTAGAATAATCATTTTGTGCTATATAAACTAATTTATCAATATTTAGTCACATTAAAAGCGTTTTTGAAGTTGTATTGGAAATATAAGCAGTTGCATTAGTTCATTCATTTTCAGCGTTTTTATCTAACAAATCTACTTTGATAGAATAACTATTGTTATAACCGTATTGTACAGAAGCGCTATTAGGTTTTAAGGGTGAATAATAACGGGCTAAATCATTGTAATTTATTTCTTCTTTATCTTTGTTGAATTTACCATCTACAAATAAAGGAATCATATCAGTATCAGTTAAAATCAAATTGGGTTTTTGAGTAATTAAATTTTGAAAAGCATAACGTTCATTATCGCTCAAATTGCCTTTTTGTTCAATTAGAATTTTGCCTTGTTCTTGTGGAATAACAACTATACCTTCATATTCAGAGCCGCCAGTTAGACGATCATTAATTATGTTAGCTACTTTTTTAGTAAATTTATCATCATTAAGTTTCTCTTTGTTATCAATTTCAACTAAATACTTTATTCCGCCGGTATAATCAACTGATTTATTAACATTTTTAGAAAGATAAAAAAATGAACCAAAAACAATAGCACAAATTGAAGCTATTAACGTTATCAATATTATTGCTATTCTTTTTCAATTGCTTAACGAAAAAATATTTTTGAAAGTTTTGGTTAAAACGCTAAACATATTAAACAATTATATATAATTAAACATTTTTACTTTTGAAGTTTTAGTTTTTTTAAGAATTTGACAAGGAGGAAATGGGCCCCCTCGAAAAAAATCCAGGGATCTATTTTTAATGACTTTAGCGAAATTAAAACAATTAATGAAGCTAAAAAAGAAGCCTTAAGATATAAAGGTTTATATGATGAGTTAAATCATAGGTATGAAATGCAAAATGAAAAAATTAAAGACTTAGAATTTTCACAAAGCTCACATAACAAAATAGCTAATTATACAAATGAAATAATTAATGCTTTAGATAACAAAAAGAAAAAAGAAGAACAAGAAAACAAAGAAAATAAAGAAATAAAAGAATAAATAAAAAAGCACCTCTCAACAAAAAGTGCTTTTTTATATATTATTTTGCAGTTGTTTTTAAATATTTTTTTCCTTAAACAAGAAATGACAAGATTTGGAAACAGTACAATGAGTTTTAAAATCTATTTTGATAAAAAGTTTTTATTTTTTTTATAATGAATATATTTTTTTGTTATAATCATTATGCAAAGACGAAAAAGAAACAATACAATTCTGATTTTTTTGTTTATGTTTGTCTTTGAGCAAACATTTTTTTGTTTATGTGTTATTTTTTAAAAATAAAAGACTGTTATCATTATGCAAAGACGACAAAACAAAATAAATTTGTTTTTCTTGATAACAGCCATAATCATTATACATTAAATAAATAAAATGTTTTTAAAAAATAAAAATAATAGGAGATTTATATGTTTAAAAACGTTTATCTTGAACAATTCCAAAAAGAAATGCAAAAACTTGTTTCAATCGAAAGATTACAAGCTTCAACTTTAAAAGATTATTGTGGAGTGTTAAGAAACATTGACAGACCTTTTGAAAATCTTAATGAATTGGTGACTGTCATGAAAGCTGCATTTCAAAATCTAAAAGCCCAAGGCAGAAAACATAACACCTTAATGTATACACAAACTGTATATAAAAGATATTTTACATGGTTTAAACAAAATATTGATAATTTAAACAAGGCAGATTTTGAAAATGAAATAGGTGCCATAAAAGGCCAAATCAAAACACGTAAAGCTTATAGTAGTGAAGAATTGAGCCAAATTTTTAAATTTTTGGATGTATACAAAGATAAGTTTATGAGTTTTTTATTCAAGTTTTATTTACTTAACGGATTGCGTCGCAGTGAATGAGATTGTATAAATTGAAATGAGTTGCTTAAAGAAACTAACGAAAACAAAAATATTGTTGAGGTTAGAACACGTAAAAATAATAACTCCCGTTTAATCTTCTTGCCAAAAACTTCCGAATACGGAAATTTGTGAAGCGAAGCCCAACAATTTAAAGAATTAATTCTTTCAACCGATAGCTATGCAATCTATTTATATTTTACAAAATTCCGCAGATGAGTTAGAAAATATTACCCAGAATTTAAACAAGAAATAAATGTGCATGTTTTACGTCATACTTGTGCAACTAATTTAGTTAAAAGGGGCTTAAGAGCTCCTGAAATAGCTGGATGATTTGGACACAAAAATTTAAATACCACAAATAATACTTATATTGATCCTAATAGCTCATCTAACATTTCTATTATTGAATTTTTAAGTGAAGAAAACAATGACATAAGTAGAAAAATTGATGAAGTTGAAAATTTGAAAAGACAAATTGCAAGTTTAACCCAAATAGTTAATGAATTAAAACATAGTATTAAAATAAACTAAAAATATTAAATGTTAGTTATTTTCCAAGAATATGCTAACATATTTATGAAATGGAAACGTAATTTAATGGCAAAATATCAGCTTGCCATGCTGACTATGGGGGTTCGATTCCCCTCGTTTCCTCCATTTGATTTAATTAATCACCATAAAGTAGCTTGCTACTTTTTTATTAATTCTTTTTCTAAAAAAATAAAAAATTTTTAGATATGCCCTATTTTTAAGTTATAATTAATTCGCTTTAATTTTAAAAGCCGATTTAGCTCAGCGGTAGAGCAGCTGGCTGTTAACCAGTTGGTCACAAGTTCGATCCTTGTAATCGGCGCCATTTGGTCTGTTGGTGAAGCGGTTAACACACATGGTTTTCATCCATGCATTCACGGGTTCGATCCCCGTACAGACTGCCATTTTTTTGGAGAGTTAGCTCAGTTGGGAGAGCATCGCCCTTACAAGGCGAGGGTCATGGGTTCGAGCCCCTTACTCTCTACCATTTGTTAATAACACACCTTTTTTAACGAAAACGCATGTTTTCGTTTTTATTTTTTCTATTATAATTTCTAACTGTATGTTAAAAAAAGCAGGAAAAAATGCATGAAGTGTTGTTAAACGTGGAAACATGTTCATGCTTGCAATTGGTTTACTTTTAGGTACAACTTTTAGTGCAGTAGTTAGTTCGTTAGCAAATGACGTAATTATGTCGGCTGTTAGCTCATTATTTAATTTAACTAGCGTAGAACAACTAACTGCTGGACCTGTATTGATCGGTAAATTTTTAGCTGCATTAATTTCATTCATAATTGTGTCTATAATAATTTTTATAGGTTTATGATTAACTTATATAATCTTGGAATCAGTTAAGAAACGTAAAGAAGCTAAAAATCCACCTAAACCTGTTGTTGTTGAAGAAGTTAAACCTACAAACGAAGAATTAATTCTTCTAGAATTAAAGAAAATTAATGAATTATTATCAAAAGAAAAGTAAAAAGTTTCCTGACGGAAACTTTTATTATTTCTTATAAAACTTGTGATTAAACACATTTGGCTGCCCCAGTTAGATTCGAACTAACGCATGACGGAACCAAAACCCGTTGCCTTACCGCTTGGCTATGGGGCAATTATGGTGGAGGGGGAGGGATTCGAACCCCCGAACCGTGAGGAAGTGGGTTACAGCCACCCGCGTTTGGCCGCTTCGCTACCCCTCCAAATTACTAAATAATTATATCTAATAAAAGTTAATTTATTAAAAATATTTTTATTGTTTTTAGCTTAAAACATAGTACAAAATTATTTATTAATTGGTAATAATAAAGATTATTTTTAATAAAATTATTAGGAAATATCGCAATTTCTATCAAGGAGAAAAAATGAAAAAAATTGCTATTAATGGTTTTGGAAGAATTGGACGTTTATTTTTACGCCAATTAGTACAGTCAAATATTAAAGATGTTGAAGTTGTTGCAGTTAATGATCTTACAGATCCAAGTATGCTTGCGCATTTGTTAAGATATGATACATCATTTAGACCTTTCGAAGGAAAAGTTGAAGTTAAGGATAATTCAATCGTAGTAAACGGTAAAGAAATTGCAATTTATAGTGAAAAAGATCCTGAATTATTACCATGAAAAGAATTAGGAATTGACTTAGTTGTTGAATGTACTGGTTTTTTTACTAAAAAAGACTTAGCATACAAACACATTAAGGCAGGTGCTAAAAAAGTTTTAGTTTCTGCTCCAGCAGGTTCAGATGTTAAAACAGTTGTTTACAACGTTAACCATGAAACAATCAATAAAGACGACGTTATTGTTTCTGCTGCTTCATGTACAACTAACTGTTTAGCTCCAGTTGTTAAAGTTTTAGTTGATAACTACGGAATTGAAAATGGTTATATGACAACAGTTCACTCATATACAGCAGATCAAATGCTTCAGGACGGACCTCATAGAAAGGGCGATAAAAGAAGAGCAAGAGCCGCTGCTTCTAACATTGTTCCTTCATCTACTGGTGCTGCAAAAGCTATTGGTTTAGTTGTGCCTGAAGCTAAAGGTGTTTTAGATGGTTCGGCTTTACGTGTTCCTACAATAACTGGTTCATTTGTAGATTTGACAGTTGAACTTAAAAAAGATCCTGCTTCAATTGAAGAATTGAACGAAACATTTAAAAAAGCATCCAATGAATCATTTGATTATAATACAGACGAAATAGTTTCATCAGATATCATTGGTTCACATTATGGTTCAATTTTTGATGCTACATTAACAAAAATTCAAGAAGCTAATGGCAAAAAATTATATAAATTATTTGCATGATATGATAATGAATCTTCTTATGTAGCACAACTAGTAAGAACAATGAACTATCTAGTTCATTTAGACTAAAAAAAATAGGGATTTACCCTATTTTTATTTTTAATTTTTCTAAAGCGTTTTTGGCAGCATTCTCTTCTGCTTCTAACTTATTTTTTCCTTGCCCTATTCCATAAATTTGATTGTCATGAATAACTTTAGATTCGAAAATTCCATTGTTGTGATATGTTGAATAAATAACATTATTTTTCGAATAACTTTGTATTTTCTCCTGAAAAATAGTTTTAAAATCTTTTAAATCGCTTTCTAAAAAATGTTTTACAGTAGGAAATAAAGTTTTAGATACAAATTTAGAAGCAATTTCTAGACCTTGATCTAAATATATAGCGGCAACAAAAGATTCATAAATATCTGCCCCTACTTTTTCGCTTCTTTTTACTTCTTCTCCCATTTTTTCAGGAGCTGTTAATAAAAAGAATTTTAAATTTAATCTATTACTTATTTCATTTAAGTTTTTAGTATTAACCATTTTTGATCTTAACAAGGTTAATTTACCTTGATCATCAGCTAATTGTTTTTCAAATAAAAAAGTAGAAACTAAAAATTGTAATAAAGAATCTCCTAAAAATTCTAAATTTTGATAATTTTTCTCATCATTTTTTTTGCTAGAAAATTTAGTATAAGAAGGATGAGTTAAAGCCTCTCTATATAGAGAATATGATTTAATCTTTATATCAAATTGCTGCATAAATAAGTCAAATCCAGAATTACTCATTTATATTTAATTCCTTTTTAACTTTATTTAAAATATCATTTTCCAAAGCAATTTTCACTTGATTAAGAGCTCCTAAATAGGCTTTATCGTCGCTAGAACCATGAGATTTAATAACAACGCCATTAACACCAATTACCCAAGCAGCACCTACATTTCTATAATCTAAAGTTTCAGCCACATCTTTAAATGCCCCTTTTAAAAGTAAATAACCTATTTTACGAATAAATTTAGCCTTTATTTTACTCTTAAGTAAGTCTTTAAATGAAAGAATTGCTCCTTCTAAACTCTTTAAAACTAAATTGCCTCCATAACCATCAATTAAGGCCACATCTGTTGTTGCACGTAAAATATCTCTTGTTTCAATAAAGCCACGATAATTGATATTTTTATTCTCTTTTAATAACAAATTAGCTTCTTTGATTATTTCTAATCCTTTATAACTTTCTGTACCAATATTTATTAAACTAATTCTTGGATTAACTTTTTTTAATAAGTATTTTGCAAATTCTTTTGCAATCAAGGATCATTCATATATATATTGAGCTTTAGTATCGATGTTTGCTCCTACATCTAATAAAAGAAATTTTTCTCCTTTAATTGTGGGCATAATGGGCATAAAAGCTGCTCTAGAAACGCCTTCTAACCTTTTAAGTTTTAATGTTGCTGCAGAAAGATATAATCCTGAATCCCCTGATGATAAAATAGCATCTACTTTTTTTTCAACTAATAAATCAAAAGCTAAATTCATTGAAGTTTTTTCATGTAAAGATTGTCTAATATTTTTTTTATCACTAGCAACTAAATCATTGTCAATTATTTTTATGTTTGCTGGAATGTTATTCTTAAAAAAAGTTCTAATTTCTTTTTCATTACCTATTAAAAATAATTCAAAATTGGAATTATTTTTAATAAAAATTTTACTCGCAATCAATCCTGCTTTTATACCATTATCATTTCCGTTTAAATCAAAAGCTATTTTATACATATTAATCCTATTCGAAACCTATCAAGAAATGATAAGTAGGTTGATTACCATTTACAATTTCTACTTCTACATCATATTGATTTTGAATGAAAGTTTCTAATTCAAAAGCGTCATTTTCGCTAACTTCATTACCATAATAAATAGTTATTAACTCAGTGTTTTTCGTAATTAACTTTTTAATCAAATTTCTAGCGCTAGTTAAAAAATCATCTTCTGAAGTTAAAATTTTAGAATTAGCAATTCCTATAAATTGCCCTTCTTTAATTTTGATTCCATGTAATTTAGTATTTCTTACAGCTCTAGTAACTTCAGCACTAACAACAAGTTTAATTGCATTATTCATAATTTTTTCGTTTTCTTTTGCTTTATTATCCTTGTCGAAATTTAAAATTGCATTGACCCCTTGAATTTGACTTTTTGTAGGAATAACAAAAACTTTTTTATCCTGAATAGCAGTTGCAGCTTGTGTAGCTGTTAAAAAGATATTTGAATTGTTAGGCAAGATAAAGACATTTTTTGCATTAACTAGATTAATTGCATCAATTAAGTCTCTAGCAGAAGGATTTTGACTCTGCCCACTTTCAACGATAGCATCTGCTCCCAATTCTCTCATTCTTTCAATAATTCCTGAACCTAAATTACAAGAAACAATTCCACATTCATTTAATTCATTATTTTCAGAATTTGCTTGTAAATTTTTATTTTTAGATTCGCTTGCTTGCTTAGTCATGTTTTCTGATTTAATCTTTGCAAATTCTCCATGTTTTTGCGCTAAATTTAATAATTCACCAGGTTTTAAAGTATGTCCATGAACTTTAACAATGTCATCATCTTTAACAACCACCAAAGAAGTAGCTTTTTTCTTTAATTCCTTTTCGAAATTTCTAATTTCAAATTCATTTTTATTAGTGAGTTCTAAAATGAATTCTGTACAGTAGCCAAATTCACCATCATAAACTTCACTATCACTTACAAATGATTCAAAACTATCTTGTTCTTGCCCTAATTCAACAATTTCACCCCTAACAGCTTTTTCCATTCCTACAAAAATAGTATAAAGGCCTTCTCCCCCTGAGTCAGTGACGCCTACTTCTCTTAAAACTTTTAATTTATTTGGAGTATTATCACAAGAAATGCGAGCTAATTTAACAACTAATTCAAAAAATTTTTCGAAAGTAGTTTCTTTATCAACTTCTTTTTCTAAACCTTCATAAACTTCTCTAATAACAGTTAAAATAGTGCCTTCAACAGCTTTTAAAACTGATGCATAAGCTTTTTCATAAGCCATTTTAAAGGCTTTTAAAAGACCAAAAACATCAACTTTAACTAAATTTTCAAAACCTAAAGCAAAACCTTTAAAAATCTGGCTTAAAATAACTCCTGAATTACCTCTTGCTCCAAAAAGCATACTTTTTGCAACTTTAGCACTTATTTCTCCTAAATTATTGCCTGCCAAATTATTGATATTATCAATAGCTGCCTGCACGGTGTAAGACATATTAGTTCCTGTATCGCCATCAGGAACTGGAAAAACATTTAAAGCATCAATGCGATTTTTACTATTGATTAAATTATTAGCTCCTGATTTAATAATGCTAGCGAAAATTTGACCATCAAAAAATTTAATCATTACTAATTCCTTCTATGTAGATATTTATTTTGCCTAGTTTCAGTTTTTCTTGTTTGAAACGATAATTCAAAAGAGAACTAATTGAATTTAAAATATCTTTACAATTGGCGTTTTTTAAAATTATTAAACTAACTGAAAGGTCTCAAGCATTATTAATGTATTCGACGTTGAGCTTGTCTTCTTTTTTATCTTTGTCATAGTTTTCTTCAAGACCTATAATTTCTTTTATTCCTGGAGAAGTTTTTATTGCATCAATGAACAAATCTAAAACAAAAGATTTTTTCTCATTCATATTTACCTCGCATTAAAGTTCAATAATGTTGGTTAATAGTAATAGTAAATCATACATTAATTATCTAATTTAATATTATATTAATGGAAGTAATTATGGCTGAAAAAATAGAAAAAGTGATATTATTGGAAATTTTCCCTTACAGGGAAAACTCTAATGATGCAATTATTAAAGTTATGAATAATAGAAAAATATTTTCTCTTTTAGCTAGAGGAATAAATAAGACTAAATCAAAGAATAGAGCTAATTTACAATTGGGTTGTTTAGTTGAAATAGAATATTTTAAAGCTAGAATGAGTAATAGACTTAGTAAGTTAAAAAGAGCTACACTGTTAACTCAATTAAACTATAAAAAAGTTGAATTAATCAAATTTATCAATAAAATAATTCTTTTTTTATTGGCTTTTGAAAATTTAAATACTAAATTCATATACCGAGAATACATTAGAATTTTAAAATCCATCAATTCCTTAAGTGCAAGCCAATTTCATTTCACCAAAACATATTTGGTAACTAAATTATTTAGACCTTTTGGTATAGAACCTAATTTTTATTCATGTCATGTTTGCTTTAAAAAAAATAATATTGCATATTTTAATTTTACAGGTGGTGGATATGAATGCACTGAACATAATGATAATAATTTTATTAGTTCTAAAGTATTAGAACTAATCTATTTTTCCTACCATAGTTATGATAATTACATAAAAAAAACTGATATTATAAGTGATGAGTTTATATATCGAAATTATCTAATGTTTTTAGATGCTAATGGCATATTAATTACATGAGATAAAGTTTCATATTCATCTATAAAAAAGGGGGAATAATGATTAAAAAACTCAATAATTTTAAGCAATGAGATATTATTCGAAAAATAACCTTATTTTTTGCCTTAACAATATTATTAATTATCATTGTTGCTATTATTATCAATTGGATAGATACATCAAATAGTATTTATGCAGCTTTAAATAAAATAGATAGTAATACATTAAATGTTTTAATTAATAATGATGTTCTATTGCCGAAACTTTTAGGGAGATTTTGATCAGAAACTTCCACTTTTACATATTTATCAAATACTTTTTTAGGACTAATTTTTCTTATTTTTGCTTTTTATCCAAAAAAAGCTTTATTGCAAAAAATGGCCTTTGTTGCCTCAGTTTATATAACTATTACCTTAATGGTTTTTTGAACTTTAATTTTTCCTTCAAGTCTCAAAAGTAATGGTTTTCAAGGCCTATCATTCTTTGCTTCAGCATTAGTTCACTTAGTAAATCCTGTTATTGGTCTTGTTTTATTAGGATTAAATAGAAAAAGAATTGAAATAACTTTAAACACCATTTGAGTTTCTTTTATACCATTATTTCTTTTTTATTTCTATTGTCTTATTGCTTTTTTTATCGGAACAAAAAACCAAGACTTTATACAACAAACATTAAATACTATGGATAAAAGTTTTTATGCTCCATTAAATTTAGAAATGTATAAATTCCTTAATTTCCAAGAACCTCTATTTTATACTGGAAATAGTGTTCTTTTAAAAGTAGTTATTAATATAGGGATTATTGTTTTATTTATGGGAATATTAACTGGAATTTCATTCTTTTGAAAATGAGTATTTAGAATCAAAATAAATAGTTTAAAAAGCAAAAATAAAGAAAAACAAGCACAAGTTAATTAAAGCTTTTGTGCTTGTTTTTAATATCGAATTAATCTAATAGAACTATAATATTAAAAGAATTGTTTTTTTAATAAGGAGATAATTAATGAAAATAGGTTCAACAAAAGTAGCTATAGATGCTATTGAAAAATATGATAATATAGTTATATTTCATCACATTAGACCTGATGGTGATTGTTTAGGTAGTCAAGCTGGATTGGCTGAATTAATAAAAATTAACTATCCAAACAAAAAAGTTTATACTCCTGGCGATAACGTTCATACTTTTGATTTTATGAATTATCATTTTGATCCTATCGAAACTATTGATTTTAGAAATTCATTGTCTATAGTTGTGGACGCTTCTTCAAGTGATAGAATTCAAGATGCACAACTATTATTAGAAAGAAAAACAACTGCTGCTTTGAGAATTGATCATCATCCTAATGACAGCGACATAAAATATGATTTTCTTTTTGTTGATGAACATTATGTTGCTGCTGCTGAAATGGTGGCTCATATTGCTTATGATGCAAAATGAAAAGTAAATACTAAAGCTGCAGAACATATCTACTTAGGTATAGTAACAGATAGCAATAGATTTATGTATTCAGATACTTCTTCAAGAACACACAAATTAGCTTCATTTCTTTACGATGAAGGAAAATTAAACCCAGAATGAATTTACAAAGAGTTAAATAGTCGTTCATTAAATGATTTGAAATTCACCGGCGATATTCTTCAAAATTTTGAAAAATCTGGCAGAGTTTTATATTACAAAATTACTGACGAAGTAATGCAAAAATATAATTTAGATAATTTAAAAGCGGCTTCATTTGTTAATGAATTAGCAAATATTGAAAATAATTCATGTTGAGCATTCTTTATTAAACTTCCTGATGGCAAAGTTAGAGGCAGATTAAGATCAAATGGCCCAAAAGTTAATTTAGTAGCAAATATGTACGGTGGTGGTGGCCATGATAATGCTGCTGGTATTACAATAGATTCATTTGACCAAATTCCTGAAGTTTTAGAAAAATTAAATCAAGCAATTGAAGAGTGAGAAAAATAATGCATATAGGTTCATTTCAAGAAATTACTAAAAAAATTGAAGAATACGATTCAATAATAATTTTCCATCATATTAGACCTGATGGTGATTGTTTAGGTAGTCAATTTGGTCTTCGTGAATTATTAAGAATTAATTATCCAAACAAAAAAATTTATGCAGTTGGAGATAGTAAAGGAGCTTTTAAAAATTTTTTAAATTTCGACTTTGACAATGTTCCTAATGAAGAAGAATTAAAAAAATCTCTAGGTATTATTGTTGATGCAAATTACAAAGAAAGAATCGAAAAAAGAGAAATTTTAGATGCTGAATTATTTAAAGAAACATTAAGAATCGATCATCATCCTAACGAAGATGATTTAAGTAATTGCACTAGATGAATAGAGTCTTCTAGAATTGCTGCTGCCGAAATGATCGCTGAATTAGCCTATCAAAACAAATGAAAATTTAATCAAGAAGCAGCTAATTTCGTTTTCTTAGGTATAGTAACAGATAGTGGAAGATTTTCATATTCAGACGTAAATGAAAGAACTCATGAATTAGCAGCTTTTCTCTATAAAAATGGTTTAGATGCTGAAAAAATTTTTTCGGGTTTAGCACTAACTTCTTTTGAAGATTTGCAATTGCAATCTATTCTTTTAGCTAACTTAAAAACTTCTGGAAAAGTTGCTTATACTTATATTGATTTAGAAACAAGCAGAAAACTCAATAAAAAACCTAATGAAGTTGTGAGAGTCAATTTGATAGGTAATATCAAAGATTATCCTTTATGAGTACAATTTATCGAAGAAGAAGATGGCAAAATTAGAACAGAATATAGATCAAATGGCCCTATTGTTAGAAATGTAGCGATAAAATGAGGCGGTGGAGGCCATGAAAGAGCATCAGGCTCAATGATTGATTCATTTTCTCAAATTGATGCTGTCATTAAAGATTGTAATGAAGAAGTTGAAAGATACTTAAACGAAATGAAATAAGGAGAATTATGCCAAAATTTAAGAGAGTATTTATGATTGTAACCGATGGCCTTGGAATAGGGCCTGATAAAGATCAAAAGGCTTTTGGGGACAAAGGCGCAAACACGATTTTATCTGCTTCAAAATCTGCAATGTTTTACATTGATACTTGAAAAAAATTAGGAATAGGTAACATAACAACTTTAGAAGGTAATTATCACGTTAAAAAGCCTCTTGCTTATGTAACAAGAGTGCAAGAAGTTTCAAACGCTAAAGATACTTTAGCAGGTCACTGAGAAATGATGGGAATTAAAACCGAAGTTCCTTTTCCTACATTTGCCGAAAATGGTTTTCCTGAAGAATTAGTTGCAGAATTAGAAAGAGCTTTTGATGGTAGAAAAATTATAGGTAATAAAGCAGCTTCAGGTACAGCTATTATTGAAGAGTTAGCTGAAGAACAAAAAAACACAGGAGCAATTATCATATATACTTCAAATGACTCGGTTTTACAAATCGCAGCTCATGAAGAATGAGTTGGATTAGAAAATTTATATCGTTATGGTCATTTAGCTAGAGAAATATGTTCATCAAGACCAGAATGAAATGTTGGAAGAATTATTGTTAGACCTTATATTACAGGCCCAGATGGAAAATATGTTAGAACCTTTAACAGACATGACTATGCAAATAAACCTTCAAGAGTTATTTTAAATAGTTTGCAAGATAAAGGTATTCCTACAATTAGTGTAGGTAAGATAAATGATATTTTTGTTGGTCAAGGAATTTCACAACATTTTCCTTCACAAGGCGATGCAGACGGCATGGATATAACTATAAAATTAGCTCAAGATCCTGATTTAACTGGTTTAATTTTTACAAACTTAGTACAATTTGATTCTCACTATGGTCATAGAAGAGATGTTAATGGTTATGCTTCGAATATTGCTACTTTAGATACCAAATTAGCTAAGTTAATCCAAGTTATGCAAGAAGATGATTTATTAATAATGACAAGCGATCATGGAAATGATCCACTTTATCCTGGTTTTAACCACACAAGAGAATTATTACCTTTAACAATTTTCTCTAAATCATTTAAAGATCCAAAAGTACTTCCTGATGTTAGAGGATTAGGAACTTCAGGAAATATTATTGCAAGAAATTTTGAAGTTGATATTGTTGAAGAAACAGGAGATGATATTTTTGATCAATTAGTTTAATAAAAAAACAGCAAATAAAGCTGTTTTTTTATTAATGGTAAAAATTTTTATATGGCTGGCAGTAAGGGATTCGAACCCTTGAGCATCGTTAGACACTAACGGTTTTCGAGACCGCCCTTTTCAACCGCTCAAGCAACTGCCAATTTTATCTAATTATACTATTTTATGCTTAAAAAAGAAACATCGCTCATTCAATTCTTTTGTAAAGTTGTTAATAATATATAATTAATAAACATTATTTCAAGCGGAGGAATATGAAGTTTTTTGACGAAGCAACAGTTTCTGGTATGACAACAAATACAGCAGAAGCAACAAATCCCCTTGCTGGTGCGGGAACTTGAATAATTCTTGGTATAGTAGTTTTTTTAGTTATTGTTTTTGTTGTTTATTCTGCTATCAAAGATAGAATAAAGAAAAATAAAGCTAAAAAGGAAAAAATAGAATTTGAAAATAGAGCAAATTATTTCCAAAAAATTTATATTGCTAAATTGCATTATCTAATAGAAAAAAATAACGAATATTTACAAAATTTTGAACCTTCAATTGGTGAATATACAATGGGCCAAATTGTAGAAACAGCACATAAATTTTTAATAACTTTTGAAAATGATAAAAATTTTAAAGAATATATAGTTGCCGCTGATTCGCAAAGCAATGTTTTAAACAGTTTTCTTGCTTTAAGAGATACTAGAAGTAATCTTTGGGATAAGAAAATAAACGAAACGTTAAATTTGATAAAAAAAATTTATAACAAAACTAACCTTCAAATTTCTTCCTCTGAATATCTTGATGCTAAAAAAGAAATTGATGCTTTCTATGAAAGAGAATTAAGAAATGAAAAAAATAATTAATCCTAATTTAGCTAATAATTGAACTAAGTTACGTTTATTTTTAGTTATTCCTCTTACTTTGTTTATTGTAATTAGAGCCATTTTAACTAATTTAGAATCTTACGTAGGAATTGCTGCTTTTATTCTTTTTGATGTTTTGTTCTTATTGACTTTTATTTTAGCTATGATCAGTGATTTTATTGATGGCAAATTAGCTAGAAAATATAACATTGTTTCTTCTTTTGGAAAATTATGAGATCCAGTAGCAGACAAATTAATTACTATCGCAGCATTAGTTTACATATGTATTATTTTTAATCATTTAATTAGTTTTTTAGTTCTTTTTATCATAATATGCAGAGACATTATTGTTGGCGCTTTAAGAATTGTTATGAATAAAAATAATGTTGAAATTGCTGCTATAAAAACAGGAAAATACAAAACTTTTTTCCTAACTATTGGTATTTTAACTTTAATTTTTAGTTCAATTATTATTTTAGCTTGCGGTTATAAAAATCTTTATTCTGCACCTAATATTAGTCTAGAAATAAGTTTTTTAATTATATTCATCTTATCATTGCCTAACATTTTTGCTTGTTCACTAAGCATTTTGAGCGCTTATTATTACTATAAAATGGCAAAAAAATTTATAAATAAAAAATAAAAACACTTCTTAGTGTTTTTATTTTATGTCTAATTTTTTAAGAATATCGTCGATATTTAAATTTAAAACGTCTTCTATGTCTTTAATTGCTTTTTTGACTACTTTTTTTTCTTGTTCGTTTTCTTTTGCAAAATTTACTTTTTCTAATTTTTGTTTTTTTTCTTCTGATTCATCTAAATAAATTGAAGCAAATTTGATCTTATTATTTTTTATTTTTGTAAAGCCTTCGTTTGAGCTTGTTAAAGGATATTTATTAATTCCTTCAAAAGATAAATTATTATCATTTGTGACTAACAATAATTTAGAATCGCTAGAAGTACTTGCACAATCGTTAACAATTAATTCTTTATATTTGAATTGATCAAATATTTTTTTGCCTAAATTTTTCTTAGGAGATTTATTTATATCACTAACTTTTATATTCTTGATATATTCATTATTAGCTACTAAAGTAACTATATCATCATTATTTACAAAAGCAAAAGCAGTTATTTCATCAATTGGAGGCATATAACATGATTTAGTACCATTACTTTTAGTTCCATAAATTTGCACATCATTTTCAGTGTATAAAGAAGCTAACCCTCGCTTAGTAATTAATAAAACATCTTGCAAACCTGTAGAAAATTTAGCCCCAATTAACTTATCGTTAGTTGCTAATTTCATTGCTGTAAAAGTTTTATTATTTCTGCTTACTTCAAAATCTTTCAATTTAACTCTTTTACCTTGCCCATACTTTGTAAAAAGTCCTACAAAATACTTTTCGTTAAAATCTTTAACTTTTAATACACTTATTATTTCTTCATTTGGAATTAATTCCACAAAATCGCTTAAATGCGAACCTAATTCTTTCCATTTAGTTTCTGAAAGTTTATAAACTGGAATAATTGCATAATTACCCAAATTAGTGAAAATAAGTAAATTATCGGTTGTTTGTAACTTATTAAAATAAAGTATGAAATCGCCTTCTTTTAGGGCAAAAGTATCAATTGCATTCGTTTCTTTAACTCTTTCTGAAAAACGTTTCAAATATCCGTTTTTAGAAACACTAACATACACTATTTCTTCTTTGACTAAATCGCTTTCATTATAAGAAACATCAATATTTTCCTCATGAATAATAGTTCTTCTTTCTCTACCATATTCTTTTTGAATATTTTTAAATATTTCTATTAATCAATTGTCGAATTCTTCTTTATTATTCAAAAGTAAAGTACATCTTGCAATTTGTTTTTCTAGTTCTTCTTTTTCAAGCAAAAATAAATTCTTATCGGTCTTACTTAATTTATACAATCTCAATTCAGCAATTGCTGTAGCTTGATTTTGTGTAAAAGCAAAAAATTTAACTAAATTTTCAATTACCCCTGTTTTAGAATTTTCGCTTTCTCTAATAGTTTTTATAACTTGATCAGTAATTTCCGAAACTTTAATAAACCCTAGAACAATTTCTAATCTTGCTTTAAACTTAACTAAATCAAATTCTAATGTTTTAGTTTTTATTTCTTTAACATGATTTAAATAAGCATCTAAAAGCTCATTTAAATTTAACAAACATGGTGAATAATTTTTAATAGCTACATTATTGTAGTTATAATAAATTTTCATTTCTGTTTTTTGCAATAAATAATTTAGAATAATTTCTTCGTTAGCTTCTTTATCTAGAGTAATTAAAATACTTATTCCATTTCTATCAGATTGGTCTTTAATATCGACTATTCCAGATATCGTTTCATTAATTATCAATAAATCAATATCTTTAATTAATTTAGATTTAACTACGCCATAAGGAATTTCTAATATTTCAATATATTTATTTTTGTTATCACTATAAGTTTTATATTTTGAAACTAAAATAATTTTCCCTTTTCCAGTTTCAAAAGCATCTCTAATACCATCAATTCCATAAATATTGCCGCCAGTAGGAAAATCTGGTCCTTTTATATATTTCATTAATTTGTTTAAATTAATATAAGGATCCTTTATTTTTGCTATAGTAGCATCTAAAATTTCAACTAAATTATGTGGCGGCATTTCTGTTGCAAAACCAGAGGCAATACCTTTAGCACCATTTAATAATAAATTAGGTATTAATGAAGGTAAAACAGTAGGTTCTTTTTCCGAATCATCGAAATTAGGAGCAAATTTAACTGTATTTTTTTTAAGATCTTCCAAAAGTAAATCAGATATTTTAGCTAATCTTACTTCTGTATAACGCATTGCAGCAGCAGGATCATCATCAATAGAACCTACATTACCATGCATTTCTAACAAACAATAACCCATTTTTCAATCTTGTGACATTCTAACCATCGCTTCATAAATTGAAGAATCTCCGTGAGGATGATATTTACCAATAACATCACCTACTACTCTTGCTGATTTTTTGAAAGATTTATTATTATGCAATCCTAAATCATTCATTGAATAAAGAATTCTTCTCTGCACAGGTTTAAGACCATCTCTAACATCAGGTAAAGCACGTTGTTGAATAATGTATTTTGAATATCTGCTAAATCTATCGCCCATTATATTATCAAGATTTTCTTGAATTATTTTTGAAAGTAAATCGTCCAATTTTTCTTTCTGACTTTTATCCATATTACTCCATAAAATAGTTAAATTTGATAATCATCTTCCATGGTAAATTCAACATTAGAATTAATTCATTCTTTTCTTGGTTCAACATTATCTCCCATTAAAGTCGAAACTCTTCTTTCTGCTAAAGCAGCATCTTCAATTTTTACTTGTATAAGAGTTCTAGTTTTAGGATTCATTGTAGTTTCTCAAAGTTGTTCGGCATTCATTTCACCCAATCCTTTATATCTTTGAATCTCAGAATTATTAAAATTATTATCTTTTAGAATTTGTTTAAGTTCATTTTCATCTCAGGCATAAACAATATTATTTTTTTTATTTTTAATTTTAAAAAGAGGAGGTAAAGCAATATAAACCATACCTTTTTCTAATAATTTACGCATATGACGAAAGAAAAATGTTAATAACAGAATTTGGATATGTGCACCATCAGTATCAGCATCAGTCATAATAATTATTTTGTTATACTGTACTTTTTTAAGATCTAATTCGCTGCCTATACCAGCGCCAATTGTATTAATAATTGTTGCTATTTCTTCGTTTTTTAAAATATCGAATAATCTTGCTTTTTCAGTATTAATAACTTTTCCTCTCAAAGGTAAAATAGCTTGGTATTTTCTATCTCTTCCTAGTTTTGCTGATCCACCAGCTGAATCACCTTCAACAAGAAATAATTCTTTTTCCTCAGCTTTTTTTGATTGTGCAGGGGTTAATTTACCACTTAATATTTGTTTTTCTTTTAAAGCATTTTTTGTACTTCTTGCTTCTATTCTTGCTTTTCTTGCAGCAGCTCTTGATTCTGATGCTTTTTTAATCTTAGAAAGTATTTTTTTAGCTAATGGTTTGTTTTCAGTAATTCAAAGTTTCAATGATTTAGCAACTATTTCTTCTACAGCTGTTTTGGCCTCTGGTGTTCCTAATTTTTCTTTCGTTTGCGAAACAAATTCTAAATATTTCTCGGGAATTTTGACACTTAAAATAATAGTTAGGCCTTCTCTTATATCTTCACCTTCAAATGTATTTTTACTTTTTAAAACTTTTTCTTCTAAAGCGAAATCATTAAAAACTTTTGTAAAAGCAGTTTTTAAGCCTGTTTCGTGCGTTCCACCATCCTTTGTTTTTATGTTATTAACAAAAGACAACACTGTTTCATTATAACTTTCAGTATATTGAAAAGCAAAATCTACTTCAATTTCATTTTTTACGTCGTGAAATGAATATATTTCACCAATAGCTTCTTTAGAATCATTTATAAAGTTAATAAATTCTTTTAAGCCGTTTTTATAGTGAAATTCAAACTCTTTATTATGCAATTCATCTATAAAATTAATTTTGAGATTACTTATTAAAAAAGAATTTTCTCTTAATCTTTCAGCTATTATTTCATAGTTAAATTGAGCATTTTTAAAAATTTCAAAATTTGGTCAAAATTCAACTTTTGTGCCTCTTTTAGAAGTTGAGCCTATCTCCTTAGTTTTTTGTACTATTTTGTCACCATTTTCAAATTTAGTTTCATAAATTTTTTTATCACGATAAATTGTTGCAATAAGTTTATTACTAAGAGCATTAACCACAGATGAACCAACACCATGTAAACCAGAAGAAGTTTTATATACTCCTTCATTAAATTTTCCGCCAGCGTGTAATTCAGTAAAAACTAATTCAACAGCAGATTTACCTGAAGGAGTTTTCCCAACTGGAATTCCTCTACCATTATCTTCAACAATAATGGAATTATCCCTAGTTAAAGTAACACTAATTTCGTTAGCAAAACCAGCTAAAGCTTCATCTATTGCATTGTCTACAATTTCTCAAATTAGATGATGTAAACCATTGATATCAGTACTGCCAATATACATTCCTGGTCTTTTTCTAACAGCTTCTAATCCTTTAAGTTGTTGAATACTAGATTCATCATAATTATTATTCATAATTAAAATATTACCTTATTTTTCAGGTGAATTTTGCAAAATAAAATATTGCCCAAGCAATATTTTAAATTAATAATTAATCTAATAATGTAGGTAAACTTTCTAGTGTTCCTATCAAATATGCGTCTCTTAACATGTTATGAGCTGGATATTTATCTTCAGTTCATTTAAAAATTTCTCTATCAAGTTTAATTCAACTATAAACTTTATTAGTTTCTTTGTCAATGTAGAAACCAAATCCTCTATTTCACAAATCTAACTCTTGTACGTATTCTAACATTTCACTATATGCTTCTTCATTAAGATTATTTACATCTGAAAAAATTGTGTAGCTTTTTCCTAAATTGATATTAACATTTTCTTGCATTGAAAAATTAAAATTAAGTGGAAATTTAGGCCCGAACAAATAACTTTGATCAAATTTTTTAGACTGAATTTTTCCTTCTAAAAATAGATATGAGTCCATTACAAATTGTTCTTCGTTAAATTCATTTATTCCTTTTGATACACCAATTCTGATGTTTTGAATTCTTCATTTGTCTGACTTATTTTTTTCATTGTAGAAAACGTGACCTAAAACGAATTTTAGATTCTTATCTGAAGGAATTCCCGACAACATTAGAGAATCAGTAACTCAATCAATAGAATCTCATTTATTACTTGATTTGTAAAAAACTTCATTAAGATCATCTATTCTATCTGGATAACGACCTTTTCCTTTATAAACCAAATCTACTCTGTTATACAAATATTGTAAAAGCATATCTTCACTATTTACAAAATACTCATTTTTAATTTTATGCATTCTTACGAAAACAATAATTAGGCTAATTACTGCTATAACAATACTTACTACTGCTACAGAGAAGAAAACTCATCTTGTTGTTCTAATGCTTGATGTTTGACTATAGTTGAATATTCCTACAGAAAGAAGAATAGTGAATAAAACACCAAATGTAAACATAAATATTGCTAAACCAACAAAAAGAATGTAGTATCTATCTCTTCTTATGTTAAAGTTAACAACATCTTTACGGAATTCTTCATAGTTATTTTCTAAAAATTGTTCATATCTATGTGAAACTTGCGTCATTGTTTCCTTTCATAATATTCAAAAGTAATATTATCAATATTTGTATTATAAACTAAAAAACATTTTTCTGTATTAATAGCTTTATTATGTAAAAACCTTTAAAATTAATATTAATATTCAGGAGGATAAATGAATATATCAATAACAAATGTTGCTAAACAAATGAATCTAAAAGAAAGTCAAGTTGAAACAGTTTTAAATATGCTTAGCGAAGGCTCTACTGTTCCTTTTATAGCAAGATATAGACAAGCTCAAACTGAAGGTCTAAATGAGGAGCAAATTCAAGAAATTAATGTTTTATACCAATATGATGTCGAATTGAATAAAAGAAAAGAAACCATTTTAGGAAAACTTGAAGAAGCTAAATTATTAACTGAAGAATTAAAAAATCAAATCAACAATGTAACAAAAAAATCTGAACTAGAAAATATTTATGAACCTTTTAAAGTAGGTAAAAAAACTAAAGCAACAGAAGCTATTAGTTTAGGATTAGAACCATTAGCCAAAATTATTTTTGATAATGAAGATCCAAAATTTAATCCTTATAAAGAAGCTCAAAAGTATATAAATGAAAATGTTAAAAGTGTTGAATTTGCTATAGAACAAGCTCAATACATCATAAGTCAATGAATTTCACAAGATGTAAATACTAGAGAATTTGTTAAAGAAGTTATTAAAAAAACTGGCTTTATTATTACGAAAAAGAAAAAAAATGCAATTGATGAAAATGAAAATTTTGTTAATTATTATGAACATAAAGAAAAATTATCATATATTCCAAATCACAGAGTTTTAGCAATAAATAGAGCAGAAAATAAAAAAATAATTTCATATGATATTGAATTTAACGAAAAAATGATCAAATACGAGTTAAACAATAAATATTTCAAAGTTAAAACAACTGGTAATATTATCAAAAATTCGTTATTAGATGCCTTAGAAAGACTAATTTATCCTTCAATAATTAGAGAAATTAAAAACGATTTATTTGAAAAAGCAGAGGAACAAGCAATTAAAATTTTTGCTGAGCAAATAGAAGCAATGTTAATGTGGCCTGCTGTGAAAGGTAAAAAAATATTATCGATAGATCCTGGATATGGTCATGGTTGCAAAATGGCTGTTTTAGATGAAAATGGTAAATTATTAGCTACACAAAAAATGTATCCTAATATTCCACAAAAAGAAACTATTAAATCAGAAAAAATTGTTAATGATTTGATAAATAAATATGAAGTTGACATCATTGTAATTGGAAATGGAACAGCATCACGTGAAACTGAAGAATTCATTGCCAATTTGATTCAAAAAAGAAAGCAGTTAGATAGTAGTAAAAAAATTGGTTATGCAATAGTTTCTGAAATTGGAGCAAGTGTATATTCTGCTTCTCAATCTGCTATAGAAGAATTCCCTAATTTGTCTGTTGAAGAAAGATCAGCAGTTAATATTGGTAGAAAATTTCAAGATCCTCTGAATGAATTAATAAAAATTGATCCTAAATCAATAGGAGTTGGTCAATATCAACATGATTTGAATCAAAAAGAATTAAGCAAAAATCTTGATTTCAAAGTAGACAAAGTGGTTAATTTAGTAGGTATAGATATAAATACAGCGACAAAAGACATACTTGTACATATTTCTGGCTTAAATAAAAAAACTGCAGAAAATATTGTTTCTTATAGAGAAAAAAATAAATTTAATAATCGCCAAGAAGTTAAAAATGTTAAAGGTCTTGGAGAAAAAGCCTATGAACAAGCAATTGGATTTTTAAGAATTCATGATTCAAAAAATTTTTTTGATAGAACATCAATTCATCCTGAAAATTATGAATTAGCCTATAAAATAGTTGAATATTTAAATTTAGATTTAAATAATATTGATAAAAATATAATAAATAAACAGGACTTAAACGAATTATCAAAAAAATTTAATGATAATTCATATAACATAAAACAAATTCTTGAATCGTTATTAAATCCTACTAAAGACGTAAGAGATAGTAAAGAAGGTTATAAGATCAAAGATAGCATCTTGACAATTGACGATTTAAAAGAAGGGATGAAAATCGACGCATCAGTATTAAACATAACAGATTTCGCAATTTTTGCTTATGTTGGCTTAAAAGAAAGCGCATTCATACATAAATCAAGCATCAATTATAAAAATAATTCTGATTTTGATATCCATTCGCTATTTAAACCAGGCGATAACTTGGAAATTATAATTACAGAAATTGATAAAGAAAAAAACAAAATTAAAGCTAAAATAGATCTTTAAAATAGGAAAACGTTTTACTATGCAAAAACTAAACATAAAACCTAAAATAATATTTATAGATTTAGATGGAACAACTCTTGATATAAAGAAAAAAGGAAAACCTTGAGTTAGCCAACAAAATATTGACATTGTGCAAAAATGTATAAAAAACAATATTGAAGTTGTTGTTTCTACTGGAAGAGGAGAACTTCCTTACACATATAAAATTAATGAAAGATTAATGTTGCCTAAAACTATCATTTTTTGAAATGGTGCCAAAATAATTAAAGAAGGAAATGTTATTTTTGAAAAAACTATTTCTGACAAACTGGTGCAAAAAATGTTTTCTTTAGCAAGAAAAAATAAAATGACTACTATCGTAAATTCCGATTTTCATAATGGCAGTTATAGTGAATCGTTTTTTTATAGACTAGTAGTTAAGTTAAAAGGTGGAAAAAGCAAAAAACACGAAAATAGAGACAAAAATTTAAAAGTTTATAAATTAATTTTTTGGCATTTCAACAAAAATAAACTTGCTAGTTTTGAAAAAAAACTCTCTCTTCTTTTAAAAGACGAAATAACAATTTCTTTCGCTGGAAGTAAAAATGATTTACTAGAAATAACTGCTTTAGAGTGTTCTAAAGGAAAGGCTGAAAAATTTTATGCTAACATCCAAAATGTTAATTTAGCTGATTGCTTACATTTTGGTGATACTTTAAATGATGCTTCTACAATAGGTGTTGTAAATAAAATGATTGCTATGAACAATAGTTCTAAAGACTTAAAAAATATTGCAGATATAATTTCTGAATTTGACTATAAAAATGGTGGATTAGCCAAAACAATTGAAGGAATAATTTTCTAATGTTAGCTTTTTTTAAAATACAAATTAAATTATTTTTTAAACAAAAAATTACTTTTATTTTCCCTATTGCTTTCTCTATTATATTTATCGTTAGTAAATTAATTTATTATTTTACTTTTCCAAAGTGAGATGATATTCATCTTTATCTTAGTAACGTTCTTACAGCATCTTCTTTTAATAATATAATAATTTTTATTTTATTTGCATCAGCAAGTTTTGTTGGCTCAACCTTTTTCTATAAATACAAGAACGAAGGCTTACAAACAATACTATTTTCTAAACCGATTAATAGAAGTCAAATTTATTTTACGAATGCTTTTGTAACTACTATAGGAATGCTTTTTTGCTTATCCTTTTATACGTTTTCTAACTTCATAAGTTTGATAATAGTTAGCCATATTTCCATAGATTTTGTTTTTATTCAAGTTGGAACAACTCTATTAGCATCTTTAATTACTTCTATTTTTGCCATTGGACTATCTTTATTTGTACAAGCACTTGTTGAACTGAAAGCTTTTCAAATTTTAATTGGGATAATTCCTTTCATTATTACGGCTATTTTTGCAATAATTAAAACATCTTCATATACAGGTAATATCACTGCTTATAACGATTTTAAAAAAAATATAACTTTGCCTCTAAGTTCCAATAGTAAAAATAATAATGACAATATAGATTTATTTAACGATTCTATAAAAAATGGAAATATTAATTTACCAGCATTTAATAACTCTGTTTACTCAGTCTATAGAAAATATAGAAATTTTGAAAGTAATCAATTAAATTCTTCCTTGACTAAATCTATTGATATTAATGTAAAAAATAATTTTTATTCTTATCTAAAATACTTTAACTATTCAGAATACTTTCTTGAAATCTTTTCTTTAGGAAATAAAGACTTAAAAATAGCAAATACTATTTCTTCTTATCAATGAAAACAAGCAATTAATAACAATGAATTAGATTTGAAAGTTTTTCAAAATGAAAATATTAATTTAAATAATGTTATATTAATTAAAATTTTAGATGATAAAGATGAAACTAAAGATTATGTTATATTTACCTATAATTACGATTTATTGGAAAAATTATACTCATTTTTTACTTCGTCAAAAAATAGTAAAAATGAATACATAGATAATAATAAATTTGCATACATAAAACTTATTAATCAAATTTTTATTGACGAAGTAAACAAACAATATTCAAATGAAAAACTAAATTTGAATTCATTAAACTTAAACAATAAATATTTGAATATTAGCAATATAGAAAATATTAAAAATAATTTAACCAGTGATAAAGAATTTAATGATTTTTTAAATTCTATAACAACAAATTTATTTACAATCTTTTCTTCTTCTTACCAAAAAACTAATGATAATTTCACTAATGTTACTATTGAAAATGATTTAGAAAATGCCAAAATTTCATTAGAAAATATTAAAACATACATAATAAACGCAATAACGGTATTTTTAGTTTCAAAATATGCAACAGAAAATAAACTAGCAATAAAAATTAATGATTTTGACACGAATTTTGATAAAAATGAAAAACTTGCTTCTTTGTTAGTTAAGAATTTAATAACTCCTATTAATTTAAAAAATAATTTGGTAATTTATAAAACAAAAGAAAATTTTAATATTTATTTTGCTATATTTATTCCTATTATTTTGGCAATGTTATTTACATTTTTTGGATGATTAATAATATACAAAAAAGACTATAAATAAGAACAATATGAAAAAAATAATTTTTAAATTTTTACTAAATAAAAAAATAATTAACAAAAGAAAAAAAGAAATTAATTCTCTTTCTAAAATAGATATAAATGATGATATTGCTATATCAATTCAGCATCTAACTAAATATTTTCCCTCGCCTAATGGTGATTTAAAAACTGCCTTAGATGATGTAAGTTTCAACATTAAAAAAGGCGAATTTCATGGTTTTATCGGTAATAATGGTGCAGGTAAAACTACAACAATAAGATCTATTCTAGGTTTTTATTCTTCATTTATTGGAAAAATATACATTAATGGAAAATCTTCTAATGACTATAAGATTAAAAACTGTATTGGTTATATTCCAGAAAGTGCTAACTTTCCTAAGATTTTATCAGCTAAAGATTATTTAATTTCATTAGCTCAAATTCATAAGATAAAAAAAGAAACTGCTATTAATGAAATTGAAAAATTAGCTTTTAAAATAGGAATAGATTCAAGTGAATTAAATAAAAGTCCATATTTTATGTCTTCTGGACAAAAGAAAAAAATTATGCTAATTCAAGCATTAATTAATAAGCCAGAAATTTTAATTCTAGACGAACCAGCATCAAATTTAGATCCTACAGCAAGAAAAGATTTATTTGAAGTATTGAAAAAAATAAATATGGAAGGAACAACAATATTAATTTCTAGTCATATATTATTAGAGTTAGAAAAATTTATCGATAGCTACACAGTTCTTGATGATGGAAAAGTTATTGAATCAATTAGTATAAAAGAAAAATTGAAAAAATTAGAATATAACAAATATTTAATTCTAGCAGATTGAGGCAATTTTGTTGAATTCGTAAAAAATAAAAACATAAAACATGAATTTTCTAATAATGTTTTACAACTAAAAATAAATTTGATTGAGGAAAGCATTTTATTAAAAGAAATTGCCAAAAATAACTATGAAATAGTAGAATTTGCTAATAATAAAATTGATTTTAACAAATTATATTTTGAAAAATAATTATCACTCTTTATATTTTATTGCTAAAAATAATTTTTATTATATTATAATTAATAAATGATTAAGCTAATAGTAGGTTATAAAGAGAGAATTGACAAATATATATCTTCTAATTCTCAAATAACTAGAAATGACGCTAAAGAGTTAGTTTTAAGTGGTTGCGTTTTTGTAAATGATAATGTCAAAGTAATTAAACCTAATTTCGAAGTTAAAGAAAATGACGAAATAGTAATTACTAAACTAATAGACAAAGTAATTGATATTCCGCCTAAAAACATAAAATTAGATATTGTTTATGAAGATGATTATATAGTAGTTATAAATAAACCTTCTGGCATGGTAGTTCATCCAGCTCCTGGACATTATGATGATACTTTAGTTAATGGCTTACTTCATCATTTCAAAAATAATTTATCAAATGAAAATGGATTATTAAGACCTGGAATTGTACATAGAATTGATAAAGACACGAGTGGTTTATTAATTGTTGCTAAAAATAATGAAATTCATAATCTTCTAGCTAAGAATTTAAAAAATCATGAAATCGAACGTTCCTATTTGGCAATTGTTGTGGGTCAATTAGAAAACAAAAAAATAAAAATTAATTTACCATTGAAAAGAAATGAAAATGATTTTAAACTAATAAGTGTTAATAAAAATGGCAAAGAAGCTATTACACATATTGAATTATTAAAAAGTTTTTATATCAATGAAAAACCTTACTCCCTTATAAAATGTGACTTAAAAACTGGAAGAACACACCAAATAAGAGTTCATTTAGCTTATATAAAACATCCCGTTTATGGAGATCCAATCTATGGGCATAAAATAGATGGATTTGGTCAAAGATTACATGCTTACAAATTAAAATTTATTCACCCTAAAACACTTAAAAAAATAGAAATATATGCCAAAGTACCTAAAGAATTTAATGTTGCTGAATATAACTATAATGATTTATTAAAGGAAGGTAAAAGTGAAATTAAATAATTTTTTTAATATTGCTTATAGCAAAGAATATATGAAAACAAAAAAAGTTGATGAATTATGAGGTAAATACAATAAACCTTATTTTCAATATTTTATCTTTGGCTCACTGGCCTCATATATTTTTGCTGCATTAGTTTTTTTAGCAATATTCATTACTTATATTATTCTTAGAAGTAACTATATTAGCGAATTAACAACTTATTTAAATGCTTATATAAACAATTCTTCATCCTCAATGGTTGCCATTGCTCCCGAACAACAAGCTGCAGTATATTTCAATTCGGAAGTATCAATTAATGGAATAATATTCATCGTATCATTAGCCCTAGTTTTTCATTTTATATATAGTTTAGTTAAAAATATTGAACAAAAAAATTATCAAAAATTATCTATTTTGGCAAGTTTTATCTTCCTTATCTATATTTTGTATAACTTTGTTAATCTTATTATTAATCTTTTCGGCGGATTAGTAGGAACAAAAAAACTTTTTGATTTTAACATTTTGCCTATATGATCATCTTTTAATCTAATTAGATTAATTACTCCCATAGTTTTATTGATTTTATATTTAGTTTTCGTAAGATATTTAAGAAAAATTAAAATTGCTTTCATTAACGCATATCATCACGAAGAGATGCTTAAAGCTCAAGAAATGTTTAAAAATCAAGATCTTAATTTTAATGACTTTTTTAGTCAATTTATGAATCGTGCAGAATATCAAACAAGTGAAAATAACAAACAAAATGAAGCTACTGAAAATAACATAAATAAAAATAATTCTTCTGATATTGAAAAAGAAAAAGCAAAAACTAAAAGAGAAATTTATTTCGACAAAATTAATCAATTGCCAAATAATAAATTATTTGAAATGGCTGAAAAACTATATATTAGTGGTTATTCTAAAATGACTAGAGAAGAATTGATTGAAGCTATTTTAAATGCTACAAATAACTAAACAAACCAAAGTTTGTTTTTTTTATTATCTTTATTTTTATAAAGAAATTAATAATAAAAAATAAAAGTACTAACTTTTATTTTTACTGACAGTAAAATGAATAAGATTAACGTTTTATTTCCTTAAGTCTTGCCGCTTTACCACTTCTATTTTTCATAAAGTATAATTTAGCACGGCGCACTTTATTTGAACGAACAACTTCAATTTGTGCAATAAGAGGTGAATGTAACGGAAATGTTCTATTAACACCTACACCAAATGAAATTTTTCTAACAGTAAAAGTTTCACGAGTTCCTGATTCTTTTTTGCTTATAACCAATCCTTCAAAAACTTGTATACGAACTTTTTCGCCTTCACGAATACGAACGTGTACTCTAACATTGTCACCAACTCTAAAGTCAGGATGATCATTACGTAATTGGCTTGATTCTGCTAATTCAATTAATTTATTTATCATAATTGCCTTTCATTAAGTCTGGACGATTTTTTAATGTTTTTTGTAATTTAGTTTTCTTTTTTCACTCTTCAATTAATTTGTGATTACCACTAAAGAGAACTTCTGGAACTTTCATTCCTTTATACTCTCTAGGTCTTGTATATTGCGGATAATCTAATAAGCCATCATTTTGAAAGGAATCGTTTTGATGACTTAATTCATTAATAACTCCTGGTATTAAACGAATTATCGAATCAGCTATTACCATTGAAGGCAATTCCCCACCTGTGAGAACATAATCTCCGATCGATATTTCTTCATCAACTAATTCCACAACTCTTTCATCAAAACCTTCATAACGACCACTTATAAAAGTAATTTCATCATATTTAGACAATTCATTGGCTCTTTTTTGATTAAAAGATTTTCCTTGAGGCGAAACTAATATTTTATAACCACCACGATTCTTTAATGATTCTAATGCTAGATCTATAGGTTCAACTTGCAACAATAAACCATGACCTCCACCATAAATTTCATCATCTACCTTATTGTGTTTGTCTTTTGAAAACTTACGAAAATCAATAACATTTATACTTATTATTTTTTTTTCAATAGCTTTACTAACAATAGATTCTTCTACAAATGGTTTGTAATAATTAGGAAAGAGTGTTAAAAAATTAAATTTCATGTTTTAAATTATTTTGAATTCTTTTGAAATTTAGCATTTAAACCATGTTTTCTAAGTAGGTTATAAACAGTTTCAGTAACTTGTGCACCATTGTCAATTCATTTTTTAGCTGCTTCTTCGTTTAAAGTAAATTCTTTGCTTCTTGGATTATAGTTTCCAAGTGCTTCAATAAATTTTCCATCTCTAGGAGCTCTTGAATCTGCTACTACTATTTTGTAACATGCATTGAATTTACTTCCTAATCTTTTAAGTCTAATTTTAACCATTTTTCTCCTTTTTACTGTCAAGTACTAATGCTTGACATCAAGCAATATTTAATTTAATTTTAAATTAAAAAATGAATAATAAAAATAAATATATAGTGTTTTTAAAAAAAATAAAATCACTTCGAAAAGTGATTTTAATACAGTGATAAAAATTAAGCTGAAAGGTTAAGTCCTTTGTTTTTAATAGTTTTAGCTGTTTTTGCACTAACTATCAAAGTAGTT
This sequence comes from Mycoplasmopsis meleagridis, assembly GCF_900660695.1. Lineage (GTDB taxonomy): Bacteria > Bacillota_I > Bacilli_A > Mycoplasmatales > Metamycoplasmataceae > Mycoplasmopsis > Mycoplasmopsis meleagridis. The sequence continues at coordinate 69,291 of NZ_LR215042.1, read as the reverse complement.
TTTCTACCATCAACGTTAACAGTTAATTTTTGCAAATTAACGTTAAATTTACGTTTTGTAGCATTCATAGCGTGTGAACGTCTATTACCAACCATTGGGCCTTTTCCAGTGATTTGATCTACTCTTGACATAAAAGACTCCTTTCATTAACTTAAACAATTGTTTAAAAAGCAAATTTAATTATAACTTAAAATGTAAAATTACTAGAAAATTAGTTGTGTAAGTTATCAACTATATGCTTTGCAGCAATTGCTCCATCTGCAGCAGCTGTTACAATTTGACGAATTTTCTTTTCTCTAATGTCGCCAACTGCATAAAGTCCTTTTATTTTTGTTTGCATATTTTCATCTGTTTCAACAAAACCATTTTTATTAGTAATTCCTAGGTCTTTGAAAAAATCATTATTTGGAATAAAACCTATGAAAGGGAAAAAACCACTAACATTTAAAATAGTTTCTTTTTGCGAGCTATTTTCGAAAATAATTGCCTTTTCAATTCCATTTTCTCCTAATAAAGACTTTATTTGATGTTCCATATATATAGTAACATTAGGCATTGCTTTTAATTCTTCAACTAATCTAGCTTCTGCAATAAAATCTTTTTCTCTAACAATTAAATAAACATGATTAACGATTTTAGCTAGAAAAGTTGATTCTTCAACTGCACTATTTCCACCGCCTAAAACAATAACATCTTGTCCTTTAAAAAGTGGCCCATCACAAGTTGCACAAAAGCTAATTCCTTTAAAAGCAAATTTGTCATAGTTTTCAATTCACTTAGGTTCTCTTTCAAACATTCCAGTAGCTATAATAACTTTGTGAGCTAGTAATTTCTCACCTGTTTTATAAGTTAATTCGAATAAATTGTCATCATTTTTTTCTAATTTAGCAATATCGCCAAATAAGTGTTCTGCTCCAAAAGAAATTGCATGATTATAAGCTTTAAGCGACAAATCAAAACCGTCAATTAAATCAAACCCTAATCAGTTTTCTATTTTTGATGTTTTAGTCATTTTTCCACCAGGAGCACTTTTTTCGATTAAAGCTACTTTTAAATTAGATCTTGATGCATATAATGCTGCGTTTAATCCTCCTGGACCTGCACCAATAATTGCTATATCATAAATTTTGTTCATAATTATCCTATCAAATTAGCCACTACAAGTGGTTCTTTTGTTCTTTTTGTTCTAAAAATTCTTGTTTTGTTAATTCACTCTACATATTTTTCAGGGTGAGCATATTTATATTCAAAGCGATACAACTTTTTGCCTCTTACTTTGTATTTAATATAGTGTACTCTTGAAAATCATTGAAAATAAATAACAGCAATTGCTCCTGCTAAAATAAATAAAACAGCAGCAACAATGTATATATCATAAGCGTTTTGACGTAAGGGCTCCATCGCTAAACGCACTAAGCCATACCAAATAAAATATATTCCTGCATTTATTCCTGGTTTTACTAAGCCAAATCAACCAATAACTCAAACTATCAAAATATAACCAACTAAATTTGCCAAACTCTCATAAAGAAATAATGGATATCTATATAAACCAATTTGGTTATAACTATTTGATAGACTATCGCTTATAAACATATTGCTTGCAAAACTTTTTCCAAAAATAAGTACGCTTGAACCGTCTCAATCTATTTTTCCGTACAATTCGTGATTAGCATAATTTCCTCAGCGGCCTATAACTTGTCCTATTAAAACAGTTGGAATTATTATTGAAGAAACTTTTCTTATATCTAAAACATCACGTTTGGAATAGACATACATAAAATCAAAGAGAAATGCTAATACAACACCCCCTTGAATACTTAATCCTCCTTCTCAAATAGCATATCATCGACTAAAATCAAAAGTATCTCGTTTATAAATAGCTTCTTCAACCAAATCTCATAAACGAGCTCCAATTAAAGCAGAAGGTATTGTAATTAGAATTAAAATCATCAAATGTTCAAAAGGATATTTTTGTCTTTTTCAAAAAATAGTAATTGTCAAAATTGATGCAATAATACCAAAAAACAAAGTCAAAGAATAAGTTCTTAACGAAAAATTACCAATGTTGAACAGTATTCCACCTGATCCTTCTTGATAAGCTGCGTCTGGAAATCAAATATTATTCATCAACTACCTGCTTTCTTTTTTCTATTTGATCAAGCACACTAAAACCCTCTTTACGAGCTAAAAACGTACTTACTGCTGCCTCAATAAGAGAAGCTGCTGAAAAACCATTTCTAATAGGAATTTGCGTTTTAACAATTGAACCATCTAAGATTTTATATCTTAAATATTCTATCCCTAATCTATCAAATTGTTGTCCTTCAGGAACAACTAATTCAACAACTAAATCAATAACTGCTCCATCTGCAATTGCTTTAATACCATAGGTATATTTAACATCAATTAATCCTATTCCTCTTACTTCGATAAAATTCTTAGTTAATTCAGGCGAAGTGCCGTAAAAATTGCTACCAATATGTTTTATTAAAACTGCATCATCGCTTATAAAAACGTGTCCTCTTTGAATTAAATCCAAAACTGCTTCTGATTTACCTACTCCGCTTTTACCAACAATTAAAACACCTGTTCCTGCAACAGAAACTAAACAACCATGTACTTGTTCTTCTTTAGAAAAAAAATCAGTTAAATAGGTCCCTATAGTAGTAACAATTGTTGCTGTTGAAGAATCGGGGCAATAAATAGGAACTTGATATTTATTAGCAACATTAACCACTCAATTTTTATACAAATTTTTCACACCTTTAGATAAAATCAATAGTGGTGGCTTATATTGCAAAACATTATCTATTGCTCTATGCGCTTCTTCTTTGCCTAATTTTGCAAAATATTTACTTTCTGTTGTTCCTCAACAAATAACATTTTTATGAAAGTTAGTATTATTGATTTCTCCTGCTAATTCTAAACCAATTTGTTTAATATCTGGATCTAGAATATCTCGATATGCTAAATCGCTATTTTTATTAACAATATCAATGTGAAATTTGTCAATAAGTTTACGTACATTGATAAATTTTTTTTGACTCATTATTTACCCTAATTTTTTATTTCTATATTATAAACTTAAATACATAAACGAGCAAAAAGATAAAAATAATTAACAAAAATCAATCTTTTGCAATTTTTAGATAAATTTTATATACTGACTTTTTTCTACTATTATAATTAGTTTAAACTAAAATTATATTATCAGCTCTTTCTAACGTTTATTCAGTATATTAATTATTTAAAGGAGATACATGACACCAACTAGGATTATACCTATTGGTGGTGTGCAAGAAATTGGCAAGTCAACTCTTATTGTCGAACATGATAAACATATTTTTATAATCGACGCAGGCGTTAAATTTGCTGATGTTGCCACTACAGGTATTAGAAGCATTATACCTAATTACGCTTATTTGAAAGCAAAAGCAAAAAATATTGAAGGTCTTTTTATAACGCATGGACACGAAGATCACATTGGTGGAGTGGTTCATTTAGTTAAAGAAGTTCACATAAAGAAAATTTTTGCTCCAAGAATATCTATTCAATATTTAAAACTTAAATTTGAAGAACATAAAATAACTAACAAAATAACTTTTATTGAAACAGAAAAAGAAGCTGTTCATACTTTTGGAGATTGTAAAGTTGATTTTTGAACTGCTCAGCATTCGATTCCTGATGCTTTTGGTATAAGAATCACAACACCTAATGGTTCAATAATGTGTACAGGAGATTTTAGATTCGACTATAACCCTATAGGTTCTTCTTTTACTGATTTTGCTAAATTAGATCAAATTGGAAAAGATGGTTTGACAATTTTAATGAGTGATTCTACTAACGCCATGAGACCAATGCATTCACCTAGCGAAAACGATATCCTAAGAGATATTGAAAAATACATGCGCTTTGCTACTAAAAAAACTATAATAACTGCTTTTGCTTCAAATTTAACAAGAGTCACTGCAATAATAGAATTAGCTGAAAAGTTAAAGAAAAAAGTTATTGCTTTTGGACGTTCAATGATTCAAGGAATAGAAATAGGTAATAAATTAGGATACATTGACGTTAATCAAGGTGTTTTTATCAACAAAAAAGATCTTAATTCTATTCCTTCGAAAGACTTAGTAATTATCACTACTGGTAGTCAAGGCGAACAATTAGCTGCTCTCTCCAGAATGTCTTTAGGCAAACATCATCATGTTAAAATTGAAAAAGATGATATGATAATTTTTTCATCTTCACCAATTCCGGGAAATAGAATGGTAATTGAATTATTAGTTAATAGACTTGCTAAATTAGGTGCTATTATCAAAGAAAATGGTGTTGACGGCTATTTACATACTTCTGGGCATGCTTATAAACATGAACATGATAAAATTTTTCAACTAACTAAACCTAAATTTTTTATGCCTTACCATGGAGAATATAGAATGCTAATTGTTCATGGCGAAAGTGCAGTTAGAAATGGCGTTAGAGCTGAAAATATTATTATTCCTAAGTTAGGTAAAGTTTACAACATGGTAAACCAAAGAGTCTATGAAACAGATGAAAACGTCGAATTTGGACCAATTTATATTGATGGAAATACTATTTTGAGCCTGAATAATAATCTACTTAAAGAAAGAGCAGCTTTAGCAGAAAATGGTTTTGTCAGCATCGTTCTTTCAATCGATAGTGAAAATAATAATGTTTCATCAAGACCTTCACTAATTAGTAGAGGAAGTTTTTTCGTTAAAAATTCTACGGATATTGTTGAAGAAGCTAAAAGAATAGCTCATGGAGCTGCTCTGTACTATATTAGAAATGTAGAAAATTGAACAGTTATAGAACTAAAAAATATAATTAAAGAACGTTTAGAAAATTATTTTTATAAGCAAAAAAGAAGAAAACCAGTTATTATGCCAATTATTCTTTTTTCAAATGATGAAAACGATGAAGAATTCAATAATAGTCCAATAAAATTTACTAAAAATACAAATTTTGAGGCGGAAGAAACTAAAGAAACGTTAAAATTATTAAACCAAGTTAAAAATGATATATTTGGCTCAATAGATGAAATCGATGATGATTTTCTCGAAGATGAGGATGAAGAATAATTTCCAAGGAGATAGATGGATAATCTTTACAATAACAATTCCTATACTGAAGCTGATGCAAAACCAAAATTAATTAAAAAAACTTTATTTTCTTCAAGCATGATGTGATTTGCAATTGATTTAATAATTGCCCTTGTTTCAGGTTTTATATTTTCTTCAATTACTCCTATAGTGAATTTTGTCTACAATACTATAGCAGGATCTATAACAATTATTGTTGCTGCAGTTGTTTTAATAGTTTTACTTTTTGTTTTTAATAGTCAAAGAAACAAATACAAAGTTAAAAGCATGATTGTAACTAGCATTATTTCCATGATATTACTGGGTTTTACAGTCTTAATGTCAGTTTGCTATGCTATAAAAATCAATACCTCTTTAGAAAATCCCTCTTTTCTTTTAGCAGTATTTTTAATACCAGCAGCTTTCATGTTTTTCATGGGCTTAATAGGAGCATTAAATTTAATTAAAATCAAGATAGTTTATCCTTTGATGATAATTGCTTTTCTAGCCTTATTAATTTCTTCAATTGTTTCATGATTCATTTTCAACAATACTTTGGAAATAGTAATTGTTTGTTTAGGAATAGTTTTAACAGCTCTATATATGGCAATTGATTGATTTATAATGCTTAAGACAAATAAAAAATTAAACGAAATGTTAGATAGTGAATACAAAAGAAAAGAAATTTTGGTTTCTGGAATATATTTTGGTTTACACTTTGCCTTCGACTATGTTTATATGCTTGCTTATATCGCTAGATTGTTAGGTAGAAAATAAAAATCACGTTATGTGATTTTTATTTTTTCAATGAAATCTAATAATAAATTAGGTTCTTTATTTTTAAAAAGAATTTCCAAAATGCTGTCTAAAAAAGGCGCATTATAATCTATTTTCATTAATAATTCCTTAAAAATTAAAGCATTTCTATAACCTTCTATTGTTGTTTTATTAGATTCTAATGCTTTTTCTATACCCAAATTTTTTATTTTTAAACCGAAAGTAAAATTTCTACTTTTCTCAGAAGTACATGTTAAGAAAGTATCTCCTATAGCAGCAAAAGAATAATCTATTGGATTAACAACCTTAATATCTTTATAGAGAGCTTTTTTGATATTTCTTATTTCATTAAGAGCTAAAGTCAACAAAGCAGCTTCAGGATTTTTATCATTTGTCAAAGCTCTTAAAATACCCATTCCTATAGCATAAACATTTTTTAAAGACGCAAATAACTGTGCTCCGTAAACATCATCTGAAATAAAAGCTTTAAAGTATTCATTCTCAAATAAAGACGCTACTTTACTAATATAAGATTTTTTTTCTCCAACTACATTTACCATAGTTAATTTACTATTGAAAACTTCTACAGCAAAAGAAGGGCCCACTAAAGTTGCTAAATTATTTAAATTTGATCCAAAATATTGTTTTAAAGCGTCTGAATAAAATTTCTTTGTTTTAGAATCAATGCCTTTAGCAACGTTAAGAACATTAATTTTTCTATTTTTTAAAACTTTATTTATTTTAGGTATTACAACTTCAAAAGCATTTGATGGTACAGCTAAAACTAAATAATCTATATTTTTTAAAGCGCTTTCTAAATCATTTGTTGCTCTGATATTTTTTGTATTATTAAATTCTTTTTCTTGAAAATATTTCTTATTAAAACCTTTATTTATATCTATTATTTCTTCGTCATTAATTCCTCACATCACAATTTTATGATTGTTATATGATAATACTGAAGCAAGTGCGCTAGCAAAAGCTCCTGTGCCAATAAAAATTATTTTAGCCATTATTTACCTACCCTGCTTGTTTTTCTTAGTGCAGTAAAATTAAACGCAAAAATACAACTATATTTGTATAACTTAAGAGCTTTTTTATCATCTTCTTCTTTTATTGCTTTTTTAAGAGCCAAAACTGTAAAGATAAAGGAGATAAAATTGAAAACAAAAATAATTGAAATAATAATGCCTATTGTTAATAAAAAACCTAAAACGATAAAGAAATTATCTTCGTTTAAATCCTTGTCTAAAATTTTTACTGCAAAAGGTAAAATAATAAATCCTATTCCAAAGAGTAATTGAAACAACAAAGAAAGAATTTTAATCTTTCTTTTTCTATAATAATTTCCTTCTTTACTATTTCTTTCTTTGTAGGAAACTAATAAATCATAAAAATCATATTCATATATATAACTTATATACATTGCTTACCTTTTTCTAAATCGTTAAACAAGTTAATTATTTGTTCTAAGCTTAATTGTTGAATTCTTATTGATTCAACAAAATTATTTTTTCTATAAGCATTTTCAATATTTATTATTGAATATTTTTGTTTCAAACTAAAGGATAATTTTTTTCTTCTTGCTAAAAAACATAATTTAAAGAAATCTTTCATTTTTTCATAATTATCATTTTTTTCTTGTTTAAAAACTATTTTTATAACTGCCGAATTCACCTTTGGAATAGGAGAAAAAAGTTTTTTATCTACTTTAAATTCTTTAGTTATTGTTGCAATATAGTTTGCTGTTAAAGTTAATTTAGAATACTCATTTGTATTTACTTTTGCTACTAACCGATTAGCAACTTCTTCTTGTACCATGAGAATCACTGTTTTAAAATTCATTCGATTATCGAATAATTTAAATAATATATTTGAAGTAATGTTGTAAGGAATATTACCTACTATCACATAATTTTTATATTCGTCTAAATTTACATCTAAAAAATCTGCCTTGATAAGTTGTTTTTCGTCAAGAATATTATTGTCAAGTAAATATTTTTGCATATCTTTATCAATTTCAAATGCAAAAAAATTATCTGCTCATTTTGATAAATATTTGGTTAAAGCCCCTGTCCCAGGCCCTATTTCAAGAATATTTTTATTTTCATATTTAACTAATTCAATAATTTTGTCTACAACTTCCTTACTAACTAAAAAATTTTGACCAAATCTTTTTTTTGCTTTTATATTATTTTCTTGATACATTGATTTTGAATAATTCCCTTGTATTTTTTAAAATTTGATCAGCTGTTTTTTCTACTGACATTTTTTTAATTCCTGCTATGTATAAAACAGTATGAATAACATAGTTTGGATAATTTAATTTACCCCTTTTTGTTGCCGGGGATAAGAAAGGCGCGTCTGTTTCAGTTAAAATTCTATCAATAGGCATTCATTCTAAAACTTCAATTGTTTTTTTAGCATTTTTATATGTTGCGATTCCACTAAAACTAAAATAACAACCCAATTCATAAAATTTTTTTGCTCAATTAATATCACCACTAAAAGTATGAATCATAAATTTAACATCATTATGATATTTTTTTATTATTTCATATAAGTCCTCATATGAATCTCTCATGTGAATCACTACTGGTAATTTATATTTTTTAGCTACTTCAATTTGTGCAATAAAGCTTTCTTTTTGAATTGATTCAATTTTTAATTGCTCTTCATAACTTTCTTCATTTCTAAAGAAATAATCTAAACCTATTTCACCTATTGCATAGGTATTTTTGTCAATTTGTTTTTCTAAAAATAAAGCATCACTTTTACCTTTAACTTCATGAGGATGAACTCCTAAGACTGCAAAAGTATAATCATATTTTTGACATATTTTTTTAACTTCTTCATTCTCTTTTAAAGAACATCCAGTAACAAAAATTGCTGCTAAACCTTTCTTGTGCGCTCTTTCAATAACTTCATAATTATCTTCATAATATTCTTTTAAAGGATGTGTATGAACATCGACAAATTTTATGCCCATTTTATTTACCTAAACAAAAATTCTTAAACATTTCATCTAATAAATCTTCGTTATCTGCCCTTCCTGATATATCAACTAAATTAGCTCAAGCGCGTCTAATATCTACAATAGTTAAATCAGCATCTAAGCCATTTTTCAGAGCATTAATTGCTTCATCAATATTATTCTTAGCTTGAATAATTAAAGATAATTGTCTTGCGTTATTAACAAATTCATCATTAGTTAGATTATCTAAATTAAAAGAATTAACTAATTCATTTTTTAAATTATCTATATCTTTTTTAATAGCACTAATAAATACGTAATTGCCTTTTTTATAGCTCTTTTGATCAATCAAATCAGTTTTATTAATAACTTTAATTAATTTTTTATGCAGATTTAAAGCTTCTAGATCAACTTTTTTATCAAATTCGTTTTCCTCTTGTTTTGGATCAAAAACATGAATGATAATGTCTGCTTTTCTTATTTGTTCAAAAGCCTTTTCAATACCAATTTTTTCAATTTTTAAATCTGTTTTTCTTATTCCCGCTGTATCAATTAATTTAAACAAAATTCCATTAATTTGATAGGAAGCTTCTATAATATCTCTAGTTGTACCAGCTTCATCAGTTACAATCGCTTTTTCTTCATTTAGTAAACAATTTAATATCGAAGATTTACCTACATTTGGCTTGCCTAAAATCGCTACTTTAATTCCCTCAAAAATTAATCTAGAATTTTGACTACTATCAATTATTTTGTTAAGTTTACTACTAAAATTTTCTAATTTTTCTAAGAGATTATTATTTAAAATATTTTCTACATCATCATATTCTGGATAATCAATATTTACTTCAATTTGACCTATTAAAAACATCAATTCTTTTACTAAATTATTAATTAATTCACTCGTTTTACCGTCAAATTTTTTAACAGCATATTCTGTTTGTTTCAAAGTAGTTGCATGAATTAGTTCATTAATTGCTTCAGCTTTAATTAAATCCATTTTGCCATTTAAAAAAGCTCTTCTGCTAAATTCGCCTGGTAAAGCCATTCTTGCACCATTAGCTAAAATCAATTCAAGAATTCTATTTGTTATAACAATTCCACCATGACAGTTAATTTCTACAGTATCTTCGCCTGTAAAAGTATTATTTCCAATAAATCAAGCTATTAGAACTTCATCAACTAACTTGTTATTATCAAAATTATTGACGATGTTACCATATGTAATTTGTCTATTTTGTCCAATTTTCCCTGTAAAAAGTTTCTTTACTATACTGACACTTTCAGGACCACTTATTCTAATTATTGATATTGCTTGATTAATTTTTCCGCCCGAACTTATAGCTGCTATTGTATCGTTAAACATATTAATATTATAAATTAATAACTTTGACTAACTTTAGAATTATAATTATCGTATGCTTAAAATTGTCTTAGCAGGAACTCCTAAATTTGCTGTTCCAATTTTTGAAGAAATTATTAAAAATTTTAATGTTTTAGCAATTATTTCGCAACCAGATAAACCTTCTATTAGAGGACATAAAATTTTACCTACCGCTACTAAATCATTAGCAGAAAAATATAATATTAAATGTTTTCAACCAAATAAAATTGCTGATATCGAAAATGAATTAAAATCTCTTGGATATGATTATTTAATAACTGCTGCATTTGGACAATATATACCAACTAAAATACTTAATATTGCAAAAAAAATGAATCTCAATGTTCATGGTTCTTTACTTCCTAAATATAGAGGAGCATCACCAATACAATACTCATTATTAAATGGCGAAAAAGAAACAGGCATTTCTTTAATGGAGATGGTTAAAGAAATGGATGCTGGTGATATATTTGCAAAATTGACTTATAAAATAGAAGAATATGATACTGCTGATATTCTTTTTGAAAAATTAAGCATATTAAGTTCAAAAAAAATTGTAAAGTGAATAAAAGACTTAGACAATAATTTATTAACCAGAGAAAAACAAGATTCAAATTTAATTACTTTAGCTCCTAAATTGAATAAAGAAGATGCTTTTTTGAATTCCAATTTAAAAAAGCAAGAAGCACTTAATAAAATTAAAGCTTTTTCATCTAATCCGGGCTGCTATTTATTCCTAAATAATAGAAGATTAAAAATATTTTTAGCAACTGATAAAGAAGTAAAAAATACTATAAAGATAGATTTTGAAGATGGTCCCATATATTTATTAGATTATCAATTTGAAAGTAAAAAAAGAATTAAACTCATTTAGTTCTTTTTTATATTTTAATCGAAAAAATTAGCAATTTTGTTTATTCTCTGCTAAGTTTATGCTAAAATAATTTTAGTTTAATTCGAAAGGAGCTAAAAATGGCAAAAGAAATTATTTTAGGTATTGACTTAGGAACAACAAATTCTGTTGTTTCAGTAGTCGAAAATACAAAACCAATCGTATTAGAAAATCTTAATGGTAAAAGAACCACCCCTTCAGTAGTAAGTTTTAAAAACGGCGAAATTATTGTTGGTGAAAATGCTAAAAAACAAATAGAAACTAATCCTGACACAATTGCTTCTATCAAAAGATTAATGGGTACTAATAAAACCGTAAAAGCAAATAATAAGGAATATAAACCAGAAGAAATTTCAGCAATGATATTAGAATATCTTAAAAAATATGCTGAACAAAAAATTGGCCATGAAGTAAAAAAGGCTGTTATTACAGTTCCTGCTTATTTCGATAATGCTCAACGTGAAGCTACTAAAATAGCCGGAAAAATAGCAGGATTAGATGTTTTAAGAATTATTAACGAACCTACTGCAGCTGCTCTTGCTTTTGGCATCGATAAAACAGATAAAGAGAAAAAAGTATTAGTTTTTGACCTTGGTGGTGGAACTTTTGATGTTTCAGTTTTAGAATTAGCTGGTGGAACTTTTGAAGTATTATCAACTTCTGGAGATAATCACTTAGGTGGAGATGATTGAGATCATAAAATTGTTGAATGGTTAGTAAAGAAAATTAAAGAAGATCACAACGTTGATGTTAAAAACGATAAAATGGCTATGGCCCGTTTAAAAGAAGCAGCAGAAAAAGCTAAAATTGATTTGTCTTCATCAGTTACAGCAAACATATCGCTTCCTTTCCTTTTATTTACTAATGGACAACCAATTAATGTTGAAACAGAATTAAAACGTAGCGAATTTGAAAAAATGACTGCTGATTTACTAGAAAGATGCAAAAAACCTATCGAAAATGCTCTAAGCGATGCCAAATTAACATCTAGTAATATAGATGATGTTTTAATGGTAGGTGGTTCAAGCAGAATGCCTGCTGTACAAGAATTAGTTGAAAAAATTACAGGCAAAAAACCTAATCATTCAGTTAACCCAGATGAAGTTGTTGCTTTAGGTGCTGCTATTCAAGGTGGAGTTTTAGCGGGTGATATCAATGATGTTCTTTTAGTCGACGTAACTCCTTTAACCTTAGGAATTGAAACAGCGGGTGGAATAGCTACTCCTCTTATTCAAAGAAATACTAGAATTCCTATTACAAAAAGCCAAATTTTCACAACATTTGCTGACAATCAAACATCAGTAACTATTCAAGTTGTACAAGGTGAAAGACCCCTTGCAAAAGATAATAAACTTCTAGGAGTATTCAATTTAGATGGAATTGAAGCAGCACCTAGAGGAGTTCCTCAAATTGAAGTAAGCTTTAAAATAGATGCAAATGGAATTACTACAGTAACTGCTAAAGATGTTAAAACTAACAAAGAACAAAGTATTACCATTAAAAATTCAACTAAATTAAGCGATGAAGAAATTGAAAGAATGGTTAAAGAAGCAGAAGAAAATAGAGAAGCTGATGCCAAAAAAACTGCTGACATTGAAATTTTAGTTAAAGCAGAATCATTAGTAGCTAGATTTGAAAGTTCACTAAATGAAAATAAAGATAAAATGAACGAAGAACAAATTAAACAAGCTCAAGAAGAAATAGACAAACTAAATGATTTAATAAAAGAAAAGAAATATGATGAATTAAGAGAACAAATTTCTAAATTTGAAGCGGCTTTTGAGCAAATTTCGAAAATATACGAACAACAAAATAATAATTCTACAAATGAAGAAAACAAAGATTTTAAAGAAGAAAAATAAATCACTTTATGTGATTTATTTTTTTATCCACCATGGCTGTGAAAAGAAAGAATAATTATACACGTTATAAATCCTAAGAAAAAGGTTAATAAAACCTTACTAAAGATTTTTTTATCATGATGAGAATGATAAAATTCGGGTAAGAATTCTACTATTGCTGTAAAGATAAATACTCCTCCAATTAAAGCATTAGCAAATGCCATAATTTGTGGATAGTAGTTAATATAGCTTCCAAAATACATACCAATAAGTAATAAAGGTAAAAAAATTAATAAAGAAGCAATTGATCATAGAGAGGCTTTTCAAGGCGAATAGCTCATTTCTCTTTGTCTAAAATAAAATATTAAAATTTCAGGAATTATGTGCAAAATAAAACTAACTAAAAATGCAAAACCAAGTGTACTAGATGTTCCTATAGAAAATCCAGCAAAACTATTTAAACTATAACCAATAAATAAACCAGAAGGAATTCTATGTGTTAGTAATAATAATAAAGCGACTACTTTATTGGAAGCTTTTGTTTTTTGATTAGTTTCTAAATGATTATTTTCTGTACTATGACTAGGTGCAATATCGTGATTATGATGAGTTTGAGAATCATTACTATGCTCAATAGTATGAAAATGAATTAAAGCTACTGCTTTTGGATCATTTTTAATTGATTTTAAAGAATATATATAACGAACTAACTGCCTTAACGAAAAAGCAAGTACTATTCCTACTATCACTCCTCCACCTACTAGCAAAATATTTCAACCATAAGTTGCTGCAATAGAGGGCACATTTATTTTAGTAGTGCTTACTTCTAAAGCTTCTCGTAAAAACCCAAAAACGGCCATAGCAATAAAAAAACCAGTAGAAAAGGCATATAAAATTACACTAGCTTTTTTGCTTAATTGCTTCTTTTTGACAAAAGGTAATATTAAACAGATTAATAAAGGTATTATTAAAAATACAATAAATCCTAATAAAGTAATATAAAACTGTGCTAAATGTGTTTCACTTTCCGCATTTCATATATCTAATAAATTACCATGCGCACTTTTTAATCTCTCAACTAAATTAAAAATCGCATTTTTAAAATTGGACATTTATCTTTTATTCTATTTCTAAATCAATATTGTGAAACACTTCCTGAACATCATCGTCATCTTCTAATTGCGCTATAAATTCAATAAGTTTTTTGGTTTTTTCTTCATCAAATTTGACTATAGAATTAGGTAAATAAGTAACTTCACATTGAATAAAATCGCTAATTCCTAAGCCTTCTTCAATTGCAATTTTACATTGACTAAAATTTTCAGGCGTAGTGGTTATAACATAACTTTCTTCGGTAATTTCAAAATCATCTGCTCCATTATCTAAAGCAACCATTGTTAGGCTTTCTTCATCAATTAAGTCTTTAGAAATTTCTAAAACTCCTTTGTGATCAAATTGAAAAGGAACTTGTCCAGTTTTACCTAAAACAGCATTTTGACGATTAAAATACATAGTCATAGAAGATTTAGTTCTATTCATGTTGTCACTTAAAGTTTTAATTAAGAATGTAGCCCCACCTGTAATTGTGGCATTAAATAATGTTTCTAAATACTTTGCTCCGTCTTTGCCTTCTCCTTTTGCTTTTGCTAATGCTCTTTCTATATTTGCTTTTGGCATATTTTTACTTTTTGCTTTAGAAATAGCAAGCTTTAAAGTTGGATTAATTTCAGGATCTGCTCCTGCAGGAGCTGTTGCTGCTACATATATTTCTTTGAATAATTTTTGAAAAATTTTCCCCCTTGCAGCATCTTGAGCGCCCTTACGATGTTTAATATTTGCTCATTTTGAATGTCCAGCCATGGTTTCCCGCTTTCTACTTTTAATAAATCTTATTTAATTATAAGATTAGTTTTGATTTTTTAATTATTAACTTTATGCTTAATCGATTTTTCTTTCTTTTAATACTTTAAAAAAATTAGAATCAGGATTGTGCAAATCAAAAAGTTGCTTTCTAATTTCTATATAAATTTTTTCTTGAGATATTAATTTTTCTCATGCTGAATTACTTAAAGTAAGCATAAATTCATAAGTTTCTGGATCTGTATCTAAATTTGGTAATTCATTAAATAAATTTTGATTATTTAATTTAAATTTAGTTTGATTTATTTCCATAGAAATTCAAAATTCTTCATCAGCAAATTCTTTAAAAAGTTCTGAACCATAAAAAACATTGAACTTAACATTGTTTCCTAATTGCGCTTTTTTATCGCATAATTCGTTAAAAATGAATTTATTTTGTACGAAATTATCTTCCATAAATCAGAGATAGAATTTAATCTTTTTATCTTTAAATTTATCTATTAACAAGCTAATTTGTTTAATACAATTTTCAAATAATTCATCTGCTTTTTTTATTGATAAATCATCTCTTTTTCTTTGCCATATAAAAATTATTTCTTCTTCACTTAAATACGAATGATTAAACCTTATTTTTACATATTCTTCTTGATTATTTTCTTCTTCTAAAAATTCTTTATTATCATTTTTAACTAGGAATAAATTTTCGCTTTGTTGATAACCTTTTTGAGCAAAAAATAAATCAATTAATTGATTAATATATTTGAAATAGTCATTTTCTTGAGTTCTCAAAAAAGATTGTTTTAACTTAATCTTAAAATCGAATGGATTTAATAGAGAATAATATCTATATGGAGAATTAATAATTTTTAATAATAGCCGAGGACCAATTTTATTATTTAATTTCAATTTAATTTCATTTTCGAATTCTTCGTATTTCATATTATTTTTCTTTCTTTGAAAGTTTTAAAGGCGAAAAAAGCATAATCTTTTTTATTCTTGCTTGAAAATTATTGTTAATTATATTAATTATTTCACTAGAAAATTCAGCTATTGGAGAATGACCTATTCCAACTATTTTGTAATTTATCTTATTGTCTAAAGCAAAAGTTAAAAGATTATTAGTATTTATAACATAATCTTTTTCGCTAATTAATAGAAGCATTTTGCTCTTGTTTTTTAAATATTCTAGATTAAGTTTATCTAAAAAATTTTTATCAAGGACACACTCTTCGATTAATTTGCTATATATACTTGACTTAGAAAAATTTCTATTAAGTCTTTCAAATTTTTTGAATCTGTCAGTTAAATTATCAACAGCATTTCCTATAAATTTATTAACTAAATTACTTGGTTTATAAATTTTTTCTAATAACGAATAACTAAAAGATTTATCAATAAATGGGTGCAAAGGATTCAATAAAATTAATTTTGTATTTTTTTTATCATAGGTTAAAAAATTAGCTATTGCTCCTCCCATAGAATGAGCAAAAATAATTAAATTTTTTGAGCGAATTTTCTTTATTAAGAAGTTAACTGATTTTATTCAATAATCGAAAGAAATAATTCCTTTTTGTTCCAAATAATACTTATTACCAGGCATATTAATACATATTATGTTAAATTTTTTTATCCCTAATCAAAGCGGTTTAAATATATCGCTAGAGGAATTTATTCCGTGAATAAAAAGCATTGTTGTATCGCTTTTATTGTTGATAAAAACTAATGGAATTTTAATTTTGTAGAAATTAACCCGGACCATTTTTGACATATTTTACATTATAAAATTAAATTTAGTCATATAATGGAATTTATTGCGACATTTTAGATCTTAATTTTTATGAAAAGGAGGTTTAATGACACTTAATGACGAAAAAGAAAATTTTAAAACAATAGATCAAAAAGTAAATTCTGATGAAACTAGTGTGGAAGAAAATGCAGATGGATCAATGTTTGATATTTTTACTAACGAACCAGATTCTCCAATTCAACAAATAATAAAGAAGAAAAATACTAAATATAGATATACAAAGCTTTCAAATTTCGTTTTAAAATTCTCGCGTTTTTACGCACCAATGCCTATATATAAAATTGCATTATTTACAGCCTTTTTTGCGATTATTTTTGGTGTTGTAGGTATTTTCTTTGTTAAAAATCCTGGAATTTATAATTTTGGTTTAGCAGCAATTGGACAAGCTATTTCAAGATTAACTAATGTCTTATTAAGATCAAATCCTGAAATTACAGTAACTATCTATAACATTATTGATCAAGCTTTATTCTGAATTCTTTACTTAATTTTAAGTATTCCAATTTTTTGATTCGGTCTTAAAAAAGTAGGTAAAACTTATACTTGATTAACTTTAGAATTTCTTGTAATAAGCAGTTTAGTTTCGTTTGCTTTAGGTCAAATTCCTAATATTGGAAATGTAAATATTTTCGGCGATTTCACCACAGCCTCATTATCAGATAATTTTAAAAACGCTATTGCTCAAGATTTATGATATGGGAAAACATTAATTTGACAGTTAATACCGTTACAATGAAATGACGGAGGAGCAATAGTTGCACAAATTATTTTTGCTGTTGTTTATGGAATCATTCTTGCTTTCTTTTTCGCAATAATTGCTATTATGGGAGGAGGAGCAGGAGTAACGGGAATTATAGGCGAATATATGTCTACAGTTAAACATAAAAACTTTGGAACTATAAATTCATACATCAATATAGTTATCATGATAATTTCGGTTTTAATAGGTACTTATATTGCTGGTAGTCTTGTTTTAAACGATTTAAGTAAATTAGTTGACAATTACAATAAAAATGGATTAAATTCTCTTCCTGAAAATATTAGAAATGCTTTTAGCTCTAGCAATTTAGACGGTTTAACTAAATTAGCTAAAAACGAATGAAATACTACTTTATATTTTTCTCCAAACATGATTTCAACTTTTATTTGTAACTTTGTTTTTGCTGCGGCTCTTAATTCGTTGTTCCCAAGATATAAAGTTATTCAACTCAAAATATTTTCTCCTCATATGAGCGCTATTAGAAAAGTTATTGTTGAGGATAAAAAAACTATCAATAGTTTTACAATTAGTAAAGGTATTGGTGGATATTCAGGTCACGAAATGAAAGTGTTAACCGCTATTACCTTATATAAACAAGTTCCTCGTTTGATTAAAAAAATTAGACAAATTGATCAAAATTCTTTAATTACAATAAATAATATTGCTGCTGTCGATGGTAATATTTATATTCCTGAAAGCAAGTTTTAAGATAACCGCGGTTATCTTTTTTTTATTAATATTAATAACTTAATTAGAATGCATTTTAAGTATAATTATTAAACTTGATATTTTAAGGAGAAATATGAGCAATAATGAATATGGTGCTTCAAGTATCAAAGTTTTAAAGGGTCTTGAAGCTGTTAGAGTTAGACCAGGAATGTATATTGGAACAACTGGCATTAGAGGATTACACCATTTGATATGAGAAATAGTAGATAATTCAGTTGACGAATGCATGGCTGGTTTTGCAAATGAGATTAACATTACTGTTACTAAAGAAAATTACATAATTGTTGAAGATAATGGTAGAGGTATTCCTGTTGCAATTCATCCAGAAACAGGCCTTTCAACTGTAGAAACTGTTTTAACTGTCTTGCACGCTGGCGGAAAATTTGATTCTGAAACATACAAAGTTTCTGGTGGATTACACGGAGTAGGAGCTTCAGTTGTTAATGCCTTAAGTGACGATTTTGAAGTTTGAGTAAAAAGAGAAGGCAAAATTCACTATGCTCATTTCAATAACGGTGGTCAAATTGCTCAATCATTAAGTGTTATAGGTACAGTAGATAATAATGAAACTGGAACTAAAATAAAATTTCATCCAGATTTTACAGTTATGGAACATAACGAATTCGATAAAGATGCAATCATAGATCATGCTAAACAAATCGCATATTTGAATAAAGGATTGAAAATAACTTTAATTGATGAAAGATATGATGTAAAACAATCTTTTTGCTTCGAAGGTGGAATTATTGATTATGTCAAAGAACTTAATAAAGGACAAAAATTAATTCATAGCGAAGTTATTTATGCAGAAGGCGAATATTCTCATGGTGAAGATGCACCTGTGCAAGTAGAAGTAGCTTTACAGTATAACGAAAGAGTTACGGGAAATGTTGTATCTTATGCTAACAATATAATAACTATTGAAGGTGGAAACCATGAGAGAGGTTTTTATGATGCTCTTGTAAGACTGATAAATAATTATGGAATTGATGCTGGATTAATAAAAAAAGAAGAAGACAAAATCAATAGTGAAGATGCTAAAGAAGGAATTGTTGCAATTATTTCGATTAAACATACCAATCCAATTTTTGAAGGACAAACAAAAGGTAAATTAGGAAATAAAGACGCAAGAATAGCTGTAAACAAGGTTCTTTCTGATTCTTTAGAAAGATTTTTAAATGAAAACCCTAACGAAGCTAAATTAATTGTTCTTAAAGCTTTATCAGCCAAAAAATCACGTTTAGCTGGTCAAATGGCAAGAGATGCTGCTAGAAAAAAATCTGTTTTTGAAGGTGGATCTTTACCTGGCAAATTAGCAGATTGTACTTCTAAAAATGCGGAAATAAGTGAACTATATATTGTCGAAGGTAATTCTGCTGGCGGATCTGCTAAAATGGGAAGAGATAGATTAACTCAAGCTATTTTGCCTTTAAGAGGTAAAGTAATAAACGCAGAAAAAAATCAAGCTAGAAAAGTATTTGCTAATGAAGAAATTCAATCTTTAATCACCGCTTTAGGAACAGGCATTAGCGAAGAATTCAATATTAATAAGTTAAGATATCATAAAATAATTATCATGACTGATGCCGATGTAGATGGCGCACATATTAGAACTTTACTTTTGACTTTTTTCTATCGTTATTTTCGTGAATTGATTGAATATGGTTTCATTTATATTGCTCAACCTCCCCTTTATAAAATTCAACAAAATAAAAATGTTTCATACGCATATAACGATAAGGAAAAAGAAGAAATTATTAACTCTCTAAATCCTAACATTAAAATAAATATTCAAAGATATAAAGGATTAGGAGAAATGGACCCTGATCAACTTTGGGAAACTACAATGAATCCCGAAACTAGATTAATGTTACAAGTTCAAATTGAAGATGCTGCCAAAGCAGATTGAATTTTTACTACTTTAATGGGTGATGAAGTTGCTCCTAGAAGAGAATTTATTGAAGAAAATGCTAAGTATGTAAAAAATATTGACTTCTAATTTAATTATCATAAAAAATCAAAAAGTGCATTTTTGTTCAAAAAAATGCACCTTTTTTATACTTTTTGTATTTTTTTCTCTATAATACAACTTGTAGTAAGGAGTCAAATATGCAAGTTAAAGAAATTACTGGACCAGAATATTATGAAACATATTCTAAAACTAATGATTTATATGTTTTAGTTTTTCATGCTGTATGATGTCCGCCATGTAAAATGTTTAAAATCACTCTTGATGAATTAACTGAAAAAAATAATATTCCTGTTTATCGTGTTGATGTAGATGGCAGTGATAATACTAAAATAAAAAATGAATTTCAAGTTACTTCTATGCCTACTTGATTCATATTTAAAGAAGGAAAAATGGTACAACATGGTTTAGGTTATTTACCATATCCTGCGTTCATTAAAGAAGTTGAAAAACATCTATAATTCGCTGAAGCGAATTATTTTTTTATTTTTTCCTATAATATAAACTATGAAAATAATAAGCGATAATCGTCGTGGTTTGCATGGATATAAAATTTTAGAAACTTATGAATGTGGCCTTGTTTTGGAAGGTTGAGAAGTAAAGTCAGCAAGAAATCAAAATGTTAATTTAGCTTTTTCTTACTGTTTTTTTAGAAAAAACGAACTTTTTATTCACAATGCTAATTTTAAAAGTTACATGCTACAAAAAAATGACGAAAATCGAGAACGTAAATTATTGATGCACAAAAATGAACTTATTCGTTTAGAAACTAAATTAAGTAAACTTCAAAGCAGTACAATAATTCCTACTAAAATATATTTGAATAATAAAAATTTAATAAAAATAGAAATCGCTCTTGTTATAGGCTTAAATAAAAGTGATAAACGAGAAGCGATTAAGAAAAAAGATAACGAAATGTATATTAAAAAAAGCAAGTTATATTACTAAACTTGCTTTTTTAAATTTTTAAACTATGAATTTCCAGATAATAATTGATAGATTAAAAGTCCTGATATTGAAAAAAGAGAAAGAAAACAAATTAGCGATAACAAAAAAACAATAACAATGAATACTTTATATTTTTTACTATTTATGTTAATTTCCTTAGGAACTTTTTTGTTTGCTTTTTTTATTTTACGAGCTTTTATCCAATCTTGTCTTAGATCTTTATTTATAATGTTAATGTATATTGAAATAAAAATAATCATTGCTATAGTAATTAAAAAAATAATAGAAGGTACTATATAGCTTAATAGATACAAACGACTAGAAGCTATGTTATATAAATTATTCCTATTTATAGTAGCAATAGAATAAAATTTCATATGATTATCTTACCACATTATTTAACTAGAAACCAGGAAGGCAATGAATGCAAAATGAAGCTCTTATAATTAGCAATATTATTTGTATTATTTTATTAATTATTCTAACTAGTTTGGTTATTTTTTTCTTAGTAAAAAATAAAAAGATTTTAAGTAAAAAAACAAAAGTTGAAAATGACGAATTAAACTATTTTAAAGTTGAATTAGTAAAATTATTCTCTGAATTAGAAACTAAATTAAGAACTGCTTTAATTGATGAATATGCTTCTAAAAATAATAAAATATTAAATGAAATAAATGAAAAATTTAATAAGGCTAATTTTGAAATAAATGAAAAAATAAATATTTTTTTAAATGAAAATAGATCATTTAATAAAGATTTTATTAACAATATCAACTCATTTTTAATTACCAATCAAGATTCGATTAAAAACGTTCTTTTGCAAAATATCAATGAAAATGTTAGACAAATAAATAATTCTTTAAACTCGCAAATAATAAGCGGACCTGATTCTTTAACTAATAGGTTAAATAATGTATTAAATAGTAATTTAAATTCCTTTCATAATCAATATAAACAAGATATTAGCAGTATTAGAAATGAAATTAATGAACAACTTAAATCTTCTCTTGTTAAAAAAATCGAAGAAGAATTTCAAAATACTTCTAATACGATAAAAGAACTTAATCATTCTGTTTCTACAATAGGAGATGTTAACAATAATGTTAAACAAATAATAAATATTTTTCAAAATAACAAAAAATTTGGTCGTATGGGTGAAAGATTGCTTGAAGAAATCATTAAATCTGCTTTAGGTGAAAATATGGAAGGAATATTATATGAATTTCAAAACTCTGACGGCGAATTAAAAATTCCAGATGCGAAAATTTATGTCATAGATCCTTATAGCACGAATGCAAATAACAAAATCTATATTCCCGTTGATTCTAAATTTAGCGCTTCACTATATTCAGATTTTTTAAATGACAAAATTAACGAAGAAGAAACCATAAAAGAATTTATTTCTAGACTTAAAAGTGATTTTAAAAAAGTGGCCTCATATTTAAAAGAAGGTCTCACTACTGAAAAAGCAATAATGTTTATTCCTAGTGATAGTATTTTTTACTTCATTATGAGTAATCAAAAATTAAGAGAAATTGTAGAAAATAATATTAATAAAGTCATTTTAACTTCTCCTTCAAATATTATTTGATATTTAGATTTAGTTAAAAGAAATGATTGAAGTATTAAAATTGCTAAATCTATGGACCAAATTAAACATACTTTAGAAATAGTTAGAGACAACTATAAAATAATTATTAAAGCTCTTGAAGATGCTTCTTCTTCGCAACAAAAGGCTCTAAAATCTACAGATAAAGCAAAATTATCTTTGGATAGACCTCTTAAGGAATTAAATAAAACCTTTAAAATTATGAATTTAAAAGAAAACAATGAGTTTATTTCCCTAAGTGATGAATTTATTAATAATAATGAACAAATTGCTGAATCAGTCGATGAAATAAATGAAAAATAATAAAAAATGATCATTAATTAATTTGATCATTTTTTATTATTTTAGGTACATATTGTAGGTCTAATAAATCATTTTTGCCTTCTTTAGAAGTTCTAGAAATAATCATTCTATCTATTTGTATTCCTAAATAGAATCAATCTTCTAAAATCTTAAAAGAATATTTAGCAAAATTATCAAGTATTTCAGGTTTACCTATATCAGTTATAGGTATATCGTTAAGTTTATTTGTAGCCATTAATGCTAAATAAGCGTTATGAGACGAACAAATTATTAAACGATAATCGTTAATTTTTAATCTATTTACTGCATCATTAATATGTTCCTTGTTATAAGGATCTAAACGATAAATTTGACCAGTTGTTTTATTTGTTTCGACTCCACTTATAAAACCATTTCTCTTTTGCGTTTTTTCTTTCTTTACAAGATTAACATCTTCAATGTAAGCTATTTTATTAGGATAACCATTAAATTTTTCAAGCGATAAAATAATCAATTGATGAAAGGCTCTAGTATAATCAATTTCAAGCGAATTAGCTAGTTTGCTACGATAATTAAACAAAAATATTTTATTTGATGATTTATATTGAAAAATTGCTTCTTTAAGTTTTGTTTCATCAATGTGATCATCAAAAACAACAAGTGCATAAAAATTATTTCTTGTTAACTTGGAGATTTTTTTAATAAGAGAGGCTTGATTATTCGTACTATATATGCAAATTAAATTTTTTCCTCTTTTTTTTGCAGAAAAACTAAGTCCTTGAATGATTTCGTTCATGTTTTCGTTACAATCTTTAGGCATAACAACAAAAATTGAGTTTTGTAAACTTTTAACAGGGTTTTGTTTACTTGATTCATAATGTATATCATGTTTAAGTAAAATGCTTTCAATTACTTCTCTTTTTTTATCACTAATATAACCGCCGTTATAATATCTACTTATCGAGCTAAGAGAAAGACCTGTCAATTTAGAAATATCTTTATAATTAAGCTTATGCATAGTACATATTTTAATATATCTTATGAAATTTTTGTATTTTAAATGTGACTTTTTTCATTTTGTTTAAAAGTAAGAAATGCTATAATTTAACGGCTAACAGAATGATAACCTTATAATCTGGTCAGGATAGAAATATAGCAGCCACATTAAGAAGTGCCATGTCTGTTGGCTTTTTATTATAAAAACTGCAATTTGAGTATTGCAGTTTTTATTTTGGTCATAATGATTTGGTGGAGATGACGGGAGTCGAACCCGTGTCCACATAAGAAACTTAAATAACACTTTTTACAGTTTAGTTACTTTTTGATTAATTACTAGTTTCTAAAAATAACAATAACCACTAGTAATAAAGTTTAATCAACTTCAAACTTCGCTCTTAACCAAATTTATGAACTTAGAGCTAAAATTCATAAACCACTTGCCGCTATTAACTAAGCAAAAGCAAGATTTGAAAAAGTTGCTTGTTGAGCAACTAATAATGGTTGAATTTTAGATTCAACTGCTTTTTTATCTTCTGCGATTCTAAAGCCTAGAAGCATTATAGTTTGCCAAACTACTGATGTTAAGAAAACCTCCAACATGTCGAAGCCATTACATCCCCAAAACATTTTGTTTATTTTCAAATTTATTATACTTTTAAATATGGACAAAAAGATTCTTTTTTCGTTAGAAAATTTCATCGAAATTTTTTCAAAAGATGATTTTAATGCTGTTAAACAAATTGACATTTATGAAAAAAATCCTACGTTATTTTTTGTTGATAATAAAGATAATTTTCTGTTCAAAAACAATGCTTTGAATAAAATTTTTACAGATAAGCACACTATTAAAAACTTAATTATTAACGAAAATGATGAATATTCAATATATTACAAAGACAAAGATATTCTTCCCCATATAAAAATACTTAATTTAAAAGATATTAATAATTCAAACAAAGAAGCTGTTTTTATTCAAAAATTCCATGATATTAAAAAGTATTTTGCTAATTCTAATGAAGAGAGAATTAAATCTTTTAATGAAACTACTAACAAATATAAATATGCTCTGAGAAAAATTCTCTTTAATTCTCTTTCTCAATATATACTTAACATTAATAACAGCATCAAGCAATTAAACGAATTAAAGTGTAAAATAGATATAAATAACTTTTTTTTGAGTGAAAAAGATATATTAGAAAAAATTGATAATTTTCATTCTGCTAATGATAATTTAATAATTAATTCTGTAATTAATATTTATGAAATAATTAACGATTTAAAAATAAAATTTGATTTTTTTATTAAATCTAATGATCAATCTTTAGATTTTCTCGGCGATACTAAAATTAAACATGTCGAAGAATCGATTAAAATAAATAAAATTATTAGTTCAAAAGGTGAACAATATTTGATAAATAAATTACAAATTAGAGACCATCTTAAAAATCTTGATTTTTTAATTGATAGTAAAAATAAATACATTAAAAGAAGAAATAATACTTATTTTAATTATTTAATCAATTGATATAAATCTAATATTGCAAATAAAAAATATATTCTCAAAAAAATAAAAAGAAAAACTTCTGCATACTTACTTACTTATAAAGAATTAGCAATAAATTCTCATATTTATAAACTAATACAAAAAAATAGAAAAGCCTTTTTAAGTTTCAACAGCGTAAATTTAAGAAAATTTAAAAAGGAATTAGATTTTCAATCTAAACTTTTTATCGCAAATAATTTAAATTCCAATAAATTCAATAAACTAAATAATTTTGAAAACAAGATCAACAAAATAATAAAAAAACAATTCGCAATTAATTTCGAACAATATCGAAACTCAAACTATGAAATATTAAATGATTTTAACTCTCGTATAAACGAAAATAAAAATGCTATAAATAAGCTTAAAAAAGAAAAAATTCTTACCGATCCCTATCCTTTATCTAAAAATGTTGTCTATGCTTTAAATGAACAGTTAAAAATTTTAAAGTCAGAATATGATTGAAAAAATAAAAATATTGCCAAGAGCTATTATGCAAAATTAAAATATAATCCTTGGTTAGCAAATAGTATTGATACATTTAAAAATAGTTATTTAGAAATTCTTAATAAATATAAAATTTTGTGTATTAAAACTGAAGAGAAATTTGGTCTTCATTCGCCTGTAACTAAGGCATTTACAACAAAATATAATTATTATAGTTATTTCATGTTTTTCTTTAATTTACTAGTTAAAATTAAAAATTTCATAATATTGAAAAATAAATTAACTAATGTTGACGTTGGCAATTTTTTATCTTTTTCCAATTTAATTGACATATTAAGAGAAACTGATGTAGATATTAGAAAAATTCTTCAATACAATTCATTTGTTTCTTTTAAAGATAACTTAAAAATCAATCTTCTTTCAATTTTAATTACAAATCCTAAATTAATATTTATTGTTGATGATTTCAATAACAGTAATTTGAAAGAAAAAATTGAATTTCTTAGTGATATGAATAAACTAATGCTTAAGAAAAATCGTTCTTTTGTTTTTATTACTCATAACAAAAACTTTATTGATAACACAATGTTTAATAATATTTACCTATTTAATAAAAATAGACTTCTTGAATATGGAAACATAAATAAAATAATCAACGAAAGTTTCTATAAATTTAGAGAAGTTGAAGATAGCCAATCTTATTTTTTAGCTAATAATACGTTACTAAACGATTATCTCTTTACTGATAATTTTATTTTGGAAAATGAACATAATGCAATAACGTCTGCAAGTGATATCTTGAATTGATACAATCATAACACTCCAATTGATACAGTTTCAATTAGTTATTCCACAGAAGATGAAATAGAAAACGAAATTAAAAACAAGACTGCTTTAGTAAATCATCTTGATAATTTGGAATTTTTTATTGCCGATTTTACAAATAAACACACTAAAGAATCAAACATAAAATAGCCAAAATAAACTTCTGGCTATTTTCATATCTGTCTAAAATTAACCCAATATTATATAATTTATTATTGATTGACAATAGGAATAATTAAAAATGAATAAAAAATATCAACCAAGTGAAATTGAACCGCCAATTAGTAAAAAATGAATTGATAAAAAATTTTTTAGTTCACATGATTTAAGTAAAAAACCTTTTACTATTTTGCTTCCTCCTCCTAATGTAACTGGACAATTACATATTGGACACGCTTTTGATACTTACTTGCAAGATACTATTTTAAGATATAAAAAAATGGACAATTATGATGTTTTTTATATAGCCGGAATGGATCATGCAGGAATAGCTACTCAAAGCAAAGTTGAAAATATGCTTCTTGAAAAATTTAATCTTACCAAGCATGATTTAGGTCGAAAAGAATTTATAAAAAAAGTATGAGAATGAAAAGATGAATACGCTAAAAAATTTCATCTTCAATGAGCAGCATTAGGTCTTGGTTTAGATTATGAAAATGAAAGATTTACTTTGGATGATAAATCTAATCAAGCTGTAAATAAGGCTTTTATAGCTTTATATAGGCAAAAATTAATATATAGAGGTAAAAAGGCTATTAATTGAGATACTAAATTGAAAACTGCTATTTCCAATATTGAAGTTATTAATAGAAGTATTGAACAAGAAATGCTCTATATAAAATATCCCTTAAAAAATAGCAAAGAATATTTAGTTATAGCGACAGTAAGACCTGAAACAATGCTTAGTGATGTAGCAGTTGTTTATAATCCCAGCGATAAAAGATATTCTAAATATCAAAATAAAACTATCATTCATCCTCTCACTAATAAAGAGATTCCTATTATTTCTGATGAATACATTGATATTAATTTTGGAACCGGTTTAATGAAACTTTCTGCTCATGCAGAAATAGATATCGAACTTATTCAAAAACATAATTTAGAAATTAATGAAACTATTGATAAAAACGGCTTTATAAATTATCCAAATTCTCAATTTGACAAATTAAGTAGAGAAGAAGCAAGATTAGTTATTAAAAATTATTTAAAGGAAAATAATTTAATAGAAAAAATTGAAAAAGTAACTTCAAACGTTGGTTATTCTGAAAGAAGTAATACTCCAATTGAAATTTTAGTAATGCCACAGTGATTTGTTAGAATGGAACAATTATCCAAAATGATTTTGAAACACTTGCATTCTTACGATGCTGTTAAATTTTATCCTTCTGCTTTTATTGAACATTTAAAACATTGAATGAATAATGTTCATGATTGAACTATTTCAAGGCAGCTTTGATGAGGACACCAAATTCCCGCTTGATATAAAAATAATGAAATAAAAGTACAAATTAAAAGTCCTGGCAAAGAATGAAAAAGAGATGAAGATGTTCTAGATACTTGATTTAGTAGTGGGTTAGCCCCTTTTTCTTTTTTAGGCTGACCTAGTAAAAATAATAAACTTGAACGTTATTTTCCTACTTCTCTATTAGTTACTGGTTTTGATATTATCTTTTTTTGAATTGCTAGAATGTATTTTTTTAGTCTTAAATTGCTTAACAAAAAACCTTTTGAAAAAGTTTTAATTCATGGCTTAATAAGAGATAAAGATGGAAGAAAAATGTCTAAATCTCTTAATAACGGTGTTGACCCTATTGAAATAATAAATAAATATGGATCAGACTCTTTAAGATGATTTTTAATAACCAATTCTACTCCTGGGTTTGATATTAATTTTTCAGAAGAAGGAGTAATTAAAGGTTGAGCTATTTGTAATAAACTTTGAAATATTGCTAATTTTATTCAAGCACTTCCTAATGAAGAAAATATTAATCCTGCTGATGAATGAATGAGAGACAATATTCACGAATTAAGATTGAAAGTAAATAAATTTATTGATAACTATGAAATGACAATTATTGGTGCAGAATTAGAAAAATTTATCAATGAAACATTTTCTTCCAAATACATTGAGGTTTTAAAAGTAGCCGTTAATAAGAAAAAAGTTTTAACCAATTTTAAAAAGCTTCTTGTTATACTACATCCTTTTTTACCTTTCATTACTGACTATTTATATAAAGAAATTTTTCAAAGCGAAATTTTAGAACAAACTTTTGCAAAAGTTAAAATGAAATGTAGAAAAAGAAGTAATCATTTAGAAATTATAACCGCTTTTGATTTAGTTAATATTCTTCGTAAATATCGTGAAAAAAATAATATTTCAAAAAAGGAAATAATTTATTTTTCTCCCTTAAATAAGTTAACTAAATATCAAGAAAACGTGATTTTCAAATTAGCAAATTGTTCTGTTAAAGAAAATAAAGATTTTTTTATTTCAGAAAAAAATCTTTCTCTTTATGTCATGATAAATGACAACCAAAAAGAAAAATATATTGAGGAAATTAACAAAAAAATTTCATTTACAAATAAAGAAATCTTAAGAGCTCAAAATATTCTAAATAATGAAAATTTTATTAAAAAAGCAGCGCCTAAAAAAATTGAAGAAGAACAAAATAAATTAAAAGAATATCAGAGTAATTTAAGAGCATATCAGGAAGAACTTAAAAAAATAATGGAAGGAAACAAATAATGGAAATATACTACAGTAAAGAAATTGTTAATAAATTAACCAAAGAGCTAAAAGACGAATTTGCCTATTTAACAGAACAATTAAAAAGAAAACCTATTCTTGCAATTATTCAAGTTGGTGACAATAATTCGTCGAATAAGTATATATTTTATAAGCAAAAAAAAGCTACTAAATTGGGTGTAGAAACAATAGTTTATAAATTTCCATCTGATGTTAACCAAAATAAATTATTAAAAGAAATTGATAAGATAAATGATAATGCAGATGGGGTTATTGTTCAATTGCCATTACCAGAAAATCTTCATAGTAAAGTAATTCTTGATAGTGTTAGACAAGAAAAAGATATTGACGGCCTTAGTAGTAAGAACGAATTTAGTTTTTATAACGAAAAGGACATGGTTCAATATTTTCACTTTGTTCCAGCTACTGCTCTAGCAGTTAATGAAATAATTGATTATTATAATATTGATTTAGACTATAAAAAAATTGGTGTTGTAGGACGTTCCGCTCTTGTTGGTAAACCTATTGCTCATTTGCTTAAAAAAAGAGCAGCTAAAACTTCTACATTTTCTACTTACAATAAACGTTCAACAATTAGAGGAATCGAATCAAATGACATCGTAGTTTCAGGTGCTGGTGCACCAGGATTATTACATAAAAATAATCTTAAAAAAGATGCTATTGTTATTGATGTTGGAACTACTTACATAGAAGATGAAAACGGTAATTTAAAACTTGTTGGAGATGTAAATACAGAAGGATTAGAAAATCATATTTCTGGACTTTCTCCTGTTCCTGGCGGAGTTGGGCCTTTAACGGTTGTATGTTTATTTAAAAATCTTGCTTTAGCAGTTAGACACTATTTGGAAAATAATTAATGAATTTTACTAAGCGAATTATTAAACAAATTTCAAAAATTAAAAATAAAAGAGTTCTTTTAATCGATGATGTAAAAATCTACGAAATTAATAAAGCAGCTCTTTTTTTAAAAAAAATTAAAAGTATTGAATTATTTTTCTTTGATAAAGAAAAAAATATTATAGATATTAATAGGAATGTTATTTTTTCTTTTTCTCCTAAAAACAAGGAATATCTGTCTAATCTATATGTTGAAATAAGCAATAAAAAAGCTCAAGAAAGAAATAAAAATTTTATTTTTAGTACCGAAGAAATAATAAATAAAATTAATAACAAAATTACTATATCTTTACTACTTTTAGAAAGTAATTTTGTTGATGTTGTAATTGGCGGAAAATCTTTTCCAAGCGCTGAGTTAATTAAAAATACATTAAAAATTACAAATTTAAAAACTAATTTATTAACTTCTACAATAGTTCTTAATAATAAAAAAGAAACTCTTCTTTTTAGTGACGTTTCAGTTATCCCCAATCCTAGCTGTGAAAATTTAGTCGAAATCGCCCATAAAACTGCTTTATTTAGTTCAAAAATAAACATTATCCCTTCACTTGCTTTTTTATCTTTTTCAACTAATTTAAGTGCTAAAACAGAGGAAAATTTAAAAATTAATAAGGCTTTTAATATTTTCAAAAATAAATTTCCTAATATTAAAGCAATAGGTGAAATTCAATTTGATGCTGCCTATGATTTAAAAATTAGAAACCACAAAATGAATATTCATGACAATAATAAAATCAATTGTTTTATTTTTCCAAATCTAGATGCTGCTAATATAGGTTACAAAATAGCTAATAAGTTAGCTAAATATGACGCTTTTGGTCCTTTTTTACTAGGAACTAATAAAATTATTAGCGATCTTTCAAGAGGGGCAACAACAAAAGATATAATTAATACAATTTTATTAAGCGCATTGCTTTTTGATAAGAAGGAACATTATGAGTAGTAAAAAAATATTAGTTGTTAATGCTGGAAGCAGTTCAATAAAAACACAACTATTCGAAAAAGATACTTTAAAAGTTATTGCTAATGGTTTAACTGAAAGAATTTTTTTACATGATGGTAAAATAACAATTAAATTTAATGGTGAGATTTACGATGATGTTTTGGAATTACCAAATCATACTGTTGCAGTTGCGGAAACATTAAAAATGATGCAAAATATTAATTTAATCAATAATCCTGAAGAAATTGAAATTATTGGCTTTAGAGTAGTTCATGGCGGGCCATATTTTGACCAAAGTGTTATTTTGAATGATGAAGTTCTCAAATCAATTGACAAATGTTCTAAATTTGCTCCTTTACATAATCCTGGGGCAATACAAGCAATAGAAGCTTTCAAAAAAGCAATGCCTAAGGCTATTTTAACTGCTTCTTTTGATACTTCATTTCATTCAACAATTCCAGATATCAATAGTATTTACCCCATTCCTTATGAATGAACTAAAAAATATAACATTAAAAAATATGGGTTTCACGGCATCAGCCATAACTTTATAAAAAATAAAATCGAAGAAATTTTAAAAATTAAGCATCCCAACATAATCAGTTTACATATAGGCAGTGGAGCAAGTATTTGTGCAATTAAAGATGGCAAATCATTCGATACTTCTATGGGTTTTACACCTTTAGCTGGTATTATGATGGGAACTAGAAGCGGAGATATTGATCCTTCTATAATCGAATTCATTTGTGAAAATGAAAAAATCACTGTTCAAGAAGCAACTGCAGCTTTAAATAAAAAGTCAGGTCTTTTAGGTGTTTCTCAATTTTCAAACGACACGCGTGATATTTCAAAAGCAATTGATGAAGGAAATTATCAAGCAAAATTTACAAATGATTTGTTTGTTCAAAAAATAGTTAATTATGTAGCCGAATATGCAAATAAACTTGAAAATAAGATTGATGCTATTGTTTTTACTGCTGGAGTTGGCGAAAACTCTCCTAAACTAAGAAAAGAAGTTTGTGATAAATTATTTTTTAAAAAAATAAGTTTAAATGAAATAGAAAATAATAAAAAAATTGCAGAATATTCTCTGATTTCGAATCCTTCAAGTGAAATAAAAATTTTTGTAATTAGAACTAATGAAGAATTAATGATAGCTCAAGATGCTTTAAAATTAACAAAATAATATGTGAAAATTTATTAAATCTGCTCCTGATAAAACTTCTTGACTAGAGACGAATAATTTACAAGTTTGTCTCTGAGGAAGATCAAATGTTGGAAAAAGTAGTTTGTTAAATGCTTTAACTGGCCAAAATATAAGCTTTGTTTCTAAAACTCCTGGCAGAACACAACTAATTAACTATTTTGAAGATAATAATGGCAAATTAATTGTAGATTTTCCTGGTTATGGTTATGCTAATATTTCAAAAGAAAAACAAGCCAAAATGTTGAATAATATAAAAAGTTTTTTATTGGACATAAAAAGTAAAAAACATCTTATTTTATTAATAGATTCTCGTACAGGAATTACTCAAACTGATAAAGAAACTATTGATTTTTTGCAAAATGTTATATGACCAATTGATATTGTTTATACTAAAATTGATAAATTAAATCAAAGTGAAAAATCTAAACTTATTAAAAAACACAATGAATTAGTTGATAATAATTACCTAAGTTTTATAAATAATGTCTTCTTTGTTTCTTCACTAAAAAAATATAATATGGAAAAATTAAGTGAATATATTGCGAAAATTTTATACGAGGAAAAAAATGAAAAGATTTAAATTAAAATTAGGATTAGCTATTTCATCCATTTTAGCTTCTTCAGCTTTGATTATAGCTTTTTCTGTTGCTTCTTCTATTCATAATAAGCAAAATAATTCTCTAAATTATCAAATGAGTTTATATCATTTTAAAACTCTAAATAAAATAAATAAAAAAGATCATTTGGCTAGTGAGTTTGTTTATGCAAATTACACAGTTCCTTATTCTAACAGTCAAGATCCTAATTTAAACGACAATTCGCAATATTGAGAAAATCAACTAGAATTAAGTTCATCAAATACTAAAGATATAATTAACTTTGAATTGAAAAATAAAAACAATGCTCCTATTGATTTATTCAAAGAAAAATATAATATTTACTATCACTCCTTTGCAAATGACAAAAAAGGAATTTTATATTTAAAAGTTTTACTAGAAGATAAAAATGATGATTCTTTAAAAAATCTTTCTATTAAAGAAAAATTAGAAATATTACCCCAATTTACCTATTTTATAGAAGGATTTAAAACAATTAATTCATTAGATAGACCAGATAATCAATATCAATTATTTAATATTCAAGCTACTAACAAATTAAATTTAGATTTTTCAAATAACATTATTAACAATATTGATGATTTAATTAATAAATTACCTAAAACTAAAAGTGATAATGCAGAAACTATTAAAAATAATTTAGAATTAATTAGTAAATATTTGATTATTCCTATGGACAATAATATCGTTCATCCTTTTTATGAAATAGATAATACAAAAGCAATTTGATTTACAAAAAATTCTAATGAAGAATTAATTATTCACTACTTTTTAAATAAAAATATTCCAGTTGCTACTTTAAATGAATTAAATAAAATAGAAAAACTGGCCATTAAGAATGAAGAAACACAAGTTATTAAACTTAATTTTTCTGAATTAAAAGAAGCTGCTAAACAAGTAAAAATAATTCCTTTTAATAACGCCGATTTATCTAACGTTATTCCTTATGAAAATAGTTTTACTTTCTTCAATAGTTCATCTACATCTGATCCTCATCATAATACTTCAAATGGTTATTACAATAGACTAGATTTAATTTTTGATGATTCCTATTCTAATTCGTATAAATATCAATTAGAATACTATTTATTAGATCCTAAAAGTGGTCTTAATAAAGAGGATAACAATTATACCAATAAGCCTATAATAAGCTATGATTCGAAAACTGGTAGTGCAACTTTTGCCTATAAAATAAAAAACAAAAACCAAAGCACAGCGAATGGTATTTTAGAATATATTGGCACATTTTCTTTAAATGACGTATTTAAAAAGCAAATATAGAGTGGAACAAAAAACCACTTTTTTTATAATTGCTTAATAATTATATTTATTAAAATAAAGTATGAAATTATTATTAATAACCTTGTGAGGAAAATATGTATTCAATTAACAAAAATAGCAAATTAATTATTACAATTGGACCTGCGTCATCAGATTATGAAATCATGAAATCATTAATTTTAGCAGGAGCTACATGCATTAGAGCTAATTTTAGTCATGGCACTCATGAAGAACAAAGAGAAAAATTTAATACTGCTAAAAAAATTTCTAAAGAACTAAATATTCCTGTTTCTCTTATGCTTGATACTAAAGGCCCTGAAATAAGAGTAGGCAAAATGCAAGAAGGCGGACAAAATATTTCTGCTAATTCAATTATTACTATTAAAACTACAGAAGAGGATTATAAAAATATTGATGGTAGCGATAAAGTTATTACTGTTTCTTATGATATGTCACAAGATTTAAAAGAGGGAGATATTGTTCTTTTTGACGATGGCAAATTAACATCACATGTTGTTAGCGTTAAAAAAGGTATAGTAGAAGTTAAAACCTTTAATTCTCATTTCTTAAAAACTAATAAAAGAATTAATTTGCCTGGTGTAGATTTTTCTCTTCCTTTCTTAAGCGAAAAAGATAAAAACGATATTATTTTTGGAATCAAGGAAAATGTTGACTATATTGCTGCTTCTTTTGTTAATACTTCACAAAATGTTAAAGAATTAAGAGAATTATTAGCTAATAATAACGGCGAGAATATAAAAATTATTGCTAAAATAGAAAGCCAAACAGGAGTAAATAATATCGATAGTATTATTGAAGCAGTTGATGGAATTATGATAGCTAGAGGTGATTTAGGCCTTGAAATTCCCTATTATGAAGTTCCAGTAGTTCAAAAAATGATAATTGAAAAATGCAGAAAAGCCGGAAAAGTAGTAATTGTTGCCACTCAAATGTTAGATTCTATGGAAAACAACCCTCATCCTACCAGAGCGGAAGTAACTGATGTTTATTTAGCTACTGAATTAGGAGCTGATTCAACAATGCTTTCTGGAGAAAGCGCATCTGGAAAATTCCCGCTATTAGCTGTTGAAACAATGGCAAAAATTAATAAAAGAGCCGAAGAAGAATTCTATAAAAAAGAAAATTACGAAAAAGAATTCTTAAAAGCCGAAAGTTGTGGAACAGCATGTAAATCAAATAAAGAAGCTTTTGCTTTAGAAATAGCTTCAAAAATTAAAAATTCAAATTATAAATATCTAGTTGTTGCTGCTGAAGGCGCTTGTTTAATTAATGCCTTAGCGAAATATAAAATTAAAACTCCTATTTTGACCATTTTTGGTAAAGAAGAATTTGTCAATAAATTTGGTTGCACATATGGCGTTTGACCTGCTCTAAATTCAAAAGAATTATTTCAAGAAATTCAAAAAGACGAAAAAAATGTTTATAAACTATTTAACACATATAAAAAAGAAGAAAATGAAACATTTTTATTCGTAAACAACAACACAATTAAAGAAATGAAGTAATTTAAAAATACATCCTGAGTAAAGGATGTATTTTTAAATTAATATTTATAAAAATTTATTGAGGTCTTAGGCTTCTTTTTGCATTTGAGCATTTACAAAATTATCTAAACGAGAAGATTTTCTTGCTCCTTTATTAGGATGAAAAGTTCCTTTTTGTACTGCTCTAGCAATTATTGAATGCGCTTTTGCAATTAATTCTTTTGCTTTTGGATCATTTGCCAAAACTGCTTCTCTAGCAGCTCTAATAGCTTTACGCACTCTTGTTTTCATAGCATTGTTACGGAGTCTAAATTCTTCCATTTTTGCAATGCTTCTTACTTTTGATTTTATATTTGCCATTTTATACCTCCCTTTTTCGTATTGTTAGTTATCTAACTGAAAAATCTTTCTAATTATAATAAAAAAAATAATTATCTATAAAGATAATTACATTTTTCCTTTTAAACTATAAAAATACATAATAAACTAAAATAAAGTCATTTGGTTAGTATCGTCTAATTCATCAAAAATTCCCATTGTCTTAAGTTTATTAAGTAAAGTTCTATTAATTCCCGTTCTTTTATTAAAATCTTCTGTAGAAATAAATTCTTTCTGATTTCTTGCTTTTACTATTGAATTAGCAATGGCTTCTCCCAATTGAGAAACTGCATTAAAAGGCGGTATTAAACATTTATTTTCATTGTCAATTATTCATTCTGTTGCTAAAGATTTCTTTAAATCAATATTACTTATGTTAAATCCTCTTGCATACATTTCTTGAATTATTTCAAACATAGGAATCATTTTTTTATCAGTTTCTTTAATTTCTTTGGACTTATCTAATTTGTATAACTGCATCAATTTATTCTTTACTTTAGAACCCCCTTTTTCATCGATCATACTTTCTAAATCATAATTATCAGGTCTAATGCTAAGATAGGAAGCATAAAATTCTAAAGGGAAATTTAACTTATAGTAAGCTATTCATCAAGCCATTAAAACATATGCAGTAGCATGCGCTTTGGGAAACATATATTTTATTTTCTTCATGCTTTCAATTTGTCAATTAGGAACATTGTGTTCAAGTAAATAATTTTCTTCCGTAGAAGTTAGTCCTTTACCTTTACGAACATTTTCCATAATTTTAAATGCTTTTTTTCTATCTATTCCTTCAATTTTTAATAAGTTAACTAATATATCATCACGACATGAGATAACTTCGCTTAAATTAAAATTATGTTTTACTACTAATTCTTCTGCATTTCCTGTTCATACACTTTCTCCGTGCGATAGACCAGATAAAGAAATTAAATCAGCAAAACTTTTTGGCTTAGATGAAGCTAACATTCTTCTTACAAAAGAAGTACCAAATTCAGGAATTCCTAAAGCTCCTGTAACTTCTCCCATAATATCTTCTGATTTAATTCCAAGAGGTTCAGGAGAACTAAATAATTTAATTAGATTTTTATCTTTTTTAGGTATTTGATGAGTTTTTACTCCGGTTTTAGATTCTAAAAATTTTATAATCGTTGGATTATCATGTCCTAAAATATCTAATTTAAGTAAATTGTCATGAATTGCTTTGTAATCAAAATGAGTTGTTTTTCAATCTGCCTGAATATCATTTGCTGGATAGTTTATAGGTGTAAAATCAAAAATACTATATTCTTTTGGAACTATAATAATTCCTCCAGGGTGCTGCCCAGTTGTTCTTTTTAAATCCATGATTTTATTGGCTAAATAATTCATGTAAATATCATTTGCTACTTCATTTTTTTCTTCAAAATAAGCTTTGACATAACCAAAAGCTGTTTTTTCTGCAACAGTTTGTACAGTTCCTGCTTTAAAAGTATTATTTGGCCCAAAAAGCATTCTAACTTTATCATGTATTTTAGGTTGTATATCGCCTGAAAAATTTAAATCAATATCCGGAACTTTATCTGCGTCAAAACCTAGAAAAGTTTCAAATGGAATAGTATGGCCGTCAGTGTCTAATATTTCGCTACATCTAGGACATTTTTTAGGATCTAAATCAAAACCTGATGAAATTTTTTCATCTTTAGTAATTTCAAAATATTTACAATTTTTACAAATATAATGAGCAGGCAGGGGATTAACTTCACTAACTCCTGACAAATAGGCAGTTATAGATGAACCTACTGATCCACGACTACCCACTACATATCCATTTTCGATTGATTCTTTGATCAAAACATGGCTTATTCAATAAATTACAGAAAAACCATGATTAATGATTGGATCAAGTTCAGCTTTTATTCTCTCTTCAATGAATTTAGGCAAAACTACACCATATTTTTCTCTCGCTGTTTTGTATACTAGTTCTTTTAATTTAATTTCTGAATTATCGAATTCTGGTTTAAATAAATCCTTTTTAATAACTTGAATATTTTCACACATATTGGCTATTTTATGTGTATTTTCAATTACTATTTCATTTATTAACTCTTTATCGTTTAGAAAACTAAATTGTTCAAGCATTTCTAAAGTATTTAAAAAATATTGATTAGGAATTTTTAATGTATTGTTTTTTGCTCTTTCATAGCTGTATAAAAAGTGTCTTGCTTTTCCAATACCTTTTGCATAAACAACTATTTCATAAGCTTTTTTATCTAGTTCTGATTTATATTTTACATCACCTGTGGCAACAACAATTTTTCCTTTATTTTTAGCAACTAAAATAATTTCTTTTAAGGCATTATTCAATTCCTCTTCAGTTATATCACCATAAGCAATTCAGTGTGAAAATACTTGTGGCGCAGGAATTTCAATGTAGTCAAACATATCAATTGTTTTAAGAAATTCTTCGTGTGAACTATAAAAATAATCTTCTATTAATTTACTTTTTAATGTGCCAGAACCTATTAAAATATTTTCTTTTTCTCTTACTTTATCGAAAAATATTTTTGGAGATTCAATAGAAAACTTATTAGTTAAAAGTTCGCTAACTAAATCAAATTGATCTTTTAGTCCTCGATTATTTTTTGCTAATGTACTTATTTCATAAGAAAATTCTCTTTTTATTAAAGCATCGTTTACATAATTAGATAATTGGTTTAAATCATAAATTCCAATTTTTTCCAAGGAAATAATCAATTGACATCATATTTCTCCTAAAACTTTTGCATCATAATCTCCACGATGGGCAACTTCTTCATCATATTTAATTTCAAGTCTATCAGCCAGGTTTTTAAGTCTATGTCTGTTTTCATTAGGAAAAAGCAATCTAGAAACTTTTAAAGTATCAATTACAGCAAAATTAGGAAATTCTTTGCCCTGTTGATAAAATTTTTGTTTAATAAAGTTAAAATCAAATTTTGCATTATGGGCTAAAGCTATTTTATTATTTAATATTTCATATATTCTATCTAACGCCTCATTAATTTCTAAACCGTTTTCTAACATACTGTTACTTATCCCAGTTAAATTCGATGTAAATTTATTGATAGGTTTATTTGGCTTAATAAAAAATTGTTCTTTATTTTCGACTCTTAAATTATTTATTTCTACAGAACCAAATTCAATAATGTCACCGAATCTAGCTAATAATGAAGAAGTTTCTATGTCAAAAGATACATAAGAAGCATTTCTTAAATTTTGATTTTTAAAAGTACCTAAAATAGTATTAAATTTGTTTGATATAACACTAAAAGCTGTTCCATAAAGAGGTTTAAAATCAGGGCATTTTAAAGAATGATTATAAAATTTAGGATACCCTTGACATCCATTTGTGTCCATTATTGCAACTGCATTCATTCCTAATTCTATAGATGAATCAATTATCTCATCTGGTTGCATTAATCCATCCATAGTATTCATTTTTGAACTAACATGTAATTCAATTCTTTTTTTACTTAAATTGTCTTTTTTAAGAACAATTGGCCCATTGCCTTTTACATAATTGTCAAGATAAACTACATTTAATGGTTTTCCAAAAGCAATTTTTTGTGTATATCTGCCGAAAAATTTTACTCAATTATTTATTTTAAAAATTTTCTTTTCTTCTTCGTTTAATTCGTTTTCTTTAAACATTTGTACTTGAATACCACTATCATAGTCTGTTATGTTTAATATATAAAGATGTTTATTCTTCTTAGAATTAATTAATTCTTTGTGCTCTATGCTAAAAATTAAACCCTCAATTTGAACGTTTAAATCGTGATAATAATCCTCTAAATCTCTAAGTTTATAATATTCATATTCATTTTTCTTGTTATTTTTAGATAAAACAAACTCTTTTTTTGATGATAAATCATTATTAATTTCTGGATTATTTTTTAACTTTTTTACTATTTCAGAACCATTATTATTTTCTGTATTTACAGTTATTTTAGTATCTGAATTTCCACTTTCCTTTTTATAAATAAATTTAACTTTTGTTAAACCTAATTTATAAAATTTATTTTCTAAATGTTTTATTGCTTTTATTACTTCTTCGTTATAGAAATCATCATTTAAAATGAAAGAA
The DNA here is from genome assembly GCF_900660695.1 of Mycoplasmopsis meleagridis. Lineage (GTDB taxonomy): Bacteria > Bacillota_I > Bacilli_A > Mycoplasmatales > Metamycoplasmataceae > Mycoplasmopsis > Mycoplasmopsis meleagridis. The sequence goes on along the minus strand of NZ_LR215042.1, from coordinate 28,837 downwards.
TAAGTATTATCGTTTTTCTTCTCAAATTTTTTATCAAAATCAAAAGTAAATAAAGTTTTATATTTAGGTTTAGATATTATTTTCTTAATATAAATCAAAATATTTTTTATTTCATATTGTTCATTAGAAAAATTAAAAAATACTGATGTATTTTTCATACTCTCTTTATTTTTTCCTAATATTTTTATAAAATTCTTCAAATCTTCTATATCTACAAGATTTGAAAAATTAAAATTTAACAAAAAATTAAATGTTTTATTGTCTGAAGTTTCTTGAATAATTAAAGATGAACTTCGCATTGAATAAGGAATTTCGAAATTTAAATTTTTACAAAATTCTTCAAAATGTAACTCATCATCATTCATAATATTATTAGTTTAACAAAAATAAAATTCATATTAGAAAAAAAGCAGAACAAATAATTTCTGCTTTTTATAAATTAAAATAATACAAGAAATTAGCAATTGCTTTTTTTCTCTTAGTATAATAGCAAGATTTAGAAAAACGTTCTTTGTATCATTCTTTATTTTGTGTTTGATATAAAAATTCATTAACAATAATATATCTATCTGTTTCATTTAGACAATTTAATATTTTTTTAAAATCATCTGTGAAATAATGATATAAATCTTTGTCAAACTTTTTATTTAATCTTGCTTTTTTAGCCATATCGTCGTATCTTAACGATTTAGCTCTAGAAATTTCGCAATTACATATATGTAAAACTGTTTTATAATCTGATTTTTGGCTTACTGTTTAAAAAAATCATTATTAATACGCCTTTGCAAAAACAACATATCTATTAGTTGTTGACTTACATGTTGGATAAATACATTTTGCTGCTTTAACAGGCTTATTTATTTTTTTAGGTATACATCTAGAAGTTGCGCCTGTTTCTTCTTTGATTTTATCTTCTGTCTTTCCCGAACAGCAAAAAGGAGCAATAACAAATTTTCTATTTTTTATTCCTTCTTTAAATGTTTCATAATCAGTAACAACTATTGTGTTTTCTTCTAATCTTTGTTCTGCTAATTGCAACAAATTAATATGAATTTCGTCTAATGTGTATTTAACGTTTTTCTTCAATTCGTTGCAAGAAACAATTTCTTTTTCTTGGGTATCTCTACGCACAAAAGTAACCGTATTATTATCTATATCTTTTGGCCCAATTTCTATTCTCAATGGAATGCCTTGTATTTCAGAATTTGCCGCCTTGTAACCTGGACTTTTATCAGATTCATCAAGAAATACTCTATATTTCTTAGACAAATCATTTTTTATTTGCAAGGCTAATTCGTGAATTTTTGGATTCTTATTGGCAAAGAGTTCGATAATTGAAATTTGTATTGGTGCAACTTTTGGAGGAATAATAATGCCACGATTATCACCATGTGTCATTATAATTGCTCCGATCAGACGAGTAGAAATGCCCCACGAAGTCTGATATACATAATCGTTAACATTTTTATAGTTTTTGAATTTAATATCGAATTGTTTAGAAAAATTTTGTGCTAGATAATGTGATGTACCTGCTTGAAGAGCCTTTCCATCTTTCATCATTGCTTCAATTGTATATGTTGAACAAGCTCCCGCAAATTTTTCATGAGATGTTTTTTTACCTACAATAGTTGGAATAGCTAAATAATTACGTAAAAATTTATTGTAAATCATTATCATATTTTTAGTAAATTGTCTAGCTTCCAATGGATCTGAATGACAAGTATGTCCTTCTTGTCATAAAAATTCTCTATTTCTTAAAAAAGGATTTGTTGTTTTTTCTCAACGGACTACATTGACTCATTGATTGTATATCAATGGTAAGTCGTTATATGATTCAACACTATTTTTAAATAAATTTGCAAATAAAACTTCAGAAGTAGGTCTAATAAATATTTTTTCATCAAGTTTTTTATCACCTGCCATTGTAACAGTTGCTAATTCAGGATTAAATCCTTTTATGTGTTCCTTTTCCTTATTAAACAATTTTTCAGGAATAAACAGTGGTAAATAAACATTTTTTATACACTTTTCTTTAAATATCCTATTCAAATTAAACTGTATTTGTTCCCAAATTCCGTAGGCATTTGGTTTAAAAATTAGTGTTCCTTTTACAGGACCATAATCAATTAAGTCTCCTTGTTTAACAACATCAATATATCATTTAGAAAAATCTTGTTCTAAAGGAGTAATTTTATCTAGCAACTTCATAAGTAAAATTATATAAAAATAATAGTCAATTTAAAAAAGCACAAAGTGCTTTAATTTTTTTCTTTTTTTTGCGAAAGAACTCATCTTCCAGTTTCAGTAACTAAGACATCGTCTTCGTTTCTATAACCTCCAAGGCCTTCAATATATATTCCTGGTTCTACTGTTATAACCATTCCTGGTTCTAAAATTGTTTCTTTTGTTTTGTTAACGTTTGGTAGTTCATGAACATCAATGCCTAATCCGTGGCCAGTGGAATGAACAAAATATTTTCCATATCCTTTTGACTCTATATATTCACGACAAACTTTGTCAATGTAAGAAGTTGAAACTCCCGGTTTAATTGCATCCCTTCCTGCCTTTGCTGCATCTAAAACAATTTGCTTAATCTTTAAAAGTTCACTATTATTGGCTTTGCTATCGCCTCCCAAAATTATAGTTCTTGTTATATCTGCACTATATCCTTTATAAAGAGCACCAAAATCAATTTTTAAAAACTCTCCTTCCACTAAAACGTCATCCGTGGGATGATGATGAGGTTCGGCTGAATTTTTGCCAGCAGCAATAATTTCATCAAAACTTTCTTTTTCTGCACCATTTTGCTTCATTAAATAGTTTAATTTTGCTGCAACCTGTTTTTCAGTCATTCCTGGTTTAATTCAATCCATTAATTCGTTATATGACTTTAAAGAAATTTCGATTGATTTTTTCAATAATTCAATTTCTTCATCAGATTTTTTAATTCTTAGCAATTGTCCGTTAATATGTTCTATTTTTTCAGGTTTAATAACAGATTCTAAGAACTTATAATCTTTAAAAACAATATAATCCATTTCAAAAGCAACTTTTTTATATCTTTTGTTATCAAAAAAATCTGACAATGTTTGTTGTCCATTAAGTAAAATAACTTCAACATTTTTTGCATTATTTTTAGCGTATTCTATATATCTTCCATCAACAAACAAATAAGCTTTTTCTTTTTCAATAACTAAATATCCATCAGAAGTTTGAATTTTAGAATATCAAAGTCTAGTTTGATATGCATTAGATATAACTGCATCTATTTCTTTTTCTACAAATAATTTATTTAAAATTTCTTTATTCATAACATTCCCTTAATACTCAAATTTTTTCAACATTTTTTCATCATCGATTCATTTTTTTGCAACTTTAACTTTTGTATTTAAAACAACTTTTGTTCCAAATAAACTTTCTATTTTTTTTCTAGCTAAAATACCAATTTGTTTGATCATTGATCCCTTTTTACCTATAAGCATTCCTTTTTGAGAATCTTTTTTTACATAAACTGTAGCATTAATTTCAATAAAATCATTATATTCATTAAATTCGTTTATTTCAACAGCAATAGAATGCGGAAGTTCTTCACGCAAAAAATAAATTGCTGCTTCTCTAATTAATTCTTTTGCTAAGAATCTCATAGTCTTATCTGTAATGAAGTCTGAATCGTATAGTTTTTCTCCTTCATAAGTATAGGTTTTTAAAAGATTTAACAATGAATCAATAGATTTCTTATTATTGATAGAAACTGAGATAATAGACGAAAAATTATATTCTTCCAATTCGTTTAACTTATGTTGAATTTTTTCTGGTTTTTTTGCTAAATCAATTTTTGTAATAATCGCAATTTTATTTGGTAAATCTTTGATTTTATCTAAAATGACTCTATCACCTTTTCCAATTGTTTCATTAATGGGAGTCAAAAACAAAATACAATCAATATCAATAATTGAATCAAATGCTGACTTATTTAATTTTTCTCCTAATAAATTTTTAGGTTTATGAATTCCTGGCGTGTCAATAAAAACTAGTTGATATGATTCATCACTATAAATTCCTGTAATTTGATCTCTTGTTGTTTGCGCAACATTCGAAACAATCGCAAGATTATAGTTCAAAATTTTATTTAATAAGGAAGACTTCCCGACGTTTGGTCTTCCTATTATTGAAAACATTCCTATATTCATTTATTTTATTTGTTCTGCTCTTATAGGCATTGGAACTAATTCTTTAACTGTGAAAACAACTTTTTGATCTCCCTTTTGACCATAAAGAGTAACTATAGCATCATCTGGCATAAATTCTGTAATTACTTGACGGCAGCCAGCGCAGGGAGAAGTAGGTTTATCTACAGAAGCCATTACATATAATTCTTTAAAATGCCCTACCTTTCCGCCATATGCAACAGAACCAAAAAATGCTGATCTTTCTGCACATAACCCTGATGGAAATGCAGCATTTTCGCAATTTACACCATAAAATTCTCTTCCTTGATCGTCAACAGCAATAGCAGCAACTTGAAATTTTGATCAAGGGCAATATGCCTTAGGTAATAATTCTTGCAATTTTTTTATCTTATTCATATTCCCTCGTAATTCCTAAAGGCACGAAGATATCGTCAACTAATTTATTCATTTCGATTCTTTCACTCTCATTTTCATGATCATAACCCATTAAATGTATCAATCCATGAGCAAAAAGGTAGCAATACTCTCTTTTTAAAGAATGATTAAAATCTTTTGCTTGGGATTCTACTTTTTCTTTACTAATAATTAACTCCCCTAATGGAAAAATAGGTAAGTCATTATAAAGTTTTTTGTCTCCAAAATCAAATGAAAGAATATCAGTTGGATAATCTTTTCCTCTATATTTTTTATTTAAAATTTGAATTTCGTGGTTGTTAACGATAGTAACATCAACAACAACTAATTTATTGATGTTAAAAATTCTTGTTAAATTTTTTAATATCTCATTGAATTCTTCATAATATTCGAATTCATCACCATTATTGTCAATGTTTAATTCAACCATACAATAATTATAATATATAAGAAATGATTTTAAGTAAAACTATTTTCCGAAAAGTTCCATAAATAAGGGTTTTTGGTCTAAAAATATATAAGAATTAATTATTGAATTAGGATAAATTCTTACATTTTTTGGAAAGTTGTAAATTATTAATTCTGTTCCCTTTATGTTTGTAATTATTTTCTTTAATTTGACTTCATAATTTTTGTTATTTATTTCCAATACTATTTTTTGATCCTTATCAAGAAGATAAGATAATGAACTATCACCTAACAATTTTATATTTCTTTTTTCGTCAATACTTATTTCAACATGTTTTACTTTATCAATTTTGTAATTAAATATGAAAATAAAAAAAGCAATACTCAATAATGTTAAAAATATTAATAAAAACATATGTCATTTATTAAATTCTGTTAATTTCTTCAAAATTAATTTCCTTGCTATTGAAAATAAATTTTTTTGAATGACTAATTTCTATAAATAACGCTTTTTGATGTATATTCTTTATTATTTTCTTTAATTCATCAATAATTGAAGTATCCAAATTTTCAAAAATTTCATCCAAAACTATTAATTTGTAAGATTGAATAAATAAACGTAAGATAAATAAAAACTGTCTTTGTCCAGTAGAAAAATTTGATCCATTATCAATTATTTTTTGATTTAAATTTATATTCATTTTTGCTATTAAATTAGCTAAAGAAGTTGTATTTATTACTTCATTAAAATTATTTTCTTTATTTTTATCACCATTGGTTATATATTCAAATACTTTTATGTCGGGTAAAATATTGTTAGAATTAAGAACGATAATTTCTTCTTTAAATTTATCTATATCAAGATTCCAATAATCTATATTATTAATAGTTATGTTTCCTTTTCAATCATCGATATTGTTGTTTATCACATTGATAAAAGTAGATTTACCAATTCCGTTTTTTCCAATAAATTGAATATTTTGGTCTATGGTGAATTTTTCTATATTTAGAATCGCTTTTCCATTTTCATATTCAAAAAATAATTTATCAATATAAATTTCATTAATATCTCCAATTTTTAAATTTCCTTCCCTATTATTAGCGTTATTTATATTTAGCATGAAATTGATATTATCTATTGCTTCGTTATACAAATTTTTACTAAAAAATAAATTAGATATTGATTCAAAAGGATTTATTAAAAAAGAGGAAATAGTCAAAACCATAATAATAGTTCCAATTGACAATTCATTTTTTAAAAGAAAAATGGATGAAATAAAAATAATAATTATGTTGAAATTACCCATAAATAATGAGTTGATGAAATTTTTAAAATTAGAAATATTATTTATATTGCTAAATATTTGTCTGCTTTGTAACTTTAAAATATTATGTTTTTTTTCTAAATAATTAGCCAAATGAGTCTTGTTAACATTCATACAATTATTTAAAATGTTTTTTTGACTTTCAAGCTCTAATAACTGATTATGCATTAATGGCTTTACCAACTTTGAACTTTTTATTCTGCATATATAATTAAACAAACTTATAATTATCATTAGTATGAAAACAACTGCAAAAATTAAATAATTTAAATATATCATTATGAATGAAGAAACAACAAATGATAATAAATCAAAAACTATGTAGAAGAGAAAATTTGCTTTATATTCAGCAATAACATTAACATAATTAAATCTTCTTAAATAATCACTAATTTCAATTTTTTTAAATTCCGTTAACCTTAATGAATTTATTTTTGAAATAAGTTTTTGTGTTAATTCTATGTCTATTTTATTAGTCAATTTATTAATCATTACATTCTTGTATAAAATAACAATAAACCTAAAAATATTAAATCAAATAAATAGCAAAAACACTACTAACAAATTAGTAATAGATTTATTTGGCAATATAATATCGAAAATTATTTTTGAATAAAATGCAACCCCAATAGTAGGCAACAAATTAACACAAGCAAGAAATAATAGAATAAACGTATACTTTTTATTGTTTATTAATGAATTAATTTTATTTTCGATGTTTAAATTATTTTTTTCAATTTTTCCTGATGGTTCAAAAATTAAAATTATTTCTAAAAATATTTCTCTTAACTCTTTTTCTGAATAAACATGAATATATTCGTCCTCAGGATCATAAATATAGTATTTGTTATTTTTTATCTTTTTTAAAATAACAAAATGGCGTAAATAATTTTTTGCTATCAATAATGCTATTGGCAAATCATCTTTTTTTAATTGGTTTAAAGAATCGAAAATACAATTGTATGTTTCTATTCCTATATTGAATTCTTTTGCCTGTTCTTTTAATGAATAAACATTAATGCCTTCACTTCCATAAGATGCCTTCAATTTTAAATAATTGATATCTATATCTTCTCTATGAAAATGCCAAATAAAATATTTTAAAACATAAAGTGAACAGTCTTTTTGATCAAATTGTTTCCTCATTTTCATACACTACTTAATTAAAAATAATTGTAAAATATCAATACAATGGAAAAAATATAAACTTTTCCTTACTTTTTGTGTTAAGGAGGCCAAATATGGACAATAAAAAAATTGTTGCTCTAGCTAGTGATCATGCTGGTGCTGATTTAAAAAATGAATTAAAAAATTACTTGATTGAAAAGGGTTTTGAAACAGTAGATTTAGGCCCAGAAGATTCTTCAAAACCTATTTCTTATGCTACTCAAGGACACAAACTAGCTAACTACATTAACAATCATAAGGAAATAACTTTTGGTTTAGGCTTTTGTGGAACTGGATTAGGTATATCTTATGCTTTAAATAGACACGAAAACATTAGAGCTGCTAGAGTTACTTCAGTTGAAGATGCTAAAATGTCTAAAATGCATAATAATGCTAATATTCTAGTTATGGGTGGAAGAATTACTCCTATTGATAAAGCAAAAAAAATGCTTGATGAATACCTTAATACTCAATATGAAGGGGGAAGACATCAAGCTAGAATTGAACAAATAGACGAAGATATTAATTGCTCATAAAATGTTTTTAGAAAACTCAAAAAAAATAAAAGGTTACATAACAAGCAGTACAAGACAAAGAAAAATTAAAAAACTTTATAGGAAAAAAATTAATAATTCAATATTAAAAAATAAACTAATTGGTATTAAAAAAGAAAGACCATGAATAGAAACTATAATAGATAAATTTATTGGCCTAATCTTGAATATTTTTATTTGAAAAAGACATAAATCATATGTTTTAACGCTTAGACATAGTGACAAAGATAAAAAACAATTAATTCAAGAAATTAAAGATAAATTTTTTAAAAAAGAATATCGAATGCTTCCTGTTGCTTTAGCTTTCTACTTTCTTGTTTCTTTTGTCCCGATAATTGTTGTTTTACTTGCGCTTCTTTCTTTAATTCCTAATTACAATAACTTGTTTGTTGAAGTAATTTTAATAAGAATTATTCCTGGTATTAAATCGGCTTTTAATGGTTCTGAAATAGCAGAAATTATTGCCCCAAAAAGTACTTTAAGTGTGGTTGCAATAGTGCTTTCTGCACTTATTTCAATTTGACTTAGCTCATCAGGATTTGGAAAATTTATCTACTTACAAAATTTAATTTACGAACATGATAATCCCGGTAACTTTGCATTAAATAGATTAAAAGGATGTTTTATTACATTAGGAATTTGCTTGTATTTATTTGTTTGAATAATTATATATTTAACCTTTTTTAATGCTTTTGATAAAGCTATTCAAACTGATGCGTTTTTTTATCCTTCTTTTTTAATCTTTTTACTAATAGCTTTATTTTTAGGAATAATTTTGCTTTATATTTTTGCTCCTTCTTTTAAAAATTGAGAATTAAAACATAATTATCCTGGTGCTTTAATATCATCCGTTTTAATAACATTTTTTATAATGATTTTTGGGTTACTAACTAAATTAATTAATTATTCGCGCTACGGAATAATAGCTGTTTTTATGTATATTGCCCTCTTTGTTACATTTATTAGCTTTTTCCTATATTTAGGTCTTATAGTTAATAATGCCTTTTTCAAAAATAATAAGCAGTGAACATTACCAAAAAAATATTGATTTAAACAATTTTAAAAAGCCTTTTCAGGCTTTTTAAATTAAAATTTAATTTTTTGATTATATAAATATTTTTTTCGCATGTAATTAACAAATCTATACAAAATAATTGACAAAAAAATTGCTAATATAGGTTCAGAAACTAAATTAATAACATGAGTTATTGCTCACTCTCTAACTCCTAGAATATATCTTAATGGAGAAATAATATTATGAACATATTGAGCACTAATTGTTAAAATTACATTTAATTCTGTTGCTAAAAGTGAAAGAAAAATAAATTTATATAATTTTGGTTTTAATTCATAATTAACTAATTTATATGCTAAAAACACAAATATAGCCATTAATAATCTAGGCAAAACTGAAATATCAATATATTGATATCTAGTACTTCCATATAAATAAGCCGCAATTAACGAACTAAAGCCAAAACCTAGCCCACTTACTAGAGCGCCTTTAAATTCTAAATGTATCGTCGCAATAACTACTATTACAGGTAAATAAGTAATTGTGGTATGCAAAATTGGAATATAACCAAAATAACCTGTTAGTCCTGCTAATAAGAACAAAGATAAATAAATTGATATAAAAACCAAATTTCGTACATTGAAAATTTTCTTTTTTTCTTTCCTATTTATTTTATTCATAATGCAATATCGAACTTACTTCGATGTTTTCTTTCTCGAATTTTTCTCTACCCTTAAGAGAAATTAACTCGATAAAATTAACAATTTTTTTAACAATTGCTCCTTGCGATTCTACTAATTTTTTAATAGCAGATACAGTCCCTCCCGTTGCTAAAACATCATCGATTATTGCTACTTGTTGATTTTGTTTTAATTGATTTGTTTGAATTTCTAAAATATTTTCACCATATTGTAATTGATAATTAAGTTTAATTGTTTCACCTGGTAATTTTCCAGCTTTCCTAACCATAACAAAAGGTTTGGATAACAAAACTGCAGTTGGGGCACCAAATAAAAATCCTCTTGCATCTGGCGATACTATAACATCACAATCTTTAACTAACTCTGCAATTTTTTTAATTACATAGTGATATTTTTCCCCATTATTTAACAAAGGTGAAATATCTTTGAAAACTATTCCTTTTTTGGGAAAATCATGAATATCTCTAACATACTCTTTTAAATTCATAATTACCTATTTTATAGTCTTATTAGTAACAGGAACATCTTCATAAAATTCAAAAATATCATCAACTTGAACATCATTATATTTACGTAAATGAGTGCCGAAGTCTTTACCATTTGAAACTTCTTTAACTTCATTTTTTTCTCTTTGAAGAGTTTCAATAAAGCCTTCATGAATCATTTTTTTATTTCTAAAAACTTTAACTTTGCAACCTAATTTTACGCTTCCTTCGTTCATTATACAACCGGCAATAATTCCGACTTTAGAATATTTAAATAAACGAGCAACTCTTGCAGAACCAATTATTTTTTCTTCGTAGACAATAGTTTTTTGAGCCTCTAATAAAGCTTCGATTTCTTCAACAACTTTATAAACGACATTATGATAACTTAAAGAAACACCATGTTGTTTTGCCATTTGTTTAGTAATTGAAGAGGGTTTATTATTAAACATAACTATCAAAGCATTAGATGCTTGTGCTAATAACAAATCTGAATTAGATACAATTCCAGCTTGTGCGCTTATGACTCTTATCATTGCTTCATCATTAGATAATTTTGCTAATGAACTTTCTAACGCTTCTGCTGTTCCTTGAACATCAGATCTAATAATTAAATTAACAATTTTTTTGCCTTGATTAAGTTTATTATTTGTCTGACTTTTATTGAATAAGATATCATTTCTATCTTTTTGAGCTTTTTCATTAGCTAACTTTTTAGCTAATTTTTCGTCATAAATGCCAATAAATCTTTCTCCAGCAAGTGGTGCGATATTTAAACCACTAAAAATAACTGGCATTCCTGGAGTTGCATAGTCAATTTGCTTCATATTAGAAGGATCTAACATCATTTTCACTCTACCAAAAGACGATCCAGCTATTATAAAGTCTCCTTTTTCCATTCTTCCGTTTTCTACAATAACAGTTGTTAAAGCTCCTATCCCCTTATCAATTTTACTTTCAATGACTGTACCAAAAGGATAACGATTAAAATTAGCTTTTAGTTCCATAATATCAGTTAATAGAACTATTTGTGTAAGTAATTCATCAATTCCTGTTCCGTTAATAGCTGATCCTAAAACAACTGGTACATTACCCCCGTATTCTTCGACAACTAAATCATTATCAGCAAGTTCTCTTTTTATTCTCTCTAAATTCTTATTAGTTTTATCAATTTTATTAATGAATACTATTATAGGAACTTCTGCACTTTTAGCATGTTTTATTGCTTCTTTAGTCTGTGGCATAACACCATCATCAGCAGCTACAACTAATATAATTACATCAGTAATTTTTGCACCTCTAGAACGCATTTGATCAAAAACTTCATGTCCCGGTGTGTCAATAAAAGTTATTCTATTGTTATTATGTAATGCTTGATAGGCGCCTGTATGTTGTGTAATTCCTGAGCTTTCAGTTGAAGTTACATTAGTTTTACGAATATAATCAATTAAAGTTGTTTTACCATGATCTACATGACCCATTACTGTTACAATAGGATCACGTTTCTTTAATAATTTAACATCATCTTTAAAATCAATTTCATTAAGAAAATTAGCAGCATCTATATTTTGCTCTTTCCTAAAATCAAGGCCTTGATCCATACAAATTCCGGCAATTTGTTCTTCGTCTAGAATATGATTAATTGTAAAAACATGACCTTTTAAAAAGAATTTCTTAATGATTTCATTTGCATTAACATTTATTTTCTTTGCAAATTCATTAAGAGGCATTTTACCGCTAAAAATAAAAACACCATCTTTTATTTCTGTTTTAACATGTAATAATGATTGTTTGATATTTTCATCATTTGTTATTCTTTTTACTTTAGTCATTTTAATTCCTCCAAATCTGCCGTAAATTTATTATATGTTTCATTCGAAACATTTGTTCTAAAAGCTTTATTTAATCCTCTTTTTCTAGTTAACAATTCCCAATTAGTTCTTGTTGGATAGAAATAGCATCCTCTTCCCTTTAATTTTTTTTCTTTATCAAGCAAAATTTCGTTTAATTCTTTTTTATAGTTAAATCTTACCAATTCTTCTACTGGAAAAATTTGATTTGTTACAATGCATTTTCTTGTAACTTTTTTATCATTCTTCATCATTCAAATCTGATAAATCAATGTTTTTATCAAGTCCGAAATTAGTAAGATCATCATCTATTTTAAAATCTTCAATAACTTTTTTAGCTTTTTTGTAATTTTTAATATCTTTTTTGATTTCTTCTTTAGCTAATTCTTCGCTTATTGTCTCTTCTTGTTCTTTTTCTAATTCATTAAGTTCTTTTTCATGTTGTTTAAACAATTCGTCAAAATTAAGATCACTATATTTGTTATTATCTTCTTGTTCTTGTAATTCAAAGGCAGCAACATCTTTATCAAAAGTATCCATGTTAAAATCAAAAGATGTTAAATTGTTCTTTCTTTCTTTTCTATTATTAGAATTTACTTTTTTATTAGATGAATAATTGAATTGTGATAATAAAGATAATGCATTTTTATCGTATTCTAAGCCTAATTCATCAGCTTTTTCAGTATCTACAATATCTAAATGAGTTCCAGTTAAAGAAGAAGCTAATGATGCATTAACTCCTTTCTTACCTATTGCTGTAGTAATTGATTCTTTGAGAACAATAACATAATAGTCATTGTTTTTTTCTTCTTTTTTAAGAATATCAATTACTTTAGCAGGAGATAGAGCATTCTTTATAAAAGTAATTAAATCGTCACTATATTCGATAATATCAATTCTTTCATTATTCAATTTACTTCTTATTGAATTGATTCTATTGCTGTTAATACCAATAATAGCGCCATGCAAATCAAAATCAGAATTTGAAGAATTTGTCTTTTTTAAAGCTACTTTCGTTCTTTCGCCGGGTTTTCTTTGAATTTTATAAATGGTAATTAATCCTTCATTAATTTCAGGAATATTTTCTTTTAATTCTGCTTCAACCATAAGTGGAGAATCTAATGAAACTTTAATTTGACTTAATTTAGTATCTTCTTCTACACTTTCAATAACAACTTCTAATTTTTGACCACGCTTAATATCTCTTTGTCCATTTAGTAAAGATCTAGGTAAAAATGCGCTCACATTATGTAAACCACTAGGATCAAGCAAAATTACATTTCAATTTCCTTTATCAGTTTGAGAAACAAATTCTGCCATAATTTTTTGTCCTATCATGCAAGAGTATTTATCATAAATTATTTTCTTTTCCAATAATTTAATTCCTTGAACAATAGAATTAAAAAGTACTTTCGCAATTAGTTTTATATTAGAATTTTTAGACTCACTAATTCAACTTAAACTAACTGGTGCTTTAATGATGTCATCAACTTTAACTTCTGGATAATACAATTTAGCTTCATTTAAAGTAATATTATAAAAACGAATTTCTGGGTTGTTTTCAATGTCTCTAATTATTTCTGGATCATTGTCAACAACACTAACATATAAATTATAGAGTTTAGCTATTTTGTTTTTTTTGTCTAATTCATAGACTATTTCGGCATCTTGATCTAATTTTTTCTTAATAATTTTTGTTGTTTGTTGATTAAAAACATCAATGACACTATCTAAAGAAATATTGTGGTTAACGCTATATTCAAGAATTGATTTAAAAAATTGTTTTTCATAGTTTAATTCTTTAGTTTCAATTTTCTTTGCCATATTTCCTCTTAAATTTTGATGTGTTTTTTTATTTTAGATATCAAATCTTTTGTAATTACTTGTTTTTTAAATTGGCCTTTGTCATTTCACTTAAGTAAAATACTATTTTCTTCATTTTGCAACAATTGTCCAATAAATAAATCCTTTTTATTTAAACTTTTATTTAAATAAATTTCTACATATTCATTTATTAATTTATCTAATTCATCTATTTTATAATCTATTTTTAATCCCGCAGAACTAACTGATAAATAATCAAAATCTAAATTAGTATTAACTTTGCGATCGATAAAATTATTGATTAAATAAGTATATTTTTCAACTATTTTTGAATCGTGACTATTAATTTTCACATCCAAAATTATCATTCCGTTTTCGTTAATTTTTTTAGTTTCTAAAATAATTTCGCCAAATTCTTTTTTTAATAAATTTTCTCAATTCATATTTGCCTTTTTTAAAAACAAAGAGTTGCAAACTTTGCAACTCTTACAAAATATTGACTTACAACTTAATTTTACCTTAAAATACTTTAAAAAGAACTTTTTTGTTAATTTTAATCTTGATAAAAATATTTCTGATTTTTCAACATTTAAGCTCTCTTACATATTGAATATTAATTTAGATTTTCATAATATAATTAATATTAATTACTTAATGCATTATGGAGAAAATATGGCTAAAAGAAAAGAGACATTTTTTGAACGTTTAGCAAAGAAAAATGCACAACATGAAACTAAAAATTCCAAGATTCAAGTTAAAAAAAGAAAAGGAAGATCAATTTTTATTTTGGGTTCAGTTTTAACAGCAGCTATTGTTATTGGAATAACTATCCCTTTAGCAGTAACTGGAACTAGAAATGAATATATTGATCCTATCTCTAGACAACAAAATCTCTATACTTTCAATGCTAATGGTAAAAAAATTAACTTCAATGTTGGTTATGTAGAAGATGTAAATAAAGAACAAACAGAAAATAATTATCAAGCTCAATTAAAGGAAATTAATAAATTAGCTATTTACTATCTTTATGATCAAGAACAAAAAGCTTCAGTTGAATATCAAAAATTATGAAATGCTTCACTTAAAAATGGCGAAACTAGGAATACTAATATCCAGTTAAAAACAATTGATGAACTTAAAAATCAATATTCAAATGAATTAAAAGACATCAAAAATGATACTATCAAAAAATATGGCTATGATAATTGACAAACGCAATTTAATCAACTTTTAATTGACAAATATAATGGTGCTACTAATGAAGAAGAAGCTATAAATAATAGTGTTTTTGAACATATTAAACCAGATGCATTAAGACGTTTTAAACTTTCTACTAACTCAATTGATGACATAATTGATCGTGTTGCGAATAGTGATATACAAAATACTTCTGATAATACTGTTATAAAAAAAGGCGAAAAAGTTTTTTCTTGGTTAAAAGAAATAACCAATAATAATCTAGATGGAAATTATTTCAAAATCAACAACAAATATATAAGTTTCATGACTGAAAGCTTTCTTCCTTCTCAAAAATCAGCTAAACCTTTTATAGAACATTATTTAAAAAATGATAATCCATATGTCATTAGTCAATTTACTCTTCCTGGAATTGCAAAAGTTAAAAATTCAGACAATTGAAATGTTGATAAAGAGCTTTTCAAAAGACTTATGTTTGCTTGACCAATTAGTTCCAATGAAGAAAAAAATATTGTTTATTCATACGACAAAATAAAAGATAATTTTAAGCCTTTTAGCGAATATGCAAATTTATTAAACTCTGAAAATAATACTGATTTGCCAGCTAACGCAAAACTTTATAATGATATATTGCAAAAACTTTCTAACGATGATGATGCCATTAAAAATAATTTTGGTACTCAAGGACTAATTTCACTTTCTTCTCTTTTTACCAATGATGATAATGCTTTAAAAGCTTTTGTTGCAATTAAAGAAATACTATTAAATAACAAAGAACAAATAAAAGAAATAGATTTATTTGGAATGTTAAAAAATATTCAAAATAACATTAATTCATATTTAAAAATAACTGCTCCTACTTTTGAATCTTCTGATACTTTTGATAAGAAAAAAGAAAAAATTACTAAATATAATGAAGAAATTCAAAAAGCTTTTGATAATACAGATAATGCCAAAAAAACTGGTTTATATGATGATAAATTCAAAGAATTAATAACTGATGAATTTGAAAAAACGTTTGATATTGGTCCTAATAAAAATGAAAATAAGCAACTTTATACTTTTTACAAGTTAAAAGATTCTTCTGATACTTATATTGTTTTAACAAAAAAAGGCGTTTCACTCATAAATATGCAAGATATTGTTAAAAATAATACAAATGATAACATAAATACTATTATCAAAATGATTCAAAACGACTATGTTCTCAAAAACAAATATTCTCAATTAAGTGGTGTTAATTATAATGCCATTAATGTTATAAATAGTACTTTAACAAACGATAATTACATTAATGATGTTATGCTTAATAGCCCTGATTTCAAGGAATATTTAAAAAAACAAACTAATATTTTCAACCCTAAGTATAATGTTGCAAATAAGGAAAATCCTTCTTACACAGAAGAAGAAATAAATAATTTAATTTCTTTAAACAAAAATGCTATTAATGCTGTTAATGCAGAAAAAGCCTTAAACATTACAGAAAATATCAGCAAATGAATGGAAGAGAGAACAAAAAACGAAGCTGATGCATATTTTGAATCAAAAGATAATCAAACTTATTTCGTTAATAATAACGATAATTATCAAAAAACAGCTGACTATTTATTAAATGAAAAATTAATAAGTTTACTTAATTTATTTAAAAATAGATAAAAGGAGAACAATGAAATTAAATAAATTTTTAAAATTGGGTTTAATAAGTTCTTCTGCTTGCTTTCCTTTTTTAGCTGTTGCTTGTGGTAATAAGGTTGAAACAACTGAAAAAATTAAACAAGACAAAACTTTATCTAGTGAAATAACTATTAACACAATAGAACAGGATTGATTAAATTCTACTTTAGCTTCTCTTTATGGTATTGATATAAGTAATAATGATAATTTAAATAAACTAAAAAATGATGTTAATTCTATTTCTAGCCAATTATTTAATGATTCTTATTTAGCTTTTCAACTATATGCTCAAAATCAATTAAACAAAGATAAAAATTTTTTCTTAAAGAAAAATATTGAATTAGTTAAAAATACGGATATTAATGATTATTCTAAAATAATTGCAACTAATCAAGTAACTCCTGATGAAATTCCTAATTCGTCTATTTTTAAGGCTTATTGAGCAAACGATAAAAGTAAAATAAGGGAAGAAATAAGTAAACTTTTGTTAGTTTATAAGTATTTTCAAATTTCTGATCCAAAGCAATTAAAAACTATTGATTCATCTTTTAAATACGATAAAGATTTAACAACAAGTATTGAAAACTACAACCTCAATCAATATGCCTTAAAAAAGAAATTAATTCAAATTTGGAAAAAATCAGACGATACTAAAATTTCAACAGATGATTTTTTCCTTCAAGGCTATGGCTTAATCAAAGATGTTAATGACTTTAATAATTTTTTAAAAAATTCTCCTGATTATTCAAAAGTTTTGAAAAAAAATAGTAGCGAAATTCTAACCAATAGCCCTTATGACACGGAATTAAAAGGCTATGCTGGTTTCGAAGTTGATAATAATAATTATGGTTTGCTTTGAAACTATGAAGATCTTTCTAAAATTAATTCTTCAACTACTAATGACTATTCTCTAACTGGTTTTTATAGTCCTTCTGCTAATAGATTGTTTAATCAAATTTCTAAAGATAATCCCTATTCTCCTTACAAAAATAATGCTGATACAACAGATAAGGCTATACTAGCTTACATAAATCAAATTACTCCAATTGCAGAAAAGTTGCCTACAAAATTACCTCTTAGTGAAAATTCATCAGAATCAGAAGACAAAATTCTTTTGTCTTTTAAAAATACTCCATACGCAGATAAAATAAATAGATTAAGTTTTATTTTTGCTTTAAACGATCCTGATATTTACAAAACTGCTCAAAACGCATTTTCCAAATTAGGTTACCAAATTCAAATAAAAAAAGATATAAATGAAACATTATTTAATGCTTTAAAAGACAAAAGTTTTATAAAAATAATTGATTAGAGGTTATATGTCTAATAATAATGAAACAATTTTTGCAAAAATAATTAGAAAAGAAATGCCAGCAAAATTTCTTTATGAAGACAGTAAATGTATTGCTATTTATGATGCTTTTCCTTTTAGAGAAGGCCATTTTTTAGTTATTCCTAAGAAATTTAGCAAAAATATCACCGAAATGGATGACGATACTGCAGGACATATTTTTAACGTAGCTAGAAAATTAGCTAAAAAAGAAATTTTAGATAAAGGTATCCCTGGATTTAAAGTTGTCATTAATACTAACGAAATGGCTGATCAAACTGTTTTTCACACTCACATTCACGTAATACCTATTAGAGAAAAAGTTATTTTAATGAAATAATTTTTATTATTATCTTAAAATAAGTTAAAATATATCTGATGCATCCTGAATTATAAGGATGATTATCCAAAAACGGATTTCTTGAGTAGTATTCCACTCCCTTCACTATATTAATTGAATGATTTTATGAGTAAAATTATTCTTATTCTTAATATCTCTTATATGTTATAAAAAGAAGCAGGAAATGCTTCTTTTTATTTTGTTTAAAAAATTAAAAAAATAGCAAAAAGTGTATTTTTAGTATAAAATAAAGGTATAAATTAATATTTTTAAGGAGAATAGCTATGGAAAAAGAATGTAAAAAAACTTGTGAAAAGAAATGTTCAGGTGAAAATAAAACCTGTGCAAAAAAATCTTCTTGTGAAAGCAAGTGTGGCTGCGAAAAGAAAGAATGCGCAAGTAAATGCTCTGATAAAGAAGGAAAAACATCTTGTCACTCTGAATAATTAAATAATAAATGCGTCTCTTAATTAATATAAAAAAGAGACGCATTATTTTAATCCTTTTATAATTCTTATATGCAATATTTTTTAAATCAAATTATAAAAAATATAGAAATTGAAGAACTAACTTATGAAGGTTTTGGCTCGTTTAGAAAAGATAATAAATTATTTTTAATTGATAATGCTTTACCTAAAGAAATAATAGATATTCAAATTAAAAAAATAACAACGAAAATTATCTACGCTAAAACTATTGAAATCCATAAAAAATCTCATAAAAGAATAAAAGAAATTGACATAGAATATGGCATTGCACCTTTATCTATAATTGATTATTCTTCGCAATTAGAATTTAAAGAAAATATAGTTAAATCTCTCTTAAAGAGAAATTTGAATTTCGAATTAAAATCTAATATTTTGCCTTCTCCTAAAATTTGAAATTATCGAAATAAGATAAAAGTGTTTTTAAAATTAAAAGATAATGATTATAAAATAGGTTTTTATGAGAAAAATACAAATCATTTTGTTTCTCTAAACAATATTTCTTTAGCTGAAGAAGAAATTAATCATTTTGCTTTTGCTTTTATTGATTATATGAATCAAAATAACTATAAAATAGGCACAGAAGCTTCTTTAATTATTAGAAAGTCTAATTTTAATAATAACTTACAAGTTCTTTTGATAACTAGTAATAAAACAAATTTAAATATAAATTTTAATAATAAAATTTTTGAAAATGTAACGACTTTTATTCTCCGTTACAATAATAAAAATGTTGTTATATATCAAAAGAAAAACACTAAATTTCTTAATAAATTAAATAGTTTTTTCTTTTTAATTTCACCAGATAGCTTTTTTCAAATTAATTCTAGTCAAATCCAAAATTTATATAACCTGCTAATTGACAATATGGATTTTAATAATCAAGACATAGTTTTAGATGCATATTGTGGAGTAGGAACTATAGGTTTATTGATAGCTAATAAAATAAATAAATTGATAGGAATAGAATTAATTAAAGATGCAATTAATAACGCAAAAATTAATGCAATCATTAATAAAATTGATAATAGCTATTTTTATGCAGAGAATTTAAATAAAAATACTAATTTGTCTATTTTGAAGATAAATAAAATTATTGTTAATCCTCCTAGAGAGGGCTTATCTAAAGAAATAATTAAACAAATTATTGAAATAAAACCAATAAAAATAGGTTATATTTCTTGTAATATTCACACAATGATTAGAGATTTAAAAAATTTTCTTAATGCTGGATATAAAATAAAATTTTTCTCTCCTGTAGATATGTTTCCTCAAACTTTTCATATTGAAAATGTTTGCATTTTAGAAAAAATAGAAAAATAGTTTATCTTTGCTATTTTTCTATTTTTTCTTTTCCTTGCATATAAGGAACTAGCTTTTTAGGCACAATGATAGAACCATCTTCTTGTTGATAATTTTCTAATATTGCAGCTATAAGTCTATCAATGGCTAAGCCAGAACCATTCATAGTGTGTGCGTATTCAATTTCACCTTCACTATTTCTATATCTTATCATAGCTCTTCTTGCTTGAAAATCGCCCATATAAGAAACAGAACTAATTTCTCTATATTTCATTTCCGATGGCAATCACACTTCTAAATCAATTGTTTTTTTAGAAGAAAATCCTAAATCTCCTCTACATAACAATAATTCCCTATATGGTAATTCTAAATTTTCTAACACTAATTTTGCTTGCTCTAATAATTGATCAAATTCTTCTAACGCATCTTTTTTACTAGTTATTTTAACTAACTCAACTTTTTTAAATTGATGCAATCTAATTATTCCCTTGGTATCTTTCCCGCCGCTACCAGCTTCTGATCTAAAACAAGGAGTAAAAGCAGTCAATTTTATTGGTTTTGATAAATCAATTATTTCATTGTTGTACAAATTAGTAACTGGAACTTCTGCAGTAGGAATTAAATATAAATTTTCTTTCTCTAAATAAAATAAATCTTCCTTAAACTTAGGTAATTGACCTGTTCCATACATTATGTTAGGTTTAACTAAAACTGGCACATCAATTTCTTGATAATTATTATTTGAGTGTAAATCTAATAAATAATTTTGTAATGCTCTTGCTAATCTTGCACCATCATCTTTATAAATAACAAACCTTGAACCAGATAATTTAGAAGCCCTTTCCGTATCGAATAAACCTAATTCATGGGCTATTTCATAATGGGGTTTAACATTTTTACTAATCAAACCCCTGCCTAAATTATCATGAGTTTTTAAAACGATATTTTGACTATCATCTTCACCTAGTGGAACATCTTTTAGAGGTAAATTAGGAATTTTATTGATAATGTCTTTAACTTCAATATCTAAATCATCAGCTTTTTTTTCTAAAATAATCTGCTCTTTTTTTAAGATGCTTAGCTCATTTTTAAGCATTTCAAATTTATCTTTATTTGTCTTTTCTTTGCTTAAATTTTTACTTTTAGAGATTAATAGAGCTTTCTTTTGTTGTGCTTCGAACATTAACTTTCCTCTCATTTTTGCAATTGAGAAAAGTTTATCTAATAGTTCGAAATCAACTTTTCTTGTTTTAAATAATTCTCGAACTTCTTTTTCATTATCAATCAAATATTTTAGATTCAACACAGTTACCTCCAACACTCAAAATATATTGTACCTATTTTTAATTTTAGTAATTGTAAATATGTTATTAATATATAATATAAAAAGCATTTTATCCCTTTAAAATAATTTAAAATGTTTGTTTAGATATTCAAAGAAAAGGAGAAATTATGAGTCTAAGAACATATCAGCCAAATAAAAGACAACATGTAAAAACACATGGTTTTAGAGCAAGAATGTCTACATCTAACGGAAGAAAAATATTAGCTGCTAGAAGAGCAAAAGGTAGAAAAAGATTAACAGTTTCAAGTAAATAAAACTAAAAATTCTAATGAAAAAAATTTATCGTTTACAGAAGAGCTGAGAATTTGAAAATGTTATAAAAACAAAAAATCAAGTTTTCGATAAAAATTTAATTATTTATTTTAAACCTAGCGATAATTTTAAAATCGGTATTACTGTTCCTAAAAAATTTTGTAATGCTGTTTATAGAAACTATTGCAAAAGACAGCTTAAATCAATAATCAATTCTTTAAATTTCTACAATTTAAAATACCATATGGTTATGATTGTTCGCAAAAATTTTTTAAGTATAAGTTATGCTGAAAAATTAGAAAAAACTAGAAAGTTATTTGAAAAAATACAACATGGAAAAAAATAGATCTAAAAATTTTGATTATTTTAATTCAAATAATGCTCAAAATAATCAGAAAAAAACTACATGGAAAAAAGTTTGATTTTGAATAAGAGCAGTATTATATACATTTATTTTTGGACTAACATTAACAGGGTGTGTTCAGTCTATCGTTGTAAAATCTTCAACTTATACTGGTGCTGGAACAGAATTTTACCTCGATAAAAAAGATATTGCCCCTTCTGTTGCTACTTTTGAACCTGCAACAAAACCAAATAACGATAAATATCTTTTAGACAATGAATATTACGAAATAAAGCACAATCCTGAAACTAACTACCTTTTATCAAAATATAATGATTTGAGCACGCTAAATGCTATCCAGGACCAAACCTTTAAAAATGGTGGAGAATATGGTAAATATGACTCATATTCAAGCGGAATCCAAATTAAAAACAAAGACAATACTTATGCTTCAAATCACCCTATTTTTATGGGAGAAAATGAAAATAGATACTTATTTAAAGCTGCTTCAACTACATCGTATAATTCTGTTTTTAAAACGCTTTCTACAATTAAATTCCTTAATCCTGCATTTAATTTAAGAGATTTCTTTACATTAAACGCTGATAACAAAACATACACTTTAAAAACAAACGATATAAAACCATTTATTAAAGAAGGTTACAAATATAATACTAACGAAAAGCAGTTTTCTAATAATCCTAGTGATAAATATAATGTTGTAACTGCTTCTTTGTTAGAAGTGGAAAATAATTTTGATGGAAATAAACCTAATTTAAAGTTTAATCGTGATGTATTAGAATTGTTATATCGCCAAACCTTTTTAACTGATAATAACTACTACAAGAGAATAATCGACGGATTAAACGGAATTCAAGTTCCAAATAACAATGGTTCTAGCGAATATATCAATATAGAAAACATTCAAGGAACTTCGCAAAAATACCAAGCACTATTGCAAGCAATCGTGGAACATAAAAATTCAATAAGTTTAACAGATGAACAATTTAATGCAATTTCGAAATTTAACGAAACAATTTTAAATTACCTTAAAAACGTAAATTTCCTTACTGTTGAAAATAATTATAGAATACAAGCTCTTGATACAAATAATCAACCTGCATATAAAACTTCTGAAAAAAAACCTGGTGAAGAAATATATTATGAATATGCTAATCCTTTAACTTATAAAGCTGGTAATTATTCTAATGATTTAGATCAAATGGCATATCAAAATACTATTCCTCAAAAACCTATTACTTCTTGAGCTGAATCATGAACACTAGGCCCATTTTTCTCTCTATTCGCTTATCCAATTGCTCTTATTACTGCTGGAATTAGAAATCCTTTACCTGATGCACATGGTTGAACAACAATCTTAGCTCTTATAATTGCTGTTATTATTACTCGTCTTATCGCTTTAGCTTTTACTTGAAAAGCAACAATTACTCAATCAAGACAAGAAGATTTAAAGCAGAAAAAAGCAAAAATTGACGCTAAATATGCTGATTTTAAAGGCAATAAGCAAATGAAAGCGAGACAACAACAAGAAATCCAACAACTTTATAAAAAACATGGAATTAATCCAATGGATATTCTAGTAAGTACTTTAATTGCTTTACCTATTTTTATTGCTATGTGAAGAGTTATACAAAGCGTGCCTTCATTAAAATCAACGCGTTGATTAGGAATGGATTTTTCAGCCACTTCTTGAAGAAAACTAATTTATGATGGAGAATGGCAATATTTAGGTCTCTTAATAATTGCCTTAGCAACCCAATTAATGTCCCAAATTCTTCCTAGATTATTAAATAGAAAAAAATTGAAGCAGCGCCTTTCTATTGAAGAAGAAAAAGCACTGAAAAAATCAAATAAAACTCAAAATATAATGTTAGTTGTATTTGCAATTCTTACAGTTGTATTTACCGCAGGTGTTCAAATATATTGAATTTTTACAAGTATTTGGTCAATTATTCAAACACTTATTATCCATTATGTTAAAAAATCAGATTTTTATCGTCGCAGATATTTATCTAAAGTTAAAATATAAAAAGTGGTTTTCTACCACTTTTTATATATTTAATTTAACTTTTTAAATTTTATATAATGTTAAGGCTAATTTAAAAGCGTGCTAACTTATATTTAAAGGAATTTTATGTCAAATTTATACAATTTTTTTGCTATAACAAATCCGAATAATATACCAGCCGTTCCAGTAATAGCAGTATTTTTAAGTATTTTTGTATTTATTACTACTCTTTCCCTTTCAATTCCTCAATTAATTCACTTAAAAAAAGAAAAGAATACACATAACGATACAAAATTTTTATCATACTGAATATTCTATGTTGGTCTTTTAGGTTGAATGCTTTATGGTGGTTTTAATATTCCTAAAACTGCTGCTTCAACCTACGCAAATACTATTTGCGCTTTTGTTCAATCATTTGTTATTTATTACTTATATAAATATTCAACAATTAAGAAAAATCACAAAAATATGGCTCTGCCTTCGTTAATATTTACTCTTATTTTGAATACTATAGTTGGAATTATTTCTATTTTGGGTTTATACCTAAAAATTAATGGTAGTGGAGCTTGATCTGCAGATGATCGTTTTGCTAGATTTGTTTCAACATTTTTCCCTATTTTAACTTGTATTTCATTTCTTCCACAAGTCATTAAAAGTTTTGAAACAAAAAATTTCAGTGGTATGTCACTTTACATGATTTTATTATTCTGTATTAATAATGTAGGCTGGATTTTATTATTTATCATGCAAGGTATATTAACTGGTTTTGATAACCTTATATCTCCTCTTATTTATCAATCATTATCGTTACTAATTTATGGTATGCAATTACAATTAATGATCAGAATCAAAAAAGGAAAAGTTAAACCTTCAATTCAATATGTATAAAAGTAAATTAAATGTAAAAGAAACACAATTAGCCATACAAAATCTTAAATTTTTATTTACGAAATCACTTAGTAAAAATTTAAATTTAATCAGAGTTTCAGCTCCTCTTTTTGTAAGAAGTAAATCCAAAATTAATGATGGCTTATCCGGAGAAGATCCCGTTAAATTTAATCCGCTTAATTTGAATGAAAATCTTGAAATAGTCCATTCTTTAGCTAAATGAAAAAGAGAAGCGTTATTAAAATATCAATTCGATTTACATGAAGGAATTTGAACTGATATGAATGCTATTAGACAGCAGGAATATATAGATTATCTTCATTCATATTATGTAGATCAATGAGACTGAGAATTAATTATTTCTGATGAAGAAAGAAATATAGAATTTTTAAAAAATATTGTTAAAAAAATATATAAGTCTATAAGATATGTAGAAAACCAATTAATTTTTGATTTCCCTCAACTTAGTAAAAAATTACCTGATGATATTACATTTATTAGTTCAGAGGAACTATATAAAAAATTCCCTTCTCTTAGTGCAGAAGAAAGAGAAAATGTTTTTGCGAGAGAAACAAAAGCTTTTTTTGTTTATAAAATAGGCTATCCTTTAGAAGACAATAAAGTTCATTCAAAAAGATCATTTGATTATGATGATTGAAATCTAAATGGAGATTTAATAGTTTATGATAAAAATAATAATAAAGCATTAGAATTATCATCTATGGGAATAAGAGTAAATGCTGAATCACTGCTTAAACAAGCAAAATTCGACAAAAAGGATAAATCGTTTTTTGGTTTATATCATGAAAATATTTTGAATAATAAATTACCTCTTACAATTGGTGGAGGAATAGGTCAAAGCAGATTATCAATGTTCTTATTAGAAAAAAAACATATTGGTGAAGTTCAAGTTAGTGTTTGAACTGAAGATGAAATAAATAAATGTAAAGAAGAAAATATTATTCTTCTTTAAAATTATTAAAAATAGTAGTTCCAAACTACTATTTTTTTACTTTAACAACCTGATAAACTATATTATTTATTCAAACTGTATCATTTATATAAATTTTAGAACCTCTTCCTTCCGGTTTACGATTATTAATAGTTATATCATTATATTCAATAAAATATTTTGATTGCCCTCCTGTTTCTATTAATTTTGCCTTTTTTAAAAATTGTCCTAATGTAATAAAATCGTCTTTAATCTCAATAGTATTATTCATTTTATCCTCTTGTTGGAGCAACAATTTGTTTGCATTCTTCATTAGATTTTGAAAGAATTAAAATTTTTGTTGGTTTTTCATCTAAAAGCAACAAAACTTCACCAGAAAAAACACTTAATGCTTCTTTAAAATAGTTAAAATCTACATCGAATTGCACATTTTTTTCGTCAGATCTAAATTCGTAATCCTTTGTTTTTACTAATGAATCACCTAATTCAGGAACAATAACAGATATTTTAAGTTCATTTCTATTGATAGAAATACTTATTTTTTTATACCCTGGAGCATTTATTACATATGCTTTATTTAATAAATCTACTAATATTTCTTTTTTAATTATTAAAGTAGTTTTAATTTCTTTCATACTAAACAAATAGTCATTATTATTAGGAAAAGTAACATCAGAAGTATTTGCTGCTATAACTGTATTATCATATTCAACTCCAAATTTAGTACTATTAAAAAACAAAATAGCTTTTTTAGGACAATCATTAGGAATTAAATCCTTAACACTAGAAGCTAAAACAGAAATATCTTTAGAACTAGAAAAAATAGCATTTGTTGGTAAAGAATATCTTGCTAATCTGTATCTATCTGTAGCAGTAATATCAATAACATTATCTTTAATTAAGAAGTTTATACATTTTAAAACATGATCATCATCAGAAGTGGCAAAAATTACAGAATGAATAGCTTTTTTAAATTTTTCTGTATTAATTTCAATTTTCTCAGCTGAAAAGATTTCGTCAATTGAGTGAAAAATTTCAATGTTATTAGGTCTTAAGTTATATTTTACATCACTATCATTTATTTCAATATCTCCATTTTCATCACTAATTGTTATTTCTTTAGACATTCTTCTAATTGCATTTTTAAAAATAGTTGAATTTATTAAAAAATCACCTTCTTCAATAATTTTAATTTTTTCATTATCTACTTCTAATGATTTAACAATACTTATAAATCCATTTGATGCACTTAAGGTAATTTTTTCTTTTGAAACATTAAATAAAATACATCTTAATCCATAAGAATTATTGATAGGATCAGTATATCTAGAAACAATATCTATTGTTTCTTCAAATTTCTTTTTATTAACAATAATTTTCATTTTGATTCCTATTTCAAGCGATAAATACTGTCTTTTATTTCTGCTATTGTTTGATTCAAATTATTATTTACCTCTTTCAACTGCTTTTCAATATTTTTTATTGAATTAATAATAGTTGAATGATCCCTATTTCCAAATATAGAACCTATTTTATCGAGAGGTAATTTTAATTGTTCTCTTATTATATAAATTGCTATATTTCTGGCTAGAACAACATTTTTTTCTCTATTTTTATTAATTATTTCATTCATATTTATTTTGTAATACTTACTAATAAAATGAATTATTTTATCAGGTGAAACTGTTATTTGATCTTTATTAATAGAAGAGAGAATATTTTTAACAATAGATAAAGAATATTGCGAATTATAACTACTATCAATTTCGCTCTTGTGAAATTTAATTTTATTAATTCCGCCAATTAAATTTCTCACATCAGAAGCGAAATTTTGTGTAATGAGAGAAATAGCATCTTTATCCCAATTTTCTGGATTCATATTATTTTCTTTTAGAATACTAATTAATATTTTTGCTAATTCTTCTTGTGAAGGACTTTTTATTTCTTGTTGAAGTCCCATTGCTAAACGCGTATAAAGTCTATTATCCAATGCTTCGATGAGTAAATCTATCGGTTTATCAAGTGTAAAAATAGTAACTCTTTGTTTATTAATTCTTTCGTCTAAAATGGTAAATAATAAATTTAATGTTGATCTTTTGTTACCTACTGTTAATGATTGCAAATCATCAAACATTAAAATATCAATTTCATCAAGAGCTTTTTTCATTTTTTTAATTTTTGCTTGATTATTTTCTTGCAAGAGTGAAGAAACTTCTCTAACAAATATTGAAGGATTAATATACATTACTTTTACATTATCTTTTAATAACTGATTAATTGTGGCATGCAATAGATGAGTTTTTCCTAATCCTGATTTACCATAAATTAACACAGGATTGAAATTTTTTTCTCCATTAATTATCATTTTGCAAATTTTAATTGCTTCATGATTAAATTTTCCTTCGACATAATTTTCAAAGGTATGGTCCTTTCTAATATCTAAATAAGTAATAATATTATCTTCTTTGTTTATATTTTTATCTTTATATTTGTCTACATCTTCATTTCATATAAATTTATATTTATGGTCTGGAAAAAGAGAATTTATTACTTCATTAAAAACATTTTTATATTCATTAAAAACATCGATATTTTCTTTTTTATTTTTATTAGTTAATAAATATATATATTTATCTTTTATTATTGCTACTTTAATTTTAGAAAAGTAATTTTTAAAAATAAAACTATCAGTAATTAATAATTTTAATTCTTTCATTAATCTATTACTATGTAAGTTATTGTATTTAGTTTCCTCAATTTTGTTCAT